>NZ_JBWKFL010000006.1:98125-130446 GCF_056434305.1 Streptomyces sp. NPDC044061 | reverse complement strand
CCCTCCACAAACACCCCCCCACCCATCCCACCCCCCCCCCCCCCCCCCCTTTCCCCCCCCCCCCCCCCCCCCCCCCCCCCCCCCCCCCCCCAGCGCCGTACGGGAAGGCAAGGAGCGGAACCGGTCCTCGAAGGGATCGGCCTCCGAGGAGATCGATCCTCGGACTGATCAGTCCTCGAACGTCGTGGACAGGGCGTCCGCCAGGCCCGGCACCAGGTCCGGGCCCGTGAGGACCTCCGTCGAGGAGTCCTTCTCACGCAGGCGCAGCGCCGACTCGCGGCTGCCGTCGCGCAGCACCGCCACCGTCATGCGGACCTCCTGACGCTCGGGATGGTCGGCCACCCACTTCGCCAGCCTGGCCTCGCTCAGGCCCTGCGGGACCTGCGCCTCGGCCGACGGGGGCAGCATCAGGCGCTCCACCGTGAGCGCGCAGCCGACCACCGCGTCCGGCCAGGCGATGGTGCCGAGGAACTCGTCGAGCGGCTTGTCCGTTGAGATCTCGTCCTGCTCGATCGGGGTGAGACCGGTGGTCTCGGGCTCGTCCTCCAGGCCGAGCTGGGCGGCGAGCGAGGGTTCCTGGGCCCGCAGCCGTGCGGTGTCTACGAGGGCGAAGAGGCGAGCGGGCTGGTCCCAGCCGAGGCCGGAGGCGTACTCGTCGATCTCGAGTACGGCCCGGGTGAGCGGGTTCGCTGCCATGGGAGTGTTGGACATGGTCACAATCCTGCCTCGTTCCCGGCCGGAATCGGGAACCGAGTAAACCGTGAGTAAGTTGCATAGGTGTGGGCCCGCGATCACGACGGGCCACGGGGGGCCCGCGAACACGGGGGCCTGACGGATCGACAGCGAACTTCGAGGTGCGCACCTTGGCTTTCCAGATGCCGGACCGCGGCGGAGGCCCGACGGGGCCGCGGATCAGAGCGGGCCGCCCGTCCCGGCGCGCCCGGACCCTGCTCATGACACTGGGCGTCCTCGCCGTCCTCGGCATGGCGTTCACGATGTTCGCGGGCTTCTGGACGGACTGGCTGTGGTACCGGTCGGTGCACTACTCGTCCGTGTTCACCACCATGCTGTGGACGAAGATCGGCCTGTTCTTCGTCTTCGGCCTGCTGATGGCTGTCGCGGTGGGCTTCAACATCTGGCTCGCGCACCGGCTGCGGCCCCCGCTGAGCGCCATGTCCATGGAACAGCAGAGCCTGGACCGCTACCGGATGGGCATCGCGCCGTACAAGACCTGGCTGCTGCTCGCCGTCACGGCCCTCGTCGGACTGATCGCGGGCGCCTCGGCGGCCGGCCAGTGGCGCACCTGGCTGATGTGGGTCAACGGCGTGCCCTTCCACCAGAAGGACCCCCAGTTCCACCTCGACGTCGCCTTCTACGCCTTCGATCTGCCCTGGTACCGGTTCCTGCTGGGCTTCGGCTTCGCCACCGCGATCCTCTGCCTGATCGCCGCCGCGCTCACCCACTACCTGTACGGCGGGCTGCGCGTCACCAGCCCCGGCGCGCGCGCCACGGCCGCCGCGACCGGGCACCTGTCCGTGCTCCTCGGCATCTTCGTGGCACTGAAGGCGGTCGCCTACTGGCTCGACCGCTACGGCCTCGCCGTCAAGTCCAGCGACTTCAAGGCCACCGGCAACTGGACGGGCCTGCGCTACGTCGACGCCAACGCCTATCTGCCCGCCAAGACGATCCTGTTCTGCATCGCCGTCATCTGCGCGCTGCTGTTCTTCGCCACCCTGTGGCGGCGCACCTGGCAGCTGCCCGTCATCGGCTTCGGCCTGATGGTCCTCTCCGCGATCCTCATCGGCGGCCTGTACCCGGCCATCGTGCAGAAGTTCCAGGTCCAGCCCAACGAGCAGGCCAAGGAAGCCCCGTACGTCCAGAAGAACCTCAAGGCGACCCGTGGGGCGTACGGCATCGACGACACCAAGGTCACCGAGTACGCCGGCAAGTCCAGCACCTCGGACAAGACCAAGCTGCGCGACCAGGTCGGCGACACGGCCAGCATCCGCATCATGGACCCGAACGTCGTCTCGCCGACGTTCCAGCAACTGCAGCAGATCAAGGCCTACTACGGGTTCCCGACCAACCTCGACGTCGACCGGTACTCCACCAAGGACGGCAAGGACCAGGACACCGTCATCGGTCTGCGCGAGCTGAACCTGGACGGCATCCCGAAGAACAACTGGATCAACGACCACTTCCGCTACACGCACGGCTACGGCGTGGTCGCCGCCAAGGGCACCGAGGCCGACAGCGAGGGCCGGCCGGTCTTCATCGAGAAGAACCTGCCGTCCCAGGGAGACCTGGGCACGTACCAGCAGCAGATCTACTACGGCGAGAAGACCACCGCCTACTCGATCGTCGGCGGCCCCCAGAAGGAGGTCGACTACTCCGACAACGAGCGCGAGAGGACCACCAGCTACAAGGGCAAGAGCGGGGTCAACCTCGACAACCCGATCAACCGGGCCGCGTACGCGGTGGCGTTCAACGAGCCGCAGATCCTCTACTCCGGTGCGATCGGCAAGGGGTCGCGGATCCTGTACAACCGCACGCCGAAGGACCGCGTCGAGGCGGTCGCTCCCTGGCTGACCATCGACGGCGACGCCTACCCGGCGGTGGTGAACCACCGCATCCAGTGGATCGTCGACGCCTACACGACCAGCAACGGATACCCGTACGCCTCCCGTACGACCCTGGGCGACACGACGGCCGACTCGCTGACCGCCACCAACAACTCCCGTGCGGTGGTCGCCCAGCAGAACCAGGTCAACTACATCCGCAACTCGGTGAAGGCGACCGTCGACGCGTACACCGGCGAGGTCAAGCTCTACCAGTGGGACACCAAGGACCCGGTCCTGAAGACCTGGATGAAGGCGTTCCCCGGCACGGTCAAGCCCCGCGCGGCCATCTCCGCGGACCTGATGGCCCATCTGCGGTATCCGCAGGACCTGTTCAAGGTCCAGCGTGAGCTGCTCACCCGCTACCACGTGACGGACGCGCAGACGTTCCTCAGCGGCAGCGAGGTGTGGGAGGTGCCGGACGACCCGACCAACGACTCCGGCAGCGCGGTGCCGCCGTACTACCTGAGCATGAAGATGCCCGACCAGAGCGCCCAGGCGTTCTCGCTGACGACGACGTTCACGCCCAACGGGCGGGACAACCTCAGCGCGTTCATGGCCGTCGACTCCGATCCGCGCACCAGCGACTACGGCAAGATCAGAATCCTGAAGCTGCCGACGAGCACGACGGTCGACGGACCCAAGCAGGTGCAGAGCCAGTTCAACTCCGAATCGGACATCGCGGAGACCATCAGCCTGCTCAGCCGCGGACATTCGAAGGTGGAGTACGGCAATCTGCTGACCGTGCCGCTCGACGGGGGACTGCTGTACGCGGAGCCCGTCTACGTACGCGGCGGGTCGCTCAAGTACCCGTTGCTCCGGAAGGTCCTGGTCACCTACGAGGGCAGGACCGCCTTCAAGGACACGCTCGACGAGGCCCTCAACGAGGTGTTCGGCGTGAAGAGTTCGACCACGCCACCGGACACCGGCACCAACCCGCCCAACTCCAGCAATCCCACGGTCCGGCAGGCGCTGGAGGACGCCCGGAAGGCCATCGACGCCGGGAAGGAAGCCCTGAAGCAGCCCCAGGGCCCGGACTGGGACGCGTACGCCAAGGCGCAGAAGGACCTGGAGGACGCGCTGAAACGGGCCGAGGAGGCACAGTCCAAGGCCGACAAGACCAGCGGCGGCAACAGGGGCTGATCAACACCACCTCGCGCCGTGATACGGTTGCTGCACAACGGCGCGGGGTGGAGCAGCTCGGTAGCTCGCTGGGCTCATAACCCAGAGGTCGCAGGTTCAAATCCTGTCCCCGCTACTGAAAGACGAAGGCCCGGATCCTGACAGGGATCCGGGCCTTCGTGGTGTGCGAACTCATGTGCAGAGGGGGGAGACCGCCGCGCCGCCGTGGGGAGTTGGGCGAACTGTGTTTGACTTATCTCTCTGTGGGCAAGTCGACAAAACGCTGAAGTGACCTCACGGGCTGCGGTATACCGGGTGTACCCAGGTTGCAGGTGGTGCGACGATGGACGTTATGGGGGACAAGGCAACTCTGTTCGGGACAGGGCGATTTGTGCGGCCTTCGGATGAGGGGCCGGCCCGGGACGAGCTGGGCGACATGGGGGACGCCGCCGAGGAGGTCCGCCTGCGGCTCGCCGCGGAGACCGGCGACACCGAGGCGATGAGCGTCCTCGGTGCCATGCTGCTGCGCCGCGGCGACCTCGACGGAGCCGAACCCCAGCTGCGCGCCGCCACCGCGGCCGGCGACCGGGCCGCCGCCAACAACCTGGGCGTCCTGCTGCACCAGCGCGGCTACGCCGAGGAGGCCGCCGGCTGGTGGCGGATCGCCGCCGTCGCCGGCTCGGCCGCCGCCGCGCACGCCCTCGGCCGGCACCACCGCGAGCGCGGCGACGAGCCCGCCGCCGAGTACTGGCTGCGCCAGTCCGCCGAGCAGGGTCATGCGCTGGGCGCGTACGCGCTCGCCGACCTGCTGGAGCACCGCGCGGACGGCGCCGCCGAGCACTGGATGCGCGCCGCCGCCGAACGCGGGCACCGGGAGGCCGCCTACCGGCTGGCGCGCGCACTCGACCGCAAGGCCGCCCACGAGGACGAGGACGGAGCCGACAACGCTGTCGAGGAGGTCGAGCAGTGGTACCGGCAGGCCGCCGCGCGCGGCCACCGGCGGGCCGCGCTGCACCTCGGGGCGATCCTGGAGAAGCGCGGGGAACTGAAGGAGGCCGGGCGCTGGTACCTGACCTCGGCCAAGGACGGGGAGCCGCAGGCCGCCTGCGCGCTCGGCTTCCTGCTGCGGGACGCCGGGGACACCGAGAGCGCGGCCGTGTGGTGGCTCAGGGCCGCCCAGGACGGCGACGGCAACGCGGCCAACGCGCTGGGCGCGCTGCACGCCGAGCGCGGGGAGACACAGACCGCCGAGCGCTGGTACCGGGCCGCGCTGGACGCCGGGGACGACAACGGCGCGTACAACCTCGGGCTGCTCTGCGCCGAGCAGGGACGCACCGCACAGGCCGAGCAGTGGTACCGGCGGGCCGCCTACGCCGGGCACCGGGAGGCCGCGAACGCGCTGGCCATCCTGCTGCTCCAGGGCGGCGACACGACCGGGGCGGAGCCGTGGTTCTCCAAGGCGGCCGAGGCCGGGAGCGTGGACGCCGCGTTCAACCTCGGCATCCTGCACGCCGGGCGGGGCGAGGAGCCGGTCGCCCTGCGCTGGTACGAGCGTGCGGCCGCCGCCGGGCACACCGAGGCCGCGCTGCAGGTCGGGATCGCCCGGCTGCGCGAGGGGGACGAACAGGAGGCCGAGCGGCATCTGCGGTGCGCGGCCGGCGGGGGCAGCGCGGAGGCGGCGTACCGCCTGGCCACCGTGCTCGACGCGCGGCGGCCGCCGGAGCCGGCGCACGAGCTGGGCGAGGTCGTGCACGAGAAGACCGAGTGCGAGGAGTGGTACGAGCGGGCGGCCACCCAGGGGCACCGGCGGGCCCAGGTGCGGGTGGGCATGCTCGCGGCGGCCCGGGGCGACGTGGTCGAGGCGGCCCGGTGGTACCGGGCGGCGGCCGAGGCCGGGTCCCGCAACGGGGCGTTCAACCTGGGGCTGCTGCTGGCCCGTGAGGGCAGCGAGCCGGAGGCGGCGGTGTGGTGGACGCGGGCCGCCGACGCCGGGCACGGGCGGGCGGCGCTGCGGCTGGCCCTGGTCTACGCGCGTCAGGGCGAGCTGGCCGAGGGGCAGAAGTGGGCCGACCGGGCGGTGGCGCTCGGGCCCGCCGAGGTCACCGAGCGGGCGGGGCGGCTGCGGGACGCCCTGCGTGAGGAGCTGTCGGCGTAGGACGAGGCGCTGCGCTCGGCCTCGGCGGCCTTCCCCGCCCGTCTCGGCCGGCCGGGAAGTGACCCCCGCCACTCACCGCCAATGGATTTGCATCCCGGCAGCGTCCTCACGTAATGTCGTGTTCACCGACGCGGGGTGGAGCAGCTCGGTAGCTCGCTGGGCTCATAACCCAGAGGTCGCAGGTTCAAATCCTGTCCCCGCTACTGAAGGCCCAGGGCCGGAATCCAGAGATGGATTCCGGCCCTAGGTGCGTTTGCGGCAGCGTTCGCGTCGGGGTGCGGGGCGGCAGAGCGCGAAAGAGGGGGGCTTTCGCCCCCCTCTTTCGGTGCCGGCCGGTGTCAGGCGCCGGCGCAGTTCGGGCACAGCCCGCGGTACGTCACCTCGACGTCCGAGACGGTGAAGCCGAACCGCTCCGTGTCGGGGAGGTCGGCGAGCGGGTTGCCGATCGGGTGCACGTCACGGATCGCGCCGCACTGGGCGCAGACCAGGTGGTGGTGCGGCCGGTGCGCGTTCGGGTCGTACCGCTTGGCGCGCTTGTCCGTGGTGACCTCGAGCACCTCGCCGAGGGAGACCAGCTCGCCCAGCGTGTTGTAGACGGTCGCCCGGGAGATCTCCGGCAGCTTCGTGACGGCACGCGCGTGTACCTCGTCGGCCGTCAGATGCACGTGCTCGCCGTCGAGAACCTCGGCCACGACGCGCCGCTGTGCGGTCATCCGCCATCCGCGTCCGCGCAGCCGTTCCAGAAGGTCGCTCATGCGAACCAGCGTAACAGCAAGAGGACCAGATTCCGAATAGGTGTGACTTTGGAATGCTGTTTGACTTGGACTTAGTCCAATGTAGGATCGAGCCTGGCTTTGGCCAAGGGACAGGAAGAGTCGGGCATGACGCAGGAGGCGCACGTGACGCAGGGACCGCTCACCACGGAGGCCGGTGCCCCGGTGGCCGACAACCAGAACAGCGAGACGGCAGGCGTCGGCGGTCCGGTGCTCGTGCAGGACCAGCTGCTCCTGGAGAAGCTGGCCCACTTCAACCGCGAGCGCATCCCGGAGCGGGTGGTGCACGCGCGCGGCGCCGGTGCCTACGGCACCTTCACGGTGACCGCCGACGTCACCCCGTACACGCGTGCCGCCTTCCTCTCCGAGGTCGGCAAGCGGACCGAGGTCTTCCTGCGCTTCTCGACCGTGGCCGGCAACCTGGGCGCGCCGGACGCCGTCAGGGATCCGCGCGGCTTCTCGCTGAAGTTCTACACCGAGGAGGGCAACTACGACCTCGTCGGCAACAACACCCCGGTGTTCTTCATCCGGGACGCGATCAAGTTCCCCGACTTCATCCACACCCAGAAGCGCGACCCCTACACCGGCAGTACGGAAGCCGACAACGTGTGGGACTTCTGGTCGCTGTCGCCGGAGTCGACCCACCAGGTGACCTGGCTCTTCGGCGACCGCGGCATCCCGGCGTCGTACCGCCACATGGACGGCTTCGGCTCGCACACCTTCCAGTGGAGCAACGAGTCGGGCGAGGCCTTCTGGGTCAAGTACCACTTCAGGACCGATCAGGGGATCAAGAACCTCACCGCCGAGGAGGCGGACGTCCTGGCGGGCAAGGACCCCGACTCCCACCAGCGGGATCTGCGCGAGGCGATCGAACGGGGCGAGTTCCCGAGCTGGACCGTGGGCGTGCAGATCATGCCGGCGACGGACGCGGCGACGTACCGCTTCAACCCCTTCGACCTGACCAAGGTGTGGCCGCACGCGGACTACCCGGTCGTCGAGATCGGCAGGCTGGAGCTGAACCGCAACCCGCGCAACGTCTTCGCCGAGGTCGAGCAGTCGATCTTCAGTCCTGCGCACTTCGTGCCCGGCATCGGCCCGTCCCCCGACAAGATGCTCCAGGGCCGGCTCTTCGCCTACGGCGACGCGCACCGCTACCGTGTCGGCATCAACGCCGACCACCTGCCGGTGAACCGCCCGCACGCCACCGGGGCGCGCACCAACTCCCGTGACGGCTTCCTCTACGACGGCCGGCACGGCGGTGCGAAGAACTACGAGCCGAACAGCTTCGGCGGCCCCGCCCAGACGGACCGGCCGTTGTGGCGGTCCACCGCGGTCACCGGTGCCACGGGCAACCACCCGACCCCGGTGCACGCCGAGGACGACGACTTCGCGCAGGCGGGCAACCTCTACCGCCTGATGGACGAGGACGCGAAGGAGCGCCTGGTCGCCAACCTGGCGGGCGCGATCGCGGGCGTCTCCCGCGACGACATCGCCGAGCGCGCGATCGGCAACTTCCGCCGGGCGGACGCCGACTTCGGCAAGCGGCTGGAGGTGGCCGTACAGGCGCTGCGCGGCTGAGCCGCCGCCGACGGGCGGGCCGGACCCTCCGGGGTCCGGCCCGCCCGCCGTGTGCTCAGAGCGCGGGCGCCGGTTCCCGGGCCGGGACCCAGCAGCGGATGATGTCGCGGACCGAGACGATGCCGGCCACCTCGCCGTGGTCGAGGACGACGAGATGCCGGAAGCCGCCGTGGGCCATGGCCCGGGCCGCCTCCTCGAGGGTCCAGGTCGGCGCGGCGAAGACGACCTCGGTGGTGGTGTGGGCGTGGGTGCGTTCCGTGTCCGGGTTCTGGCCGAGGCCCACGGAGTTGAGGATGTCGCGTTCGGTGAGGATGCCGATACCGCCGGCGTCGGGATCGAGGACCACGGCGGCGCCGACGTGGCGGGCGGACATCAGAGCGGCTGCCTGGCGAAGCGTGTGGGCGGGGCCGACGGTGAGGATCACCGTGCTCATGGCGTCACGGACGAGCATGGAAAGGGCCACCTCCTACGGATCCCTGAGAAAGTTCAGGGATTCACAAATTCACAAGTGGGGATAGCTTCAGAGTGCCAGGTAAAGAGCGAGTCAACAAGGGGGCGTGCGTGGCCCGTTGAGGGCGTGTGCGGGTTTCTCCCGGGGCTCAGTGGCGCTGGTTGAGATACCCCAGCAACTCGTCGTGCAGCAGCCCGTTGGACGCGGCCGCGTTGCCGCTGTGCGGGCCCGGGCGGCCGTCGAGGCCGGTGAAGGTGCCGCCCGCCTCGGTGACGATGATCGCGTTGGCGGCCATGTCCCACAGTGACAGCTCGGGCTCGGCGCAGATGTCGACCGAGCCCTCGGCGACCATCATGTACGGCCAGAAGTCGCCGTACGCGCGCGTGCGCCACACCTCGCGGGTGAGGTCGAGAAAGCCGTTCAGGCGGCCCTGCTCCTCCCAGCCGGAGAGCGAGGAGTACGCGAAGGAGGCGTCCGGCAGGGTGCCGACCTGGGAGACGTGGATGCGGCTCGCGGAGGTCAGGCTGCGGCCGGTGAAGGCGCCGTGCCCCTCGGCGGCCCACCAGCGGCGGCCGAGGGCGGGGGCCGAGACGAGGCCGACGACGGGCCGGTAACCGCCCTCGCCCGCCTCCATCAGCGAGATGAGGGTGGCCCACACCGGGACTCCGCGGACGTAGTTCTTGGTGCCGTCGATCGGGTCGATCACCCAGCGGCGCGGGCCGGTGCCCTCGATGCCGTACTCCTCGCCGAGGACCGCGTCCCGGGGGCGGGCGCGCTGGAGGTGGCCGCGGATGAGTTCTTCCGCCGCCTTGTCCGCTTCGCTCACCGGGGTCATGTCCGGCTTCGTCTCCACCTTCAGGTCGAGGGCCTTGAAGCGGGCCGTGGTGGCGGCGTCGGCCGCGTCCGCGAGGACGTGGGCGAGGCGGAGGTCGTCGAGGTAGTCCGGCATGTGACGAACGCTATCGGCCGGGGGAGTACGGGGCTACAGGGGGCCGGGGTCCAAAGGCCCGAGGCCACACGGGTCGTACGGCGGATCGGCGGCCGCAGCGGGGCGCGGCAACGGCGGTGTTCCGTGGCCGAAGCGCGCCCCCTCATGCCCCCGCGAACCCTTGACAGTACATGTACGCGCGTCAAATCTGGGCGCAGAGTCGCTCGCCCCAGGGAGGCGATGATGCCTGCAGCCCGGGAATCGCTACTGGACGCCGCCTGTACGGCACTCGCCCGTCGGCCGTGGTCCGCGGTGCGGATGGTCGACGTGGCCGCGGCGGCCGGGGTGTCCCGGCAGACGCTGTACAACGAGTTCGGGAGCAAGGAGGGGCTGGCCAGAGCGCTGGTACGCCGGGAGGCAGACGGGTATCTCGCCGGGGTCGACCAGGCCCTGGCCACCCACAGCGACCCGCGCGACCGGCTCACCGCCACCGCCGAGTGGATGGCGTCGGCCGCCCGGGACAACGCGCTGGTGCGGGCCATGCTCACCGGCTGCTGGAACGAGCGCCTGCCCGCGCCGACGCTCTCCGCCGTGCCGTCCTCCTCGGCCGTCCCGGCGCAGCGCCGGGCGGACGGGCCACTGCCCTCGCCCGGCGACTTCGTGCGGCTCGTGCGCGACCGGGCGGTGACGGTGCTGGGCGGCACCGAGGCGGCGCGGACCGACGGCTCCGAGCTCGCGCGGTCCTGCGAACTGGTCGTGCGCCTCGCGCTGTCCTGTGTGGCCGCGCCGCCGGGGGAGGCCGGGATCGCCGAACTGGTGCGCGGCGCGCTCCCCGGGCAGCTGACCTGAGGATCCCTTCCCGCCGCCCCCGCTGCCCGGAGCGAACTGGTTCTTCAGCGGGCCGAGCCGGACAGCTGCAGGCCGATCACACCGACGATCACGAACGTGATCGACACGATCTTCAGGGTCGACACCAGGTCACCGAGGAAGACCATGCCGTAGATCGCGGTGCCCGCCGCACCGATCCCGGTCCACACGGCGTACGCGGGGCCGACGTCCAGCTTCTTCAGGGAGAGGGTCAGCAGGCCGAAGCTGCCCAGAGCGAAGCAGGCGAAGGCGATCGTCGGCCACAGCCGGGTGAACCCGTGGGAGAGCTTCAGGCACACGGCGAAGCCGGTCTCCAGAATGCCGGCGACGATGACCAGCAGCCACGCCATGTGCGGTCCTCCCGTAGGTCCCGATCTCCGGCTCGGTGCGATTATGCACTTACCGGCCCAGGGCCCCGGCAAACACCGCGGTGCTCAGTCGCCCTCCCTGCGCTCGCGCGTGGCCAGCAGCCGGCGCAGCGAGTACAGCCGCGCCGGGTCCGCGTGGCCCTCCTCGACCCACGTGTCCAGCGCGCAGTCCGGCTCGTCGTGGCTGCACGCGCGCGGGCAGCCCTCCGTACCCGGCTCCAGGTCCGGGAAGGCGTGGATCACCCGGGACGGGTCGATGTGCGCCAGACCGAAGGAGCGCACGCCCGGGGTGTCGACGACCCAGCCGTCCGCGGCCGAGAGCGGCAGGGCGAGGGCGGACGTCGTGGTGTGGCGGCCGCGGCCGGTCACCGCGTTGACGTGTCCCGTCGTACGGCGGCGCTCCTGCGGGACCAGGGCGTTGACCAGGGTGGTCTTGCCCACGCCCGAGTGACCCACGAAAGCGGTGATCTTGCCGTCCAGGTGCTCGCGCACCCGGTCCGCCGCGTCGCCGTTCTCCAGCTCCTCGCGGCTGGTGACGACGTAGGGGATGTCGAGGGTGCCGTACAGCTCCAGCAGCTTGTCCGGCGGGGCCAGGTCCGACTTGGTCATCACCAGCAGCGGTTCCAGGCCGCCGTCGTAGGCCGCGACCAGACAGCGGTCGATCAGGCGGGGACGCGGCTCCGGGTCGGCGAGCGCGGTGACGATGGCCAGCTGGTCCGCGTTGGCGACGACCACCCGCTCGTAGGGGTCGTCGTCGTCGGCCGTACGACGCAGCAGTGAGCTGCGCTCCTCGATGCGCACGATCCGTGCGAGCGTGTCCTTCTTTCCGGACAGATCGCCGACCAGGGCCACCCGGTCGCCCACCACGGCCGCCTTGCGGCCCAGCTCGCGGGCCTTCATCGCCATCACCGGACGGTCCTCGACCAGGCAGGTGAGCCGGCCCCGGTCGACGGTGAGGACCATGCCCTCGGCCGCGTCCTCGTGCTTGGGGCGGATGTTGGTACGCGGCCGGTTGCCCTTGCGGTTCGGGCGGCTGCGGATGTCGTCCTCGTCGGTGTGCTTGCCGTAGCGGCGCATGGTCCCAGTCCGCCCGTCAGTTCCCCAGCATCCCGGTCCACAGGTCGGGGAAGTCGGGCAGGGTCTTCGCCGTGGTCGCCACGTTCTCGATCTGCACCCCCTCCACCGCCAGGCCGATGATCGCACCGGCGGTCGCCATGCGGTGGTCCTCGTAGGTGTGGAAGATCCCGCCGTGCAGCGCGCGCGGGCGGATGTGCAGGCCGTCGGCGGTCTCGGTGACGTCGCCGCCCAGCTCGTTGATCTCCTTGGTGAGCGCGGCCAGCCGGTCCGTCTCGTGCAGACGCAGGTGGGCCACGCCCCTGAGGGTCGAGGGGGAGTCCGCGAGGGCCGCGACCGCCGTGATGCCGGGGGTCAGCTCGCCGACGTCGCCGAGGTCGACGTCGATGCCGTGGACGGCGCCCGACCCGGTGAACTCCAGCCCGTACTCGGTCAGTTCGCAGGAACCGCCCATCTCGGTGAAGATCTCCCGCAGCCGGTCACCCGGCTGGGTGGTGCGCGCCGGCCAGTCCGGGATCAGCACCTTGCCGCCGGTGACCAGGGCCGCCGCGAGGAAGGGCTGGGCGTTCGACAGGTCCGGCTCGATCGTCAGGTCCCGGCCGAGCAGCGCGCCCGGCGTCACCCGCCACACGTTCGGCTCGCCGCCCGACTCCGGGGTGTCCACCTGGGCGCCGACCGCGCGCAGCATGTCCACGGTCATCCGGATGTGCGGCATGGAGGGCAGGGTCGCACCGGTGTGCCGGACCTCGACGCCCTGGTTGAAACGGGGGCCCGACAGCAGCAGCGCCGAGACGAACTGGGAGGACGAGGAGGCGTCGATCGACACCGGCCCGCCGTCCAGGGCCCCGCCGCCGTGCACGGTCAGCGGCAGCGCGCCCCGGCCGTCGTCGTCGATCCGGGCGCCGAGCACGCGCAGCGCGTCGATCACACCGTTCAGGGGACGCTCGTAGGACCGCGGGTCCCCGTCGAACCGGATGGGGCCGTCGGCCAGCGCGGCCACCGGCGGCAGGAAGCGCATCACCGTGCCGGCGTTGCCGACGTCGACCGTGGCCGGGCCGTGCAGGCCCGTGGGCAGCACCCGCCAGGCCTCCCCGGAGCCGTCCGGGCCCACGCCCTCCTCGATCTCCACACCCATGGCCCGCAGGGCACCGGCCATCAGCAGCGTGTCACGGGAGCGCAGCGGGCGGCGCAGCCAGCCGGGCTCGGAGGCGAGGGCGGCCAGCACCAGGGCGCGGTTGGTGACCGACTTGGACCCCGGCACGTGGACCGTCGCGTCGACGGCTCCGCTCGCGTGCGGGGCGGGCCAGAGGGCGGGGTGGGCGGTGTTCGGGGCCATGGGGCCACTTTATAAGGAGGGCCCGGGATCAACCTTCCAGCAGCCAGCGGCCTCCGCCGATCAAGGAGCACAGCGACACCGCGTGGAACAGGAACAGCCACAGCCCCGCCGGTACGTGCGTCAGGCGGGACAACTGGTCCGCGTCCGAGTCCCCGGCACCGCCCCGCGACCGTTTGGCCTGCAGCTCGAACGGCGGCCGTACGCCACCGAGCAGGAGGAACCACACCACCGCGTACGCGAAGGCCGCCTGCACCTGCGGACCCGCCAGCCACGACACCAGCAGGAAGGCGCCCCCGGTCAGGACCACGGTCAGCACCCCGTACGCGTTGCGGATCATCACCAGCATCACCACCAGCAGGGCGGTCGCCGCCCACAGCAGCAGCGTGATGCGGCCGGTGGCCAGCAGCGCGGCGCCGCCGAGACCGAGCAGCGAGGGGGCCGTGTAGCCCGCGGCCGCCGTGAGGATCATGCCCAGGCCGTACGGCTTGCCGCGGCTGACCGTGAGACCGCTGGTGTCCGAGTGCAGGCGTATGCCCGTGAGCTGCCGGCCGGTGAGCAGGGCCACCAGGCCGTGGCCGCCCTCGTGCGCGATCGTGATGGCGTTGCGCGCGAGCCGCCACACGGAGTGCGGCACGACGACGGCGAGCGCGGCGACCAGCGTGGCGAGCACCACCCACAGGTCGGGGTCGGGCTGGGTACCGGTGAGCCGGTCCCAGAGGTCGGGCAGCGCGGTGGCGGCGAGGCTGTCCATGTGGCCGAGTGGCTCCCTGGCATCGAGTCGGTAGGGGTCGGCGCGAAGCGCCGTCGTTGTGGGGTGGTGGTCGGGTGACGGGTGGGCCTGGCAGTGTGGCACGTATGTGCGGACGGTATGCATCCAGTCGTAGGCCCGAGGATCTCGCAGGAATCTTTGAGATCGAGAAGTGGGAGCCCGAGGAGACCTTGGAACCGGACTACAACGTGGCTCCGACCAAGGAGGTCTACGCCGTCCTGGACCGTCCGGTGAAAGACGCGGACACCCCGCGTCCGGTTCGCCAGCTGCGCAGGCTCAAGTGGGGTCTGGTGCCCTCCTGGGCGAAGACGCCCGAGGGCGGCGCCCGGATGATCAACGCGCGCGCGGAGACCGTGCACGAGAAGCCCTCCTACCGCCGGGCCTTCGCCGCCCGGCGCTGCATCCTGCCGGCCGACGGCTATTACGAGTGGGTCACCGGCAAGCAGGAGCGGGACCTGGAGGAGGAGGGCCGGAAGAAGCGGCCCCGCAAGCAGCCCTACTTCGTGCTGCCCGCCGACGGCTCGGTGTTCGCGATGGCCGGGCTGTACGAGTTCTGGCGCGACCGGACCCTGCCCGACGACCACCCGGGGGCCTGGTGGGTCACCTGCTCGGTGATCACCACCGAGGCGGAGCGGACCCCGCTGGCCGTCGCCCCCGCCGACGGACCGCACTCCCTCGCCGAGATCCACCCCCGCATGCCGCTGATGCTCACCCCGGACCGCTGGGACGCCTGGCTCGATCCCTCCCGCACCGACCCGGACGACCTGCGCGACCTGCTGGCCCCGCCCCCGCCCGGCCTGATGCGCGCCTACCCGGTCCCCACGGCCGTCAGCAACGTCCGCAACAACGGCCCCGAGCTGCTGAAGGAGCTTGAGGCGCCCGAAGAGGGCACACTCTTCTAACGTGATCGAGATCGTCGAGACCGACGCCGGGACCGCACGCGTCACCTGGCACCGGGCGAAGAAGGCGCGGCTGGTGCTGGCCGCCAGTCATGGGGCCGGCGGTGGCATCGAGGCGCGGGACCTGCGGGCGCTCGCCCAGGTGCTCCCGGAACACGGCGTGACCGTGGCCCTGGTCGAGCAGCCCTGGCGGGTCGCGGGCAAGAAGATCGCGCCCGCGCCGAAGACCCTGGACACCGGCTGGCGCGGCATCTGGCCCGCGCTGGCCGGGATGGAGCTGCCGGTGATCTCCGGCGGCCGCAGCGCCGGGGCCCGGGTCGCCTGCCGCACCGCCGGTGAGCTGGGCGCGCACGCCGTGCTCGCGCTGAGCTTCCCGCTGCACCCGCCGGGCAAGCCGGAGAAGTCCCGCGGCGACGAGCTGCTCGGCACCGGGGTGCCCACGCTGGTCGTACAGGGCGGCAACGATCCCTTCGGGAAGCCGGAGGAGTTCCCCGAGGGGCCTTACGAGCTGGTCGAGGTGCCGTTCGGCGATCACGGGTTCGCCGTGCCCAAGCGCGCCGACATCACGCAGGAGCGGGCGCTGGAGGTCGTCACGGGCGCTGTCGTGGAGTGGGTCGCGTCACTCGGGTGAGCCGGGAATGCCGGGCGGCGGACCACTGTTGTGCGGGACAGAAGTGCTGAAGCACCGGCACCGAAGTCGTAGGAGAGGAAGTCCGCCGCATGGGTTCGACCATCTGCCCTCCCGTCGCCCACCACCGCCCCGTGGACGGGCTTCGCCCGGCAGAGTCTGATTCGAGCCGCCGCAGCGCCGGTGACCTGGAGTGGACGGTGCTGCACGCGGCCAAGACCGCTCCTATTCGAGGGGCGGCGGGCACGGGTGGTGTTCTATCCTCCGAAACGAGTGGGATCGGTTTCGGTCCTGCCCGGGATCTTGAGGAGGTGGGTCCGGTCACTGGGACCGACGCAGGGACCGACAACGGCCAGGCGGAGCTGCCCGAGGGCCGGGGCGACAGCGCGGAGTCGACCGCCCAGCGCAGTGCGCGCTTCGAACGGGACGCGCTCGAATTCCTCGACCAGATGTACTCGGCCGCGCTGCGCATGACGCGCAACCCGGCCGACGCCGAGGACCTGGTGCAGGAGACGTACGCCAAGGCGTACGCGTCCTTCCACCAGTTCCGCGAGGGCACCAACCTCAAGGCGTGGCTGTACCGGATCCTCACCAACACCTTCATCAACTCGTACCGCAAGAAGCAGCGCGAGCCCCAGCGCAGCGCGGCCGAGGAGATCGAGGACTGGCAGCTCGCCCGTGCCGAGTCGCACATGTCGACGGGTCTGCGCTCCGCCGAGTCGCAGGCGCTCGACCACCTGCCCGACTCGGACGTGAAGGAAGCGCTGCAGGCGATCCCCGAGGAGTTCCGCATCGCCGTCTATCTCGCGGACGTGGAGGGCTTTGCGTACAAGGAGATCGCGGACATCATGGGGACACCCATCGGTACGGTGATGTCCCGGCTGCACCGGGGCCGCCGGCAACTGCGCGGCATGCTCGAGGACTACGCCCGTGAGCGCGGGCTGGTCCCGGCCGGCGCCGGAGAGTCGAACGAAGCGAAAGGCTCGGGCTCATGAGCTGCGGAGAGCCGCACGAGACGGACTGCAGTGAGGTCCTCGACCACCTGTACGAGTTCCTCGACAGCGAGATGCCGGACGTCGATCGCGACAAGTTCCAGCACCACTTCGAGGAATGCTCGCCGTGCCTGGAGAAGTACGGCCTGGAGCAGGCCGTGAAGAAGCTGGTCAAGCGGTGCTGCGGCCATGACGACGTGCCCGCGGACCTGCGCGCGAAGGTCATGGGGCGGATCGATCTGATCCGTTCCGGGCAGACCGTGCCCGAGCACGACGTGACCGCCACCGCTCAGGAGAGCTGACCACGAGCCGACCGCCGGCCGTCACCCGAACGTGCTAATCCTCGGGTCATAAGCCCCCGGATCCCCCGATTCCCGCCCTAGGCTCCGAGCCTGGACAGGCGTGGTCCGGGGGAGGAGCGCGATGGAGGCGGTTCCGGCGAGAGCACGGGTCTGGGTGGCCTGCGTCGCCCTGCTGTCCCTCGCCTGCGTCCTGCGGCTTCCGGCCACGCACACGCCCTGGTGGGCGCTCGCCCTGCTCGCCGCGCTGTACGCGGCCTGCGAGCACGTCGTACGGCGCCGCCTCGGCGGCACCTTCTACCCCGTCCTGCTCGCCGGGGCCTTCCTGCTGCCCCCGCCCGCCGCCGCGCTCGTGCCGCTGCCGGCCGCCCTGCTCGCCCGCGTCGAGGAACGGCCCGTGTGGCTGCGCCGCGTGTGGCGGGCCGCACAGCCCTCGCTCGCCGTGTGGGGCGCCGCCCGGGTCCACTGGTCGCTCGGCGGCCGGGACGCCGTCGTGGCCTGCGACTTCCCCTACGCCCTCGTGCCCGCGGGGGCGGCCGTCCTCGCCTTCTGCCTGGTGCTCGCCGCGCTCGACGGCGGGATCCTGGCTGCCGCCGAGCGAGTGCCCCTGCGCCGGGCCTGGCGCGGGCTGCTGTCCCGCTCCCTCGCGCCGGTCGCGGTGCACGGACTCGCCGGGCTGATGATGGCCGTGCTGTGGCGCAGCCGGTACGGGCCCGGCGCCGCGCTGCTCGTGCTGCTGCCGATGTGCGTCTCCTGCTGGGTCTTCGCCCAGTACCACCGGGAGCGGGCCGCCCATCAGGCCACCATTCGCGCGCTGGTGCAGGCCGTCGACATCAAGGACGGCTACACCCGCGGTCACAGCGAGCGGGTCGGCCGGGCCTCCGTGATGATCGCCCGCGAACTCGGCATGGACGACGAACGCGTCGAGGTGCTGCGCTTCGCCGGCATCCTGCACGACGTCGGCAAGCTCGGCGTGCCCACCCGGCTGCTGCGCAAGGACGGCCCGCTGACCCCCGAGGAACGGCGGATCATCGAGCTGCATCCCGAGTACGGCCACGAGATGGTCCGCGGGATCTCCTTCCTCGGCGAGGCCCGCGCGGCGATCCTGCACCACCACGAACGGCTCGACGGCAGCGGCTACCCGTACGGCCTGGCGGGCGGCCAGATCCCCGAGTGCGCCCGGGTGGTGGCCGTGGCGGACGCCTTCGACGCGATGACCTCCACCCGCTCCTACAGCAGGGCCCGCCCGGTCGAGACGGCGGTCACGGAGCTGGAGCGGTGCGCCGGTTCCCAGTTCGACCCCCGCATGGTCACGGCGCTCGCCCGTGCCCTGCGCCGCCACGGCTGGCACCCGGCCGTCACGGCGGACGAGACGGCGCAGGCGGTCCCCGCCCAGCAGCCGGTGGCCGGCAGCCGCAGCGGGGCCGTCCGATGACCGCCCTCCGGGTCATCCACACGTCCGCGGCGCTCACCGCCGCGGCCTCCCTCGCCGCCACCCTGTGGAGCGGCATAGCCGACCGGCGGGTCGCCCTCGCCTTCGGTGTGCTCATAGCCGTCGGCGAACTGACCCGGTGGAGCGGCCCGCAGGTACGGCAGGCCGCACCGCTCGGCACCGCCGGATCGCTGTCGTACGCCCTGCTCGGGCCCGACGCGGGGCACCAGACGCTGCACGACGCTCCGCAGGTCGTCACCATCGTCCTCGCCGCCTCGCTGCTCGGCGGCGTCCCCCACATCTGGTGCGGACGCACCCCGACGCTCGACCACCTCGCCCGCCGCGTCCTGACCGTCGGCTTCGCCGCCGTCTGCTTCCAACCCCTGTCCAACAAGGGCGTGTTCGACTCCTGGAGCGGCCCCGCCTACGCCCTGCTGCTCGTCTCCCTGCTCGTCCTCACCGCCCTGTGCGACGCCGTCCTCGCCGCCGCCCTCGCCCACTCCCGGACCGGCTGGCCCTTCGGCCCGCTGCTGCGCGACCAACTGCGCGGACTGCGCGGCATCGGATCCGCCGTGTGCGCGACCGGCGCGGTGATGGCGCTCGGGGTCGCCGTCGCCGGACTGTGGGCCCTGCCGGTGTTCTGCCTGCCCCTGCTGCTCACCCAGCTCTCCGTCCGCCGCTACGCCGCCGTACGCGCCACCTACCGGCAGACCATCGCCTCCCTCGCCCGGGCCACCGAGATAGCCGGCTGCACCCCCACCGGGCACGCCCGCCGCGTCGCCGCGCTCAGCCTGGCAGTCGGCCGTGACCTGGGCCTGTCCGGACCCACCCTGACCGTCCTGGAGCACGCGGCCCTCATGCACGACATCGGCCAGCTCAGCCTGGTCGACCCCGTGCCGGCCGGCGCCACCGCCGACCTGCCCCGCGAGGAGCAGCGGCGCATCGCGCTGCTCGGCGGGGCCGTCGTACGGCAGACAGGGGTGGACGCGGCGGTCGCCGTGGTCGTGGAGCGGCAGGCCGACCCCTGCCGGGACCAGCCGCTCGCCGCCCGGATCGTCCGCGCCGTCAACGCGTACGAGGAGAAGGCCCGGGACGCCGGGCCCGACGGGCCGCTGCGCGCCCTGGAGGAGCTGCGCCTGGCCGGCGCCGGGGACTACGCTCCGGAGGTCGTGGAGTCGCTCGTCCGGGTACTGTCCCAGGGCGGGGGCCGGCGCGGCGGCACCACGGCCGAGAGTGGCGGCGGGAGACGGGCGGGACTGTCTGACCCGGCCCGCGACGGGGTAACCCATGGGTAATGAGCGCCTCTCACGCCCTACGTGGTTGGATGCGAGGGAGAGGGTGTTCGGGGGCACAAGCCAGCCCACGTGCGGAACTGGAACTGGCAGGCGGGAATCGTGAGGATCTTCGGCAAGGGACGGCACCGGCCCTCCGCCTCCTGGCGGCAGGCCACCGACAGGGCGTTCACGCTGATCGGCGACGGCCGGTACGAGGACGCGGGCGAGCTGCTGACACGCGCCGCCGACCTGGAACCCTGGCTGGCGGAGTCCTGGTTCAACCTCGCCCTGCTGCACAAGTTCCGGCACGACTGGGAGCAGGCCCGCGCGGCCGGACTGCGCGCCGTGGCCCTCCTCGACCGGGAGACCGGCGCTCCCGACTGGTGGAACGTGGGCATCGCCGCGACCGCCCTGCAGGACTGGCCGCTGGCCCGCCGCGCCTGGCAGGCGTACGGACTGCGGGTGCCGGGCGGCGCCACCGCCTCGGGCGAGCCGCTCGGCATGGAACTGGGCAGCGCGGCCGTGCGGCTCTCGCCGGAGGGCGAGGCCGAGGTGGTGTGGGGCCGCAGGCTGGACCCGGCGCGGATCGAGGTGCTGTCCATCCCGCTTCCGTCGTCCGGGCGGCGCTGGGGGGAGGTCGTGCTGCACGACGGCGTCCCGCACGGCGAGCGCACGACGTCCGCGGGGCACTCCTACCCGGTCTTCGACGAGATCGAGCTGTGGGCGCCCTCGCCGGTGCCCACCTGGGTGGTCCTGCTGGAGGCGGCCACCGAGGCCGACCGGGACGCCCTGGAGCAGCTGGCCGCCGACGCGGGGTTCGCGGCGGAGGACTGGTCCTCCTCGGTGCGGCTGCTGTGCCGCATGTGCTCGGAGTCGCGGATGCCCTCGGACGAGGGCGACGGCGTGCATCTGGACCCGCACGACCACAGCGAGCCGGGGCATCCCGGGCCGCTCGGCCACCGCACGGACGGCCAGCTGTGGGTGCCGGAGCGGGAGTGCGGAGTGGCCGCGCCGGCTTCGCTGGTCCGGGGGTTGCTGGACGGCTGGGTCGCTGACAGCCCGGACTCGCGTGACTGGCGGGATCTCGAAGAGGTCTGCTGACGCCGTCTCCCGGCCCGCGGGCCGTCGTGGCCGGTCGAGCCGTTCCCCGCGCCCCCGGCGGGACGCTGCACGTACCCTGTATCAGCATCACTCCCAGTATTTGTGCAGGAAGGCTTACGTCGGTCATGGCGCAGCAGGACACCGATCAGCAGCACGCGGGCGTGCTCCCCGTCGACGACGAGGGGTACGTCGTCGACACGGAGAACTGTGAGGAGCGCGAGAACGCCTGGCGCGAGCGCGGCACCTCGCGGCCGATCACCGTCGTCGGCAACCCCGTCCTGCACAAGGAGTGCCAGGACGTCACCGAGTTCGGCGAGGAGCTGGACCAGCTGATCGCGGACATGTTCGCCAGCCAGCGCACCGCCGAGGGCGTGGGCCTGGCCGCCAACCAGATCGGTGTCGACCTGAAGGTCTTCGTCTACGACTGCCAGGACGACGAGGGTGTCCGGCACGTCGGCGTGGTGTGCAACCCGAAGCTGGTCGACCTGCCCGCCGACCGGCGCCGGCTGGACGACAGCAACGAGGGCTGCCTGTCCGTGCCCACGGCGTACGCGCCGCTCGCGCGCCCCGACTACGCCGAGGTGACCGGCCAGGACGAGAAGGGCAACCCGATCAAGGTCCGCGGCACCGGCTACTTCGCACGGTGTTTGCAGCACGAGACCGACCACCTGTACGGCTACCTGTACATCGACCGGCTGTCCAAGCGTGACCGCAAGGACGCGCTGCGGCAGATGGCCGAGAACGAGCCACGCTACCCCGTGGTCGCCAACGGCTGAGACGCACGGCCGAGACGTACGGCGACCCTGCGGGAGCAGCCACGACGTCCACCGCGACGCCCGGTTCGGGATCCGTCCCGACCGGGCGTCGTTCATTTGTTCGTCGCATGAATCCCGGCAGTTGGGGTGTTGAGTGAGGCAAATCCGTTCCCTCAACGGTCAGTTGTGGTGCTGAATGGAAGGGCGGGGATACGCAACGGCGCACGCCCGGCACGGCAAGGAGGGGTGTTGCGCTCCTGGCGGCTGAGAGGGGACTGTTCGTGCACGCTTTCTCACACGGCACCACATCGTCGACCGCGGTCGCAGTACCGCCGTCTCTCGCCCTCCCAGCGATCGAGGACCTGTTTCCGCGACAACTCCACCCGTATTGGCCGAAGCTCCAGGAGAAGACCCGGCAGTGGTTGCTGGAAAAACGGCTCATGCCGGCGGACAAGGTGCGGGAATATGCCGACGGCCTTTGCTACACCGACCTCATGGCGGGGTACTACCTGGGCGCCCCCGACGAGGTGCTGCAGGCCATAGCCGACTACAGCGCCTGGTTCTTCGTCTGGGACGACCGCCACGACCGTGACATCGTGCACGGCCGGACGGCCGACTGGCGGCGCCTGAGGTACCGCCTGCACGCGGCACTGGGCGCACCCCGGCACCATCTGCACCACCCGGACCCCCTGGTGGCGGGGTTCGCGGACAGCGTGGTGCGGTTGTACTCCTTCCTGCCACGCACCTGGAACCAGCGGTTCGCCCGGCACTTCCACGAGGTGATCGAGGCCTACGACCGCGAGTTCCGCAACCGGACCGAGGGTTACGTCCCGAGGGTCGAGGAGTACCTGGCCCTGCGCCGGCTCACCTTCGCGCACTGGATATGGACGGACCTGCTGGAGCCGAGCGCCGGACGTGAACTCCCGGACGCCGTGAGAAAGAATCCGGCCTATCGCCGCCCGGCGTTGCTGAGCCAGGAATTCGCCGCCTGGTACAACGACCTCTGCTCACTTCCGAAGGAGATAGCGGGCGACGAGGTGCACAATCTCGGAATCAGTCTCGTCAGTCATGAGGGGCTGACGCTCGAAGAAGCGGTGGAAGAAATCAGAAGGCGCGTCGAGAAATGCGTCGATGAATTCATCGAAGCCGAGCGGGAGGCCCTGCGGTTCGCCGACAGCTTCGCCGACGGCACGGCGCAGGGAAAGGAATTGAGCGTCGCCGTGCAGGCCTGCGTCGGAAATATGCGGAACTGGTTCAGCTCCGTCTACTGGTTCCATCACGAGTCCGGCCGGTACATGGTCGACAGCTGGGACGACCGGTCCACGCCCCCGTACGTCAACAACGAAGCGGCAGGTGAGAAATGACCGTCGAGTCTGTGAAGCCCGTGCCCCCGAAGACGTCCGAACTGCGCGAACCGCCCCTCGCCGGCGGTGCCCTACCGGGCCTCGGTCACGGCCTGAGGCTGGTCCGTGATCCCCTCGCCTTCATGTCCGGGCTGCGCGAGCACGGCGACGTGGTGCGCCTGCGGCTCGGCCCCAAGACGGTGTACGCCGTCACCACTCCGGCGCTCACCGGCGCACTCGCGCTCAGCCCCGACTACAAGATCGACGGACCGCTGTGGGAGTCCCTGGAAGGCCTGCTCGGCAAGGAGGGCGTGGCCACCGCCAACGGCCCCCGCCACCGCCGCCAGCGGCGCACCATCCAGCCCGCGTTCCGGCTCGACGCCGTCCCCGCCTACGGCCCGGTGATGGAGGAGGAGGCGCACGCGCTGACCGAGCGGTGGAAGCCGGGTGAGACCGTCGACTGCACCTCGGAGTCGTTCCGGGTCGCCGTGCGCATCGCCGCCCGCTGCCTGCTGCGCGGCGAGTACATGGACGAACGGGCGGAACGGCTGAGCACCGATCTCGCGACCGTCTTCCGTGGTATGTACCGCAGGATGGTCATCCCGCTCGGGCCGCTGTACCGGCTGCCGTTCCCGGCCAACCGTGAATTCAACCGGGCACTGGCCGATTTGCATCTGCTGGTCGACGAGATCATCGCCGAGCGGAGGGCATCTGGTCAAAAGCCGGACGATTTGCTGACGGCCTTGCTGGAGGCAAAGGACGACAATGGCGACCCCATCGGGGAACAGGAGATCCACGATCAGGTGGTGGCGATAGTTACCCCAGGCAGCGAAACTGTCGCGTCCACGATCATGTGGCTGCTCCAGGTGCTCGCCGAACACCCGGAACACGCCGAGAAGGTGCGTGCCGAGGTCGAATCCGTGACCGGTGGTCGACCGGTCGGATTCGAAGACGTCCGGGCGCTGCGGCACACCAACAATGTCGTGGTCGAGGCGATGCGTTTGCGGCCCGCCGTATGGATATTGACGCGGCGCGCGGTGACGGACACCGCGCTCGGCGGCTATCGCATTCCCGCCGGGGCGGACATCGTCTACAGCCCCTACGCCATCCAGCGGGACGCCCGCTCCTACGACCGGCACCTCGACTTCGACCCCGACCGCTGGCTGCCCGAGCGGGCCAAGGACGTACCGAAGTACGCCATGAGCCCCTTCAGCGTCGGCAACCGCAAGTGCCCCAGCGACCACTTCTCCATGGCCCAGCTGAGCCTGATCACCGCGGCGATCTCGGCGAAGTACCGCTTCGAGCAGGTCGGCGGGTCGAACGACCACACCCGCGTGGGCATCACGCTCCGGCCGCACCGGCTGCTGCTGAACCCGGTGCCCTGGTGAGTCGCCCGGCACCGGCGCACGCTCAGGCGGCCTGCGGGCCCCGGAACGCGCGCCGGTAGGCGTTGGGTGTCGTACCGAGCGCGCGGACGAACTGGTGGCGCAGCGCGGCCGCCGTGCCGAACCCGGTGCGCGCGGCGACCGCGTCCACCGTCTCGTCCGTTCCCTCCAGCAACTCCTGTGCGAGCAGTACCCGTTGACGCAGGATCCAGCGGTACGGGGTGGTTCCCGTCTCCTGCTGGAAGCGCCGGGCGAAGGTGCGCGGGGCCATGTGGGCGCGGGCGGCGAGCTGCTCGACGGTCACCTCCTCGTCGAGGTGCTCCTCCATCCACACCAGGACCTCGCCGACGGTGTCGCACGGGGCCTTGGGCAGCGGCCGCTCGATGTACTGCGCCTGCCCGCCGTCCCGGTGCGGCGGCACCACCATCCGCCGGGCGATCCGGTTGGCGACCTCCGGGCCCTGTTCCTTGCGTACGAGGTGCAGACAGGCGTCGATGCCGGCCGCGGTGCCGGCGGAGGTGATCACCGGGTCCTCGTCGACGTAGAGCACGTCGGGCTCGACGGTCAGCCGCGGGTACTGCCGGGCCAGCTCGTCCGCGTGGTGCCAGTGCACGGCGCACCGCCGGCCGTCCAGCAGCCCGGCCGCGGCGAGCACGAAGACGCCCGAGCAGACGCTGAGCACCCGGGCGCCGCGGTCCACCCCGCGGCGCAGGGCCGCCAGCAGCTCGGGCGGGAACTCCCGGGAGTCGTAGCAGGACCCGGCCGGCACGGCGATCAGGTCGGCCTGCTCCAGGCGCTCCAGGCCGTGCTCGACCTGCAGCGAGAAACCCGCGTGCGAGCGCAGCGTCGGACCCTCGGCCGAGGCGACCGCGAAGTCGTACACCGGTAGGCCCTCGTCGCTGCGGTCGGTCCCGAAGACCTCGCAGACGACCGCCAGCTCGAAGGGATTCACGCCGTCGAGGAGGACGGCGACCACGTTTCGCAGCATGCTGCCAGTGTGCCTCGACGGTGGCAGTAAATCGAGGGTGTACGGCAGTCCTGCCACTGTTGGTAAGGAGTGTCCCGCGCGACAGTGGTGTCATGACTACGGCACAGACAGAAGGACTGCTCGGAATGATCGCCGTGATCGGGATCCTGGGCCTCCTGGTCCTCCCGGCGGTGATCGGCATCCTGCGCGACAGGATCATCGACCGTCAGATCAGGAGGGCCCAGGAGGCCCGTGGGGAAAGGAGGCCTCAGAAGTCCTCGTCCAGGTCGACGGTGCCCTCCACCGCGACCTGGTACGCCGACGGGCGGCGCTCGAAGAAGTTCGTCAGCTCCTGAACGCCCTGCAGCTCCATGAAGGAGAACGGGTTCTCCGAGCCGTACACCGGGGCGAAGCCGAGACGCGTCAGGCGCTGGTCGGCGACGCACTCGAGGTACTGCCGCATCGAGTCGGTGTTCATGCCGGGAAGGCCGTCACCGCACAGGTCGCGCGCGAACTGCAGCTCGGCCTCGACGGCCTCCCGCAGCATGTCGGTGACCTGCTGCTGCAACTCGTCGTCGAAGAGGTCCGGCTCCTCCTTGCGGACGGTGTCGACCACGTCGAAGGCGAAGGACATGTGCATCGTCTCGTCGCGGAACACCCAGTTGGTGCCGGTGGCCAGACCGTGCAGCAGGCCCCGGCTGCGGAACCAGTAGACGTACGCGAAGGCGCCGTAGAAGAACAGGCCCTCGATGCACGCGGCGAAGCAGATGAGGTTGAGCAGGAAGCGCCGGCGGTCGGCCCGGGACTCCAGCCGCTCCAGCTTCTCGACCTCGTTGATCCACTTGAAGCAGAACCCGGCCTTCTCGCGGATGGAGGGAATGTTCTCCACGGCCGCGAAGGCCGCCGTCCGGTCGTCCGGGTCGGGCAGGTACGTGTCGAGCAGCGTCAGATAGAACTGGACGTGCACGGCCTCCTCGAAGAGCTGACGGCTCAGGTAGAGCCGCGCCTCGGGGGAGTTGATGTGCTTGTACAGCGTCAGCACCAGGTTGTTCGCGACGATCGAGTCGCCCGTGGCGAAGAAGGCCACCAGACGGCCGATCAGGTGCTGCTCGGCCGGCGTCAGCTTGGCGAGGTCGGCGACGTCCGAGTGGAGGTCGACCTCCTCCACGGTCCAGGTGTTCTTGATGGCGTCCCGGTAGCGCTCGTAGAAGTCCGGGTAGCGCATGGGACGCAGGGTCAGCTCGAAGCCCGGGTCGAGGAGGTTCTGGTTACGGGTGGTCATTACTGGCAGGCCTCGCAGGACTCGGGGTTTTCCAGGGAGCAGGCGACCGCGTCGGGGTCGGTGACCTGCTGGACGGGGATGGTCTTCTGGGTCTGCGCCTGCGCGGCGCGGGCGATCCGGGTCGCCGGGCGCGAGCGCAGGTAGTACGTCGTCTTCAGGCCCGACTTCCAGGCGTACGCGTACATCGAGGAGAGCTTGCCGATGGTCGGCGTCTCCAGGAACAGGTTCAGGGACTGCGCCTGGTCCAGGAACGGGGTGCGGGCCGCCGCCATGTCGATCAGACCGCGCTGCGGGATCTCCCACGCCGTGCGGTACAGCGCCCTTACGTCGGCCGGGATCCACGCGAAGTCCTGCACCGAGCCATTGGAGTCGCGCAGCGCCTCCCGGGTCCGGGCGTCCCAGACCCCCAGCTCCTTCAGATCCTTCACCAGATACGAGTTGACCTGCAGGAACTCACCGGACAGCGTCTCGCGCTTGAACAGGTTGGACACCTGCGGCTCGATGCACTCGTAGACGCCCGCGATGGAGGCGATGGTCGCGGTGGGCGCGATCGCGAGGAGCAGCGCGTTGCGCAGGCCGACGGAGGCGATCCGCTCGCGCAGGGCGGCCCACCGCTCCGGCCAGGTCAGCTCCACGTCGTAGTGGTCGGGGTGCAGGACGCCCCGGGCGGTGCGGGTCTTCTCCCAGGCCGGCAGCGGGCCGTTGCGCTCGGCCAGGTCGGCGGAGGCCTCGTACGCGGCGAGCATGATGCGCTCGGCGATCCGCGTGGACAGGGCCTTCGCCTCGGGTGAGTCGAAGGGCAGGCGCAGCTTGAAGAAGACGTCCTGCAGACCCATCGCACCCAGGCCCACCGGACGCCACCTGGCGTTGGAGCGGCCCGCCTGCTCGGTCGGGTAGAAGTTGATGTCGACCACGCGGTCGAGGAAGGTGACGGCCGTGCGGACCGTCTCGTCGAGGCGGTCCCAGTCGAGATCGCCGTTCGTCACGAAGGCGCCGAGGTTGACCGAGCCCAGGTTGCAGACCGCCGTTTCCCCGTCGTCCGTGACCTCCAGGATCTCCGTGCAGAGGTTGGAGGAGTGCACGACGTGGCCCGCGGTCGCCGTCTGGTTGGCCGTGCGGTTGGCGGCGTCCTTGAAGGTCATCCAGCCGTTGCCGGTCTGCGCGAGGGTGCGCATCATGCGGCCGTACAGGTCGCGGGCCGGGATCGTCTTCCTGGCGAGCCCGTTCGCCTCCGCCTTGCGGTAGGCCGCGTCGAACTCCTCGCCCCACAGGTCCACCAGCTCCGGCACGTCCGCCGGGGAGAACAGCGACCACTGCTCGTCGGCGTTGACCCGGCGCATGAACTCGTCCGGGATCCAGTGCGCGAGGTTCAGGTTGTGCGTACGGCGGGCGTCCTCACCGGTGTTGTCCCGCAGCTCCAGGAACTCCTCGATGTCGGAGTGCCAGGTCTCCAGGTACACCGCGGCCGCGCCCTTGCGCCGGCCGCCCTGGTTCACGGCCGCCACCGAGGCGTCCAGGGTCTTCAGGAACGGGACGATGCCGTTGGAGTGCCCGTTGGTGCCGCGGATCAGCGAACCCCGGCTGCGGATGCGGGAGTACGACAGACCGATGCCGCCGGCGTGCTTGGAGAGGCGGGCGACCTGGTGGTAGCGGTCGTAGATGGAGTCCAGCTCGTCCAGCGGGGAGTCGAGGAGGTAGCAGGACGACATCTGCGGGTGCCGGGTGCCGGAGTTGAAGAGCGTGGGGGAGGAGGGCAGATAGTCGAGGCGGCTCATGAGCCCGTAGAGCGCCGCGACCTCGTCCACGGAGCGGGCGGTGTCGTCCTCGGCGAGGCCCGCGGCGACCCGCAGCATGAAGTGCTGGGGCGTCTCGATCACCTGCCGGGTGATGGGGTGCCGGAGCAGGTAGCGGCTGTGCAGGGTGCGCAGGCCGAAGTAGCCGAAGCGGTCGTCGGCCGCCGTGTCGATCAGCGAGTCCAGCCGCTCGGCGTGCAGCCGCACGAACTCCGCGGTGCGGTCGGCGACCAGGCCCTCGCGGTGGCCCACGGCGACGGACCCGGTGAAGGAGGTGACGCCCTGGGAGGCGGCCTCGGCCCTGATGGAGACGGTCAGCAGCCGGGCGGCCAGCCGGGAGTAGGCGGGGTCCTCGGAGATGAGTCCGGCGGCCGCCTCCGTGGCCAGCTCGCGCAACTCCGCCTCGTCAGCCCGTGCGGACCGGCCGCGCAGCGCGGCCGCGGCGACCCGGCCGGGGTCGGCGTCGGGGAGGTCGGCGGTCAGCTCGGTCAGGGTCCGCAGCAGCGCGGTACCGGGACCGTCGGTCTTCAGGTCGCCGACTGAAGCCGGATCGGCTGGCGCGATGGTCACGTGGGGCTCTCCCTCGCTCGGCACGGGGGCCTTGCGGAGGGCAGGGGGCAGCACGAGCGCGCACGGCGTCGCGTCCACCGGCCCACTCCACGAGGCCCGGACGTCGATGAGCACCCGAGCCGGACGGCCGGGCGCGTGCTGGCGACAGGTCCTCGGACTGAACAGGCGTGCGGATGCACGCAAGTACACCGTTGCGGGACAGTTCCGGATTCGCACCGGATTCCCCTGCGGCGACAGCGAGGATGAGCATACATCTAGTGCCGGGTCGTGGTGTCACCCCCAGATGTTGTGTCGCCGCCGCTTCGGAGGGTCAACTCCCGGATGAGGAGAGTGATGTCCGCCGGGTGGCCCCGTGCGCACGCGCACACGAAGAGCGGGCCGCCGTGCTGCTCGGTCTCGGCGGCCCGCTGCGGGTTCGTCGTGCTGTCTGGGCGCGGTTCCCCGCGCCTGTGGGGGAGCGCTAGTGGGCGCTTCCCGCGGTGGCGGGCGGAAGCTCCACCTGGACGCCCGCGTCGCCGGCGTCGGCCGTGTAGTCGCCCGGGTTGGTCTCGTCGATGCCCTCCGGGGCCTTCAGGGCCTTCAGGACGAAGGTGAGGACCACCGTGACGGCGACGTTGAGGACGAAGGCCGTGAGGCCGATGTAGCCGATCTCCCCGATGCCCGGGATCTCCTTCGCCGAGCCGCCGAAGTGCTTCTGGGTCGGCGAGGCCACCCCGTACGCGGCGAACGTGCCGTACACCATGCCGACCGCCCAGCCGGCGAGCAGCGCCCAGCGGTGGAACCAGCGGGTGAACAGGCCGCCGACCAGGGCCGGGAAGGTCTGCAGGATCCAGATGCCGCCCAGCAGCTGGAAGTTGATGGCCACGGTCTTGTCCATCGTCAGGACGAAGACCAGCGCGCCCACCTTCACCAGCAGCGACACGATCTTGGACACCCGGGTCTCCTGCTGGGGCGTCGCGTCCGGCTTGATGAAGTCCTTGTAGATGTTGCGCGTGAAGAGGTTGGCCGCCGCGATGGACATGATGGCCGCGGGCACCAGGGCGCCGATCCCGATCGCCGCGAAGGCCACACCCGCGAACCAGTCCGGGAACATGTTCTCGAACAGCTGCGGAATCGCCAACTGCCCGTTGGTCACCTTCACTCCGGCCGCGATCGCCATGAAGCCGAGCAGCGCGAGCAGGCCCAGCATCAGCGAGTACAGCGGCAGGAGCGTGGTGTTGCGGCGGATCACCTCACGGCTCTTGGACGACAGCGTCGCGGTGATCGAGTGCGGGTACATGAACAGGGCGAGGGCGGAGCCGAGCGCCAGGGTGGCGTAGGTCCACTGGCCGGCCTCCGGCGGGGCGAGCGCGCCGCGCGGCTTGCCGGTGGCCGGGTTGACCTGGCTGAACGCGTCACCCGCCTTGGCGAAGACGTCATCGAACCCGCCCAGCTTGATCGGGATGTAGATGATCGCCACCGCGATGACGATGTAGATCAGCGTGTCCTTCACGAACGCGATCAGGGCGGGGGCGCGCAGACCCGACGAGTACGTGTACGCGGCCAGCACGCCGAAGGCGATGAGCAGCGGCAGGTCCTTCACGAACCAGTTGGTGTTCTCGCCGCCGCCGACGCCCATCACGTCCAGCACCGCCTGGATGCCGACGAGCTGGAGCGCGATGTACGGCATCGTCGCGAGGATGCCGGTGAGCGCCACGGCCAGCGACAGGCCCTTCGAGCCGAAGCGGCCGCGCACGAAGTCCGAGGTCGTGACGTAGCCGTGGCGGTGCGAGACCGACCACAGGCGGGGCAGGAACGTGAAGATCAGCGGGTAGACCAGGATCGTGTACGGCACCGCGAAGAAGCCCGCCGCGCCCGCCGCGTAGATCGCCGCCGGGACGGCGACGAAGGTGTACGCCGTGTACAGGTCGCCGCCGAGCAGGAACCAGGTGATCCAGGTGCCGAACGACCGTCCGCCGAGGCCCCATTCGTCCAGGGAGTGCTCGTTGTCGGCCTTGCGCCAGCGCGCGGCCAGGAAGCCCATGACCGTGACGGCCAGGAAGAAGAAGATGAAGACGCCGAGTGCGACGCCGTTGACGCCGTCCTTCACTTCGCCGCCCCCTTGTCCGCGGTCGCCCTGCGGGCGCCCTGGTCACGCTGCCACAGCTTGTACGCGAGCAGGGTGAGCGCGGTGGAGATCAGCACCCACAGCATCTGGTACCAGTAGAAGAACGGGATCCCGATGAACGCGGGGTCCGTCTTGGCGTACGAGCCCACCCACAGCATCGCCACGAAGGGCGCGACGAGACAGAGAGCGATGATCACGCGGACCGGTGTCACCACCGGTGGTCTCACTTCAGGCGTTTCGGACATGCCACGGCTCCGTCCCCTCGCTGATCACCTGTGTAATGCGCAGGCAATCTAGGTGACGGTGTCACGGCAGCGGAAGACCTCGTCCGCATATCGGTATGTCGATTTCGGGGTTGAGGTGTGAAGACGCCAACGCGGTTGAGCCCGCGATTGCTTCGGTCCGCGGACCGCTTCACTCCGCCGGGCGCTTCAGACGCGCCACGAACTTGTACCGGTCACCGCGGTACACGGACCGCACCCACTCCACCGGCTTGCCCTCACGGTCCAGGGAGTGACGGGAGAGCATCAGCATCGGCAGGCCCACGTCGGTGCCGAGCAGGCCCGCCTCGCGCGGGGTGGCCAGGGAGGTCTCGATGGTCTCCTCGGCCTCCGCGAGATGGACGTCGTAGACCTCGGCGAGGGCCGTGTACAGGGACGTGTACTTCACCAGGGAGCGCCTGAGGGCCGGGAAGCGCTTGGCCGACAGATGGGTGGTCTCGATGGCCATCGGCTCGGCGTTGGCCATGCGCAGTCGCTCGATGCGCAGCACGCGCCCGCCCGCCGTTATGTCGAGCAGCTCGGCCAGCCGGTCGTCGGCCGTGATGTAGCCGATGTCCAGCAGCTGGGAGGTGGGCTCCAGGCCCTGGGCCCGCATGTCCTCGGTGTACGAGGTGAGCTGCAGCGCCTGCGAGACCTTCGGCTTGGCGACGAAGGTGCCCTTGCCCTGGATGCGCTCGAGCCGGCCCTCGACCACGAGTTCCTGCAGGGCCTGGCGGACGGTGGTGCGGGAGGTGTCGAACTCGGCCGCCAGCGTGCGCTCGGGCGGGACCGGCGTACCCGGCGCCTGCGTCTCCGTCATGTCGAGCAGGTGCTTCTTCAAGCGGTAGTACTTGGGCACACGCGCGGTACGGACGGTCGTCCCGGCCTCGTTCTCCGCACTGCCGACCTCGGTGCTCATGCTCTGCCTTCCCGGCTCCTGATGCCGAAAGCGACCGACATCCCATCGGCCACGGCTCACATCGTGGCACGGCTTCGTGTGTCAGGGCTCCATCCGCACGGTCCGTGATCTCCTCTATATACCGGCGGACCCGGTGTTGGTCTAGTCCATAGGGTGTGCGGGGGGCGGGGGGGGGGGGGGCCGCCGTCTCCTCCCGCCCCCGAAGCCGGCCCCATGGCCCCCCCCAGGTCTCCCCCTCTTCTCAACGACCACGCCCCCTCCCCTCCCAGTTTGTCC
>NZ_JBWKFL010000006.1:78013-98115 GCF_056434305.1 Streptomyces sp. NPDC044061 | reverse complement strand
TTCGTGTGGGAGGGCTCCATCCTCACGTCCCTTACCCTCCCCCATATACCGACGGACCCTTTGTTTTCCTGGTCCGGAGGGTGTGTGGGGGGGGGGGGGGGGGTGCCCCCCTCCCCCCCCCCGCCACCGGAGCCGTCCTCGTGACCCGTACCGGATCCCTGCCGGTCCGGACGACTAGATCCCCTGCCAGTCCGGCTTGTCGGCGTAGGTGTGCCGGAAGTAGTCGGCCAGCTTGAGCTTGGACGCGGCGGCCTCGTCGACGACCACCGTGGCGTGCGGATGCAGCTGGAGCGCGGAAGCCGGACAGACGGCCGCGACCGGCCCCTCCACGGTCGCGGCGACCGCGTCCGCCTTGCCCTCGCCCGTCGCGAGCAGCACCAGGTGGCGGGCCTCCAGGATCGTGCCGATGCCCTGGGTGATCACGTGGTGCGGCACCTGCTCGATGTCGCCGTCGAAGAAGCGCGCGTTGTCGATCCGGGTCTGCTCGGTGAGCGTCTTGATACGGGTGCGCGAGGCGAGCGAGGAGCACGGCTCGTTGAAACCGATGTGCCCGTCGGTGCCGATCCCCAGCAGCTGCAGGTCAACGCCGCCGGCACCGGCGAGCGCCCCGTCGTACGCCTCGCACGCGGCCTGGACGTCCGGAGCCGTCCCGTCCGGGCCCATGAAGGCGTCCATCCCGATTCCGAGCGGCTCCAGCACCTCCCGGCGCAGCACCGAGCGGTAGGACTCGGGATGCTCGGCGGGCAGCCCCACGTACTCGTCGAGCTGGGCTATGCGCGCCCGCGAGGTGTCCACGGCGCCGGAGCGCACCTTGGCGGTCAGCGCCTGGTAGATGGGCAGCGGGGTCGAGCCGGTGGCCACGCCGAGCACGGCGTCGGGCTTGCGCCGCAGCAGCTGGGCCATGGCCTCGGCGATCAGCTCGCCGCCCGCCGCGGCGTCCGGAACGATGACAACTTCCACGCTGGGCCTGCCGTTCTGAAGAGGGCTGGAGGTCTGGGAGGGCTCTGGCAAGAGAGGTATGTGGTTTAGACCAATCTAACAGAATCGGGGGTCACGGGCGCGTCGGAAGACGCCCGAAATCCGCCCGCTCCCGCAGCGCGCCGCCGCCCTCTTTCGCCTGCTGCCCGCCGCCCTCACTCGCCCATCTGCCCCGCCGCTCAGGTCAGGGAACCTCCTGTCGCGTCCAGCCAGTGGCCCGTCACCCAGCGCCCGGCGTCCGAGGCCAGGAACGCCACCGCGTCGGCCACGTCCGCCGGTGTCCCCACGCGGCCCAGCGCCGATATCGCGGCGGCCCTCGCCCAGCCGTCCTGCGTCCCGTGCGGAAAGCCGGCGGTGCTGTCGGTGTCGACGATTCCCGGCGCCCACCGAGTCGACGGTGATGCCCCGATGGCCCAGCACCTTGGGCGGATCGCGGGAGGAGGCGTCGAGGGCGGCCTTCGTCATCGCGTACGCCACCTTGTCCGGCATCACCGCCGTACGGGCCAGCTCGGAGGAGACGTTGATGATCCGGCCGCCGTCGCGCAGTCGCCCCAGACCGTGCCGGACGATGAAGAACGGCGCCTTCGCGTTCACCGCGAAGACCCGGTCGTACTTCCCCTCGTCGATCTCCTCGATCGGTGCGGCCGTGCCGATCCCCGCGTTGTTCACCAGGATGTCGAGGCCGTGCGCATGCCGGTCGAACTCCTCCCACAGCCGCTGGGCGACCCCCGGCACCCCCAGCTCCACGCCGATCGTGAAGGCCGAGCCTCCGGCCGCCTCGATCGCCGCCACCGTCTCCTTGGCGGCCGCCTCGTTCCTGCCGTAGTGCACCGCGACCCGCGCCCCCGTCGCGGCCCAGCCGCTCGGCGATGCCGCGTCCGATGCCCCGGATCGCCCCCGTGACCAGTGCCGTCCGCCCCGTGAGCACACACATGTCCGCCACCCCTCCCGAATTTTCTATCGGTCACTACAAAAAGACCGTACCCCACTCCGCCGACATTTCTCTAGGGTGCGCTATAAAATGCACTCCATGGTGAACGCGCAGAAGGCGGATCAGCGGACGGCGACGGTGAACCCGCAGGCCGGGGCGTCCCGGACCCGGGGCCGTCCGCGCTCCTTCGACCGTGCCACCGCGCTGGAGAAGGCGGTCATGGCCTTCTGGGAGCACGGCTACGAGGCGACGTCGGTCTCCGATCTCACCCGGATCATGGGCATCGGCGCCCCCAGCCTGTACGCGGCCTTCGGCGACAAGCGGACCCTGTTCGAGGAGGTCGTCCGGGTCTACGCGGACACGCACGGAGCCTTCGGCGACCGGGCCCTGGCCGAGGAGCCGACGGCGCGCGCCGCCGTGGAGCGGACGCTGCGTGAGGCCGCCGCCGAGTACACCGACCCCGCCCACCCCTACGGCTGTCTGGTCGCCCATGCGGCCACCAACTGCACCAGCCCCGAGGTGGAACAGCTGCTGCGCGAGCGGCGCAACGCCGGCATCGCCGCCCTCGAGTCCCGGATCCGGGCCGACATGGCCGCGGCCCGACTGCCCGCCGGCACCGACGCCGCGGCCCTCGCCCGGCACGCCGGCGCGATGATCCAGGGCATGTCCCAGCAGGCGCGGGACGGCGCGAGCCGGGCCGAACTGGAGTCGCTCGCGGAAATTGCCATGGCCATCTGGCCCCGCGGCTGAGCCGGGCGGGCTAGGCTTCGTGGCATCGTGTGCCAGTCCGCAACCTGTACTCCCTCGCGCATGGACACGCCATCGTGGTCTAGTCCACAATGCGTAGAAGAGCTTCGTAGGGAAAACTGAACAGCTTCCGTCTTCCCCGCACAGGAAGGCGGACCGAGGAACCGGTGCTCTCTGCCCTGACTGCCCCGGCTCCTCGACCTTCGGCCGACCGGGACCGCACACCCCACGGCCGATGATGCTCCGGGCTGCGGTGCCGGGAGGGTTGAGGGTCCCTCTCAGGCGCCGCGGCCCGCGGGTGTTTTTCGGCCACTCGTGAGGCCCCGGGTACGCTCACACCGTGCCCTCCATGAACGAACTCGTACGCCAGCACACAGCGCTCGACGACTCCGACCTCGAGTGGCTCCACCTGCTGGTCTCGGAGTGGCAGCTGCTCTCCGACCTCTCCTTCGCCGACCTGGTCCTGTGGGTCCCCACCCGCGACGGCACCCGGTACGTCTCGGTCGCCCAGATGCGCCCCAACACCGGCCCGACCTCGTACCAGGACGACATGGTCGGGCACCTGGTCCCGCGCGGCCGACGGCCCATGCTGGACGCGGCGCTGGACGAGGGCCGGATCGTGCGCGAGGGGGACCCGGAGTGGCGCGAAGAGGTCCCCGTGCGGGTCGAGTCGATCCCCGTGCGGCGCGAGGGCCGCGTCCTCGGGGTGATCGCCCGCAACACCAACCTGCTGACCGTCCGCACCCCGAGCCGGCTGGAGCTCACCTACCTCCAGAGCGCCTCGGACCTCGCGCAGATGATCGCGGCCGGCTCCTTCCCCTTCCCCGACCAGCAGGTCGACATGGACGCCTCGCCGCGCGTCGGCGACGGACTGATCCGGCTGGACGGGGACGGCATCGTCCAGTACGCCTCACCGAACGCCCTCTCCGCCTACCACCGCCTCGGCCTCGCCGCCGACCTGGTCGGCCAGCACCTGGGGCAGACCACGGCCGAACTCGCCCCGACCCGCGGCCCGGTGGACGAGGCGCTCGCCAAGGTGGCCAGCGGCTGGGCGCCGCGTGAGTTCGAGATCGAGGCCAACGACGGGGTCATCCAGTTCCGGGCCATTCCGCTCAAGCCCAAGGGCACCCGCATCGGTTCCCTGGTGCTGTGCCGCGACGTCACCGAACTCCGGCGCCGCGAACGCGAGTTGATCACCAAGGACGCGACCATCCGGGAGATCCACCACCGGGTGAAGAACAACCTCCAGACGGTGGCGGCCCTGCTGCGGCTGCAGGCCCGGCGCATCGAGTCCGAGCGCGGCCGGGAGGCTCTGGAGGAGGCGGTGCGACGGGTCGGCTCGATCGCCATCGTGCATGAGACGCTTTCTCAGAACCTTGACGAGCGCGTGGAGTTCGACGACATCGCCGACCGGGTGCTCGCGATGGTCGCCGAGATCTCGCCGGGCAAGGTGGCCGGCCGGCGCAGCGGGCGCTTCGGGATTCTCGACGCCGAGGTCGCCACCCCGCTGTCCATGGTGCTCACCGAGGTCCTGCAGAACGCCCTGGAACACGGCTTCCGTGAGGGCGACACCGGCACGGTCGAGGTCTCCGCGGTCCGTGGCGGCACCACCAAGGAGGCCCGCCTCCTCGTCACCGTCCAGGACGACGGCGTCGGCCTGCCCGAGGACTTCGACCCGCACCGCTCGGGCAACCTCGGCCTGCAGATCGTACGGACGCTGGTGGAGGGCGAGTTGGGCGGCACCTTCGACATGGTCCCGGCGCCGGGGCGGGGGACGAGGGTGATCCTCGACATCCCGGTGCGGGCGCAGAAGTGACCGAAGAACGGGCCAGGGGGAGTAATCCCGCGAAGTGGCCCGAAGGGCACCGGGGCAAGCAAAAAGCCCCGGACCGCCTTTGGTCCGAGGCTCGTGCTCGTTGCTGCTCTGCTCTCGCTAAGCGCATCGGGGGTACTGCGCGCTGCGGCTCGGGGGCGGGAGATGCGTACTCGCTGTACGCGCCGCCAAGCTCAGGCTGTCAGCAGGGGTGGGTTGTCAGGCGGAGGCCTGACGAGCCCGGTTGCGGGCGGCGCGGCGCTTCATGGCGCGGCGCTCGTCCTCGCTGAGACCACCCCAGACGCCGGAGTCCTGGCCGGACTCGAGCGCCCACTGCAGACACTGCTCCATGACGGGGCAGCGACGGCAGACGGCCTTGGCTTCCTCGATCTGCAGCAGCGCAGGACCGGTGTTGCCGATGGGGAAGAAGAGCTCGGGGTCTTCCTCGCGGCAAACGGCGTTGTGACGCCAGTCCATGGCTGCTACCTCTCCTTGGTATTACGTGCAAGTTGCTTGTGAATGTGAACGCTTTCACGAATCCCTCAACAAGTGAAGGGCCGACCGTCGAGTCTTCCCCGGCGTGGTCCTGTGATTTGAAGAGGGGTTCCGGTGATCAGTGGAGGCCGGTCCTGCGGGCCGTCCCGATCGCCACGTAGAGACTCGCAAACCTCAGCGGCGGATACAACCCCTTGCGGAAAGTTTTTTTTGATTCCTCGGTGTCGACTGGGTCACAGCCGTACTTCCATGGGGTGGATCCTGGCCTAAACGTTCGAGTGAAAGGACTTTCGCCCGTTCCGCTCACACAATCACACGCAGTGCGCGGCGTACGCCTGTGAACGTCACGCTCGTTCGCAGTCCCAGGTGGTCGCCGTCCATCTGAAGGGGCAGGGGGACCTTCGAATGCAAGGTGAACCGGTCCAGATCGTGCAGTGAGACGGCGTGCTTGCCATGGGGTCCGCGCTCGGGGGACGAAGTGAGCAACTGGGTGCCATACCGGGCAACCGCGGCCGTCGACAGACGGCTGAGACCGAGCAGGTCGATGCCCGTATCGAACGACGCCTTAGGCGACGTGTACATCGGGCGATTGCCGAGATACGTCCACGGCGATGTGTTCGAGACTATGGCGACGACGAGATCGGCGATCGGGTCCTCGCCGTCCTGCTCGAGGGTGATCGTGCCGTGCCGGCGGTGCTGCTCGCCGAGGAACTGCCGGGCCACCTGACGCACGTACAGCGCGTGCGTCGACTTCTTGCCCCGCTCGCGCTGCTGCTCGACCCGGCCGACCACGCCCGCGTCGAAGCCCAGTCCGGCGTTGAAGGTGAACCAGCGGTCCGGCACCGCCTCGTCCTCGGTGCCGGGCGTGCCCGAGGTCAGCCCCAGGCCGACGACCCGCTCGCTGCCCTCGCGCAGGGCGTCCAGCAGGGCGCCGGTGGCCTCGACGGGGTCGTTGGGCAGGCCGAGGGCGCGGGCGAAGACGTTGGTGGAGCCGCCGGGGACCACGGCGAGGCCGGGCAGCCGGTCGAGGTCGGGCCCCTCGTGCAGGAGGCCGTTGACGACCTCGTTGACCGTGCCGTCGCCGCCGAGGGCCACGACCAGGTCGATGTCCTCGCTCTGCGCCGCCTGCCGGCCGAGGTCGCGCGCGTGGCCGCGGTACTCGGTGGTGACCGCCTCCAGCTTCATCTCGCTCGCCAGCGCGTGGATCAGGACGTCACGCCTGCGTGCGCTTGTGGTGGTTGCCGCCGGATTGACCACGAGGAGTGCACGCATGGATGGCAGCGTACCTACTGGGGGGTACCCGGCCCAGACCGAGGTAGGGATCGGGTAAGAGATGAGCGCGTGAGCCTGGACACTCGGCTGCGTCGGGCGGGGGCCGCGCCCGTGGGGGCCGCGGCTACCCTTCTGGGGTGAGCAGCGAGCAGAACCCCAGCCAGGACACCGCCGAGAGCGCCGGTGCCGCCGGACCGCGCCCGCGCCGGCTGACGTACGCGGCGGCGCTGGCCGCGCTGGAGGGGATCGCCCTGGTGGCCGGTGGAGTGTGGATCCTGGCCCTCGGCCTCACCGGCGATCCGGACGACCGGCAGCAGGCCGTGACCGGCGGGATCACGCTGGTGGTGCTCGCGCTGCTGCCTCTGCTGGCCGCGCGAGGCCTGCTGCTCAGGCGCGGCTGGAGCCGCGGCCCCGCCGTCATCACGCAGATCATGGCGCTTCCGGTGGCCTACAACCTGCTCAAGGCCGACAGCATGGCCATTCCGGGCGGCATCGCCCTCGCCGTCGTGGCCGTGGCCGCGCTGGTGCTGCTGGTGAACCCGGCGACGACCCGGGCCCTCGGGATCAAGGGACCGGGTCGGGCGGAGTAGCCGCCGCCTACTCCTCCACCAGGAGCTTCTCCCGCAGCTGGGCGAGGGTCCGGGCGAGCAGCCGGGAGACGTGCATCTGGGAGATGCCGACCTCCTGCGCGATCTGCGACTGGGTCATGTTCCCGAAGAAGCGCAGCAGCAGGATCCGCTTCTCCCGCGGCGGCAGGTCCTCCAGCAGCGGCTTGAGGGACTCGCGGTACTCCACGCCCTCCAGCGCCTCGTCCTCGGCGCCGAGGGTGTCGGCGACCGCCGGGGACTCGTCGTCGGTGTCGGGGACGTCCAGGGACAGCGTGGAGTACGCGTTCGCGGACTCCAGGCCCTCCAGGACCTCCTCCTCGGAGATGGCGAGCTTCTCGGCCAGCTCGTGGACCGTGGGGGAGCGGCCGTGCAGCTGGGACAGCTCCGCCGTCGCCGTGGTCAGCGCGAGACGCAGCTCCTGCAGGCGGCGCGGCACGCGGACCGCCCAGCCCTTGTCGCGGAAGTGCCGCTTGATCTCACCGACGACGGTCGGGGTGGCGTACGTGGAGAACTCCACGCCGCGCTCCGGGTCGAAGCGGTCGACCGACTTGATCAGGCCGATCGTGGCGACCTGGGTGAGGTCGTCCAGCGGCTCGCCGCGATTGCGGAAGCGGCGTGCCAGATGCTCGACGAGCGGCAGGTGCATCCGGACCAGCTGGTTGCGCAGCTCCGCGTACTCCGCGCTGCCCGCGTTCAGCTTGCGCAGCTCGACGAACTTCGCACGCGCCCCGCTGCGGTCCTGGGGGTCGTGCTGGGGGGCGGCCTGCACGGCCTCCGCGCCCGGCGCGTCGTCCTCGGCGTATCGCTCGTGCTCGCTCATCGTCCCGCCCGTAGCCCTTCCCCGAGCCCTCGCCTCCGCGCGGGCGGCGGGGTCCACCCCGCCGCGTCCCTCCGCAGGCGCGCTCTGAACGGCACCGTCGCCGGCGGCCTCAGCGGAGGGCTCCTCCGGGTGGGGCCTCGCCTGCTCGGGGATGCCGTCGATGCCGTCCGCCATGCGTCGGGATGCGTTCGTGGGCTCTCGGTCCCCCGTCGGCAGCTCCCGTGTGCCGCGCTCTTCGTCCCGCACCGGCCCGTCCCCGTTCCTCACGCCGGCCCGGGGCCCGCGCCGCGCTGTTTGTAGAGGCTGATCGACACGGTCCTGTCCTCGTCGACGGCGGACGAGACCTTGCCCGCGAGGGCCGAGAGCACGGTCCAGGCGAAGGTGTCCCGCGAGGGGGCATGGCCGTCGGTGGTCGGTGCCGACACCGTGACCTCCAGCGAGTCGTCGACGAGCCGGAAGACGCAGCTGAGCACGGAGCCGGGCACGGCCTGCTGCAGCAGGATCGCGCAGGCCTCGTCCACGGCGATCCGCAGGTCCTCGATCTCGTCCAGGGTGAAGTCCAAGCGGGCCGCGAGACCGGCCGTGGCCGTCCGCAGCACCGAAAGGTAGGCACCCGCAGCCGGCAGCCGGACTTCCACGAAGTCCTGGGTCGCGGGCTCGCCTGCGATCTGGGACACCCTCACCTCCATGGTGGTACAAGCTCTACGGGGCCGAGGGTCGCCCCCCGGGGTAACGCATACGTGGTTCCGCGGTGACGCTATCGCGCTCCGAACGTCCCTGTCCCCGGGACCCCAACCCCCTGGCGTCACTCACAGTAAAGCTGTGGATACGCTCCGTGTCTAGAGGGTTTGCGGGCCCAAAAGGGAAGAGCGCGCGCCGGATTGACGTACCCCGGCGTCAGACGCCCGAACCGTCGGCGGTCGCGGCCGCATGCCGTTCAATGCAGTGTCACACGAGAACGTGGTCCACGAAGCACCACCGCCAGTCCTCGCCGGGTTCGAAGGTCCGCATCACCGGGTGACCGGACCGTGCGTGGTGCTCCGTCGCGTGCCTGCCCGGGGAGGAGTCGCAGCAGCCGACGTGGCCGCAGCTGAGGCACAGGCGCAGCTGCACCGGGTGCGTGCCGTCCCGCAGGCACTCCGGGCAGGTCGCGTCGCGCGGCTCGGGTTCCGGGTGCGGCAGCGCTTCGGCGTGCGTGCACTGTTTCATGATTGCCAGATTACGACGGGTGTGCGGGTGACCGCGCGGAAAATGAGGGTGGGCGAGGACCATGGACGTGATGCCGCTGCTGTTCCTGGTGGCGGGCAGTGCGGCGGTCGCCGCGGCGGCCCGGCGCGGACCGGTACCGGCGCCGCTGCTGCTGGTCGCGGTCGGCCTCGTGGTCTCCTACGTGCCCGGGGTGCCGGACTACGCCCTCGACCCGAAGGTCGTGCTCCCGCTGCTGCTGCCCCCGCTGCTGTACACCTCGGCCAGCGACAGCTCCTATCTCGACCTGCGGGCCCAGTTCAGACCCGTGGCACTGCTGTCCGTGGGCTACGTGCTCTTCGCGACCTTCGTCGTCGGCTGGGCCGCCTACCTGCTCATCCCCGGGATGCCGCTGCCCGCCGCGCTGGTGCTGGGCGCGGTGGTGGCCCCGCCCGACGCGGTGGCCGCCACGGCGGTCGCACGCCGGGTGGGTCTGCCGTCCCGGATCACCACGATTCTCCAGGGCGAGTCGCTGCTGAACGACGCCACCGCGATCACCGCCTACAACGTGGCCGTCGCCGCCGCCGTCGGCGAGGCCGCCACCTGGGCGGGCGGCATCAGCGAGTTCCTGCTCGCGGCGGTCGGCGGTGTCGGCGTCGGCCTGGTCCTGATGGCGCCCCTGCACTGGCTGCGCACGCATCTGACCGAGCCCCTGCTCCAGAACACGCTCTCCCTGCTGATCCCGTTCGTCGCCTACGGCGTCGCCGAGCAGCTGCACGCGTCCGGGGTCCTCGCGGTCGTCGTCGTCGCCCTCTACCTCGGGCACCGCGCGTGGGAGGTCGACTTCGCCACCCGGCTCCAGGAGGAGGCGGTGTGGAAGATGGTCGCCTTCATCCTGGAGTCGGCGGTCTTCGCCCTGATCGGCCTGCAGCTGCCGGTCGTCCTCAAGGGGCTCGGGCCGTTCGAGGGTGCCAGGGCGACCTGGTACGCGGTCGCCCTCTTCCTCGTCGTCGTCCTCGTCCGGTTCGTCTGGGTGTATCCGGGGACCTTCCTGCCCCGGATGCTGTCTGCGCGCATCAGGGAGCGCGAGGAGAACCCCACCTGGCGGGGCGCGATGGTCACCTCATGGGCCGGGATGCGCGGGGTGGTGTCCCTCGCGATCGCCTTCTCCATCCCGACCACCGTGCACGGCGGCCAGCCCTTCCCGCAACGCAACCTGATCCTCTTCCTGACCTTCACCACCGTCATCGGCACCCTGGTCGTGCAGGGCCTGACCCTGCCCCCGCTGATCCGTGTCCTGAAGTTCCCCGGCCGCGACCAGCAGGCCGAGACGCTCGCCGAGGCCAACGCCCAGGCGCAGGCCTCCCGGGCCGCCGAGGGCCGCCTGGACGAACTCCTCTCCGACGAGCGCAACGCCCTGCCCCCGCCGCTCGCCGACCGCCTGCGCACCGTCCTGGAGCGCCGCCGCAACGCCGTCTGGGAGCGGCTCGGCCAGGTGAACCCGGTCACCGGCGAGTCCGTGGACGACACCTACCGCCGGCTGTCCCGCGAGATGATCGGCGCCGAACGCGAGGTCTTCGTCAAGCTGCGGGACCACCGCTACATCGACGACGAAATGCTGCGCGCGCTGCTGCGCAGACTCGACCTGGAGGAGGCGGCCGCCTACCGGGAGGCCGGATAGAGGCCGACCGGAGCCGGGTTCCGGAGAGGGTGGCTCGGCGAGCGCGGCGGCCGGGGCCTCGTGCGCCCGGGCGCGAAGCGGAGCAGGGCGGCGTGGCGATGTGACGGGGATGCCCCCCCGAGCGGGCCCCGATCGAGGGCGGCCGTGTGCGGGGGACGGCGACCGGCAAGGGTGGTGCTGGTGGGTGCGGCGCGGTCCTCGTGCGTGTGAGGCCGCCCGTGCTGTCCTAGGCGCCCGGGAAGGGCCGGCCGGTGACCACCGCCGCGATCGTCGTCCCGCGCACGAAGGCGCCCTCCTCGGCGAGGGCGACGAGTCCATGGAGCAACTTGGCGACATAGAGACGTTCCACGGGCAGTCCGTGCCGCTGCTCGAAGTCTTCGGCGAAGGAATCGAGTTCGGGGGTCGTACGGGCGTAGCCGCCGCAGTGGAAGCGGTCGTCGAGCGACCAGGTGCCGGTGCGGGCGCCGAAGGCGCGCTCCTGGAGGGCCTGTATGTCGCCCTCCAGGAAGCCGCCCTTGAGCACCGGAACACCGAGCGAGCGCTGGCCGGGGGCCAGCCCGGCGGCGAGTCCGGCGAGCGTGCCGCCGGTGCCGCAGGCCACCGCGACGACGTCGGCACGGCCGCGCAGCTCCTCCCCGAGGGCCCGGCATCCGCGCACGGCCTCGGCGTTGCTGCCGCCCTCGGGGACGACGTACGCCTCCTCGGCGGCGGCCGCCCGCAGGATCGCGGCCAGGGTCTCCGGCTCGTTCTTTCGCCGGTATGTCGACCTGTCGACGAAGTGCAGCCGCATGCCGTCGGCCGCGCATCGGTCCAGCGACGGGTTGAGCGGGCGGCCGGCCAGCTCCTGGCCGCGGACCACCCCGGTGGTCGGCAGCCCGAGCAGTCGGCCCGCGGCGGCGGTGGCCCGCAGATGGTTGGAGTAGGCCCCGCCGAAGGTGAGCAGCGCGCGGCCCCGCGCCGCCTCCAGGTTCGGCACCAGCTTGCGCCACTTGTTGCCGATCAGCTCCGGATGGATCAGGTCGTCCCGCTTGAGGAGCAGGCCCAGGCCGCGCCGGGCGAACCGGTCGTCCCGTATCTCCTCCAGGGGCGACGGCAGACGCGGGGCGAGCGGGCCGGTGCTGGTCACGCCCCCATTGTCGCCCGGAGCGACTGCACGCTCAGCCGCTCGCTGCTCCGCCGGGTGCCTGCGAACCCGTGAGTCGCTTGCTGTTTTGCCGGGTGCCCGTCAAGTCGGTGGGGCCCGGCCGGGTGTCCGACCGGGCCCCGCCGGTGCCGCTTGGTGCTGCGCCCGGTGCGCGCCTGCTGCTCCGCCGGGTGCCTGTGAACCCGTGAGTCGCTTGCTGTTTCGCCGGGTGCCCGTTAAGTCGGTGGGGCCCGGCCGGGTGTGCGGCCGGGCCCCGCCGGTGCCGCTTGGTGCTGCGCCGGGTGCGCGCCTGCTGCTCCGCCGGGTGCCTGTGAACCCGTGAGTCGCTTGCTGTTTCGCCGGGTGCCCGTCAAGTCGGTGGGGCCCGGCCGGGTGTGCGGCCGGGCCCCGCCGGTGCCGCTTGGTGCTGCGCCGGGTGCGCGCCTGCTGCTCCGCCGGGTGCCTGTGAACCCGTGAGCCGCTTGCTGTTTCGCCGGGTGCCTGCCGAGCCCTTAGCCGCTCCCGGATCCGCCCGGCGCCGTTCTGCCCTCGGCCGCTTCGGGCTCTGCCGGGGCCCCCGCCAAGCCGGCAGGGGCCCGGCCGAATCTTTGACCGGGCCCCCCGCCGATGCGGCTTCCTGCTTCGCCGGGCGCACGCTGAGCCTTCAGCCGCTTCGTGCTCTGCCGGGCGCCCGCCGAGTCTTCAGCCATTTCCGGACGCGTCCGGCGCCGCCACGCCCTCGGCCGCCGCCTGATCCGTCCGGCGCCACGTTGCCCTCGGCCGTTGCCTGATCCGTCCGGCGCCGCCACGTCCTCGGCCGTTCCCGGATCCGTCCGGCGCAGGCTAAGCCTTCAGGCGCTCCCTGATCCGCTCGCGCAGCCATGTCATCGAGAAGCCGCGCGGGTCCACCTTGCCCGGCTGCCACTCCCGGTGGCCGATGACCGACCGTTCCGTCCAGCCGTGCCGGCGGCACACGGCCGCGGCGGCCCGCTCGATCGCCTCCAGCTGCGCCTCGGGCCAGGGATCCTCGCCGTCGCCCAGGTTCTCGCACTCGAAGCCGTAGAAGTGCCGGTTCCCGTCGGTGTTCGCCTCGTTGTCCGGCGGTAGCCCCTTCTCGGCGATCACGGCGCGCAGCACGTCGTCGTCGCCGAGGCCGGCGTGGTTGGCGCGGCCGTAGCCGACCAGGTGGACCGTGCCGTCCTTGGTGATCACGCCGTGGCACAGCGGCCCCGGCAGCGCCGCGTGGCCGTCACGGCAGATCTCCACGGTGTGCTCGCTGCCCCGGGTCACCGTGTGGTGGATCATCACGCCGTGGACCGGGCCCCAGGGCCCCTTGTGGTTGCGGTTGTGGTGCCGCCAGTCGCCGACCTCGACGACGGTGACGCCTTCCGCGCGAAGCGCGTCCAGAAATCCGCTCGCGGACATGGGAGGGGCCATGGCGGCTCCTTCGTGCTGTGCCCGGTGGCCCGCCGGTCGCGACCCACTCGTACCGGTGCTTCTACCGAAACCGGACGTCCCGGACTACATCGTTCGCACATTGTGCGAGCCGATCCGGACAGGTCGTGCATCCGGGACGGTGCTGGGCAAGATCCCTCTTTCTGCCCACTAGTGCGATGATCCATTCCCGCTCATTCGGGTAATGGCGTGAGTGCTCTGCGTAATGGAAGGCTCGATCGCAAGACCGGTGTGCGATTCGGCGCCGGGCACGAACGAGAGGGCATTTTCTTATGTCGGTAGGCGAAGAGGTCCGCGCGGAGCAGGGCAAGCCGCAGCAGTCTCTCGGCACGGCGGCAGCGCGGAACCTGGCCACCACGACCAAGTCCGTTCCGCAGATGCAGGAGATCACCTCCCGCTGGCTGCTGCGGACCCTGCCCTGGGTGGACGTACAGGGCGGCACGTACCGGGTGAACCGGCGGCTGACGTTCGCCGTCGGCGACGGCCGCATCACCTTCGTGAAGACCGGGGACCAGGTGGAGGTCATCCCCGCCGAACTCGGTGAACTGCCCGCGCTGCGGTCGTACGAGGACGACGAGGTGCTGACCGAGCTGGCCCGGCGCTGCCGGCAGCGGGACTTCGCGCCCGGTGAGGTCATCGCCTCCTTCGGCAGCCGGACCGACGAGGTGTACCTGCTGGCCCACGGCAGGGTGGAGAAGGTCGGCACGGGTCCCTACGGCGACGACGCGGTCCTCGGTGTCCTCGCCGACGGCGCCTACTTCGGCGAGGCGGCGCTGCTGGACCCGGACGCCATCTGGGAGTACACCGCCCGGGCGGACACCGCGTGCACGGTGCTGATCCTCGGCCGCCAGGACTTCGAGCAGGTCGCCGAGCGCTCCGACTCGCTGCGCGAGCACGTCCGGCAGTTGCGGTCGATCCCCGAGCAGCGCACCAACAAGTACGGCGAGAAGGAGGTCGAGCTGGCGGCCGGCCACAGCGGCGAGCCGGACATCCCGCACACCTTCGTCGACTACGAGGCCCGGCCGCGCGAGTACGAACTGAGCATCGCCCAGACCGTCCTGCGCATCCACACACGCGTGGCCGACCTGTACAACCAGCCGATGAACCAGACCGAGCAGCAGCTGCGGCTCACGGTCGAGGCACTGAAGGAGCGCCAGGAGCACGAGCTGGTCAACAACCGGGACTTCGGGCTGCTGCACAACTGCGAGTACGACCAGCGGCTCCAGCCGCACGACGGCGTGCCCAGCCCGGACGACATGGACGAGCTGCTCAGCCGCCGGCGCGGCACCAAGCTCTTCCTCGCCCACCCGCGCGCGATCGCCGCGTTCGGACGCGAGCTGAACAAGCGCGGACTGGTCGCGGAGACCATCGAGATCGGCGGTAACCGCATCCCGACCTGGCGCGGTGTGCCGATCTACCCGTGCAACAAGATCCCCGTCACTCCGGAGCGCACGACCTCGATCATCGCCATGCGTACCGGCGAGGCCGAGCAGGGCGTCATCGGGCTCAGGCAGTCCGGCATCCCGGACGAGGTCGAACCGAGCCTGTCCGCGAGGTTCATGGGCATCAACGAACAGGCCATCATCAAGTACCTGGTGACGGCGTACTACTCGGCCGCCGTCCTGGTGCCCGACGCCCTCGGTGTGCTGGAGAACGTCGAGATCGGCCGGTGGAGGTGAGGTTTCCGCACTTCACGGCCGTGTTCCCGCCCTCCGGGGCGGGTACATCCCCGGGGTACGCGTCCAGCCGGAGCGGAAGCGCCGCCGTCCGCGGACTGTGCGAGGGGGGCCCATGGCCGAGTTCATGACGGAGACCAGACAGCGTTCACCAGAAGTGCGGGAGGACCCCGCCGACGACGCCGGACCCGGTCCGCTCGACGGGCAGGAGGCGGCGGGGCTGCTGGAGCGGACCCGGCTCCTGGTCGACCCGGAGCTGCGGGCGGCCGTCGAGTCGCTGCCCGGCTCGATGCGGCGGGTCGCCCTCTACCACTTCGGCTGGGAGCACGCCGACGGCACCCCGGCGGCGGGCAACGCGGGCAAGGCCATAAGGCCCGCGCTCGTCCTCGCGGCGGCCGCCGCGCTCGGCGGGCCCAGGGCGAGGGCGGCGGCCGTCCGGGCGGCCGCCGCGGTCGAACTGGTCCACAACTTCACGCTGTTGCACGACGACGTGATGGACCGGGACACCTCCCGCAGGCACCGGCCCACCGTCTGGACCGTGTTCGGGGACGCCGACGCGATCCTGGCCGGGGACGCCCTGCAGGCGCTGGCCCTGCGACTGCTCGCCGAGGACCCGCACCCCGCCTCCGGTCCGGCCGCGGCCCGGCTCGCCGACTGCGTCGTGGAGCTGTGCGCCGGACAGCACACCGACACGGCCATGGAACGACGCGCTCCCGACGAGGTCACCCTGGGCGAGGTGCTCGCCATGGCCGAGGCGAAGACCGGCGCCCTGCTGGGCTGCGCGTGTGCCCTCGGCGCGCTGTACGCGGGCGCGGGTGAGGAGGACGTGGCGGCGCTGGACGGCTTCGGCCGCCAGGCCGGGCTCGCCTTCCAGCTGATCGACGACGTGATCGGCATATGGGGCGATCCGCAGCGCACCGGCAAACCGGCCGGCGCGGATCTCGCGGTCCGCAAGAAGTCCCTGCCGGTGGTGGCGGCCCTGGCCTCCGGCACCCCGGCGGCGGCCGAACTGGCCGCGCTGTACGGGAAGCCGTACGCCGCTGGGGAAGACGGGTCCGGCGCGGAGATCGCGCGGACGGCACGGGCCGTCGAGCAGGCCGGCGGCCGGGACTGGGCGCAGGCCGAGGCGGCCGACCGGATGGCCCGGGCGATGCAGGAACTGGCCCGCGCCGTGCCCGCGCCGGAGGCGGCGGGCGGTCTGCTGGCGCTGGCCGAGTTCGTGACCCGGCGCAGCAGCTGATGCCGCCGCCGACCGGCGGCCGGGAAGCGACCCCGGAGCCACCGGGGCCCTGCGGCTCCTGACCCCGCACGTCCACCGGTGGCTCCGGCCCGGCGGGCCCCGCACATCCCCACAGTGCGCGGGGCCCGCCGATCATCCGTGGGGCTCCTGTGCGGCCGGCGGACGGCTACTACTCGGGGACGATCGTCGTCACGACGCGCTCCACCAGGCCCCGCGGGACGGTCACCCCTCTCAGGGCCCCGTCCAGGACGCCGGGCAGGGTGAGGTGTTCCAGGATGAGGCCGAGCATCGCCAGGTAGAGCACGGTGACGGTCTCGTCGCCGCCCGGCAGGCCGGCCTGCCGGTGGAACTCCATGCCCTGTTCCAGGTCCCCGCGCAGCGACTCGGTGAGGGAGGCCCGCAGTTCGGGGCGCCGGGTGGCCTCCAGACGCATCTCCAGCAGGGCCAGATAGCCGGTGCGGTCACGAGTGGCGCGGTCCATGAGGTCCTGCATGAAGGCCGCGACCAGGGAGCGGTCACGGGGTCCGGCCAGCAGCCCCTCCAGCACCCGCGGGTCCGGCGCGAGCCGGACGTTCAGCCGGGCGTCGATCTGGCGGAGCAGGTCGACGCGGCTGGTGAAGTAGTTGGAGGCGGTGCCGGTGGGCACACCCGCCTCGCCGTCCACCGCGCGGAACGTCAGGCCGCGCGCGCCCTCCCGCGCCAGCACCGCGATCCCCGCGTCCACCAGCGCCGCCCGCCGTTCCGGATTGCCCGCCATACGGAATCACCTCTCCCACTTTTCCCCGGTGCCGACAGCATCGCGGAAACACCTTGCCACCACTACAACCGGAGTACTACAAATGAAGCACTTCAACCGGAGTGGTCGATCGACCGCCCGGCAGCCTACGGAAAGAGACCAAGCTTGCGAAAGCTCACGTACTTCATCGCCTGTTCGCTCGACGGCTTCATCGGCGACGAACACGGCGACGCCTCCGCGATGCTCCGCTTCCTGGACGAGGAGTATCTCGACTTCCTCGAGGCGGAGTTCCCGGAGACCCTGCCCACCCACAGCCGCAAGGCGCTCGGCCTCGGCGCCCCGGAGAACAAGCGGTTCGACACCATCGTCCAGGGCCGGGCCAGCTACGAGTTGGCTCTGCGGGAGGGCGTCACCAGCCCCTACGCCCACCTGCGCGAATACGTCGCCTCACGCACGCTGGGCACCTCGCCCGACCCGAACGTCGAGATCATCGCCGACGACCTGGTCGCCCGGGTCCACCAACTGAAGGCGGAGGACGAGGGGTTGGACATCTACCTGTGCGGAGGCTCCGGGATCGCCGGAGCCCTGCTCGACGAGATCGACGAACTGGTCGTCAAGAGCTACCCGATCGTCTACGGCACCGGCATGCCGATGTTCGGCACCGGCCTCGACGTCAAGGAGTTCGCGCTGGACTCGATGCGCACGTTCGGCAACGGCGCGCTCGTGCGGACGTACCGCAGGAAGCGCTGAGCCCCCACCCGCCCTACCCTGAGGACATGGACAGCGAGGACCACGTCTGTCCCGTCTGCGGACAGCCCGTCGAAACGGTCGTCGGGCGGCACAAGACACTGGGGGCCTGGGTACCCGTGTGGGGCCCCGGCCCGTGCCGCAACCCCGACTGCGCCGCCTACGGGGAGCGCGCCGAACAGGCCGAGCCCGCGGCCCCGGCACCCGGGGGCGGGAAACCCGCGCCCGGCGAGTCCGCCGCGGAGAAATCCTGAGCCGCCGCCGAGTCCGGGCCCGGCTCCGGCATCCCCATGTCGCGCGCTTCGGCCGGGCGCGCCCGGCCCGGCCGACGCCGTAGCGTGGCCGCATGCCGAAACTTCCGCACATCGTCCACATCACCGAGCGCTCCCTGTGGGAGGCGGCGCGCGAGGCCGGCACCTACGAGGTGTCCACCCGCGGCCGCACCCTCCGGGAGGAGGGGTTCATCCACTTCTCCACCCGCGAGCAACTCCCGCGCATCGCGGCCTTCCTCTACGGCGACTACGATGGCCCCGACGAACTGGTGGTGCTGGTCGTGGACCCGGCCCGGCTCGGCGTGCCGGTGAAGTACGACGCGATGCCGCCGAACGGTGAGGAGTTCCCGCACGTGTACGGTCCCGTGCCGGTGGACGCCGTGGTGGACGTGGAGCCCTGGGGCTGACCCGGCGGGGAAGGCTCACGCTCCGGGCAGCCCGCCCGTCTCGGGGTCCCGCCCGGTCAGGCAGTACGTGCCGCCGGCCGGGTCGCGCATCACCGACCAGTGCGGGCCCTCGTACACGGGCGTGGCGCCCAGACGCTCGTGCCGGGCCCGGGTCGCCGCGACGTCCGCGCAGGCGAGGTCCAGGTGGGCGGAGGCCGGGCGTTCGTCGTCGAGCCGCTGCAGCAGGATCCGGACCGGCAGGCCCGCGGGCGGCCTGAGCACCCGGAACTCCGGCAGGGAACCCGCCAGCGGCTCCCAGCCGGTCAGCGCCGTCCAGAAGGCGGTCTCGGTGTCGCACGCGGAAGGCGGGACGTCCAGGCACACCTGGTCCAGGCGGCTGCCCTCGACCACCGGCGGCCGTACCGCCTCGCCGTGCCAGGCTCCGACGCAGAACGACTGCCCGCCGGGCGAGCGGAGTACGGCCCAGTCACGATGCTCGGCGACCAGGCCCGCGCCGAGGCGAATGGCCGTCTCCACGAACGCTCGCACGTTTGCGACGAAGAGGTCGAGGTGGGCCCCGCTGTCCCCGTCGAGGGTGCCCTGGAGCTTTACACAGGGGTCCGCCCCGTCCGGCAGCAGCGTCACGAACTCCTGTCGCTCGCCTCGGAATTCGGACAACCGGGTGCCCGTGACGGCCGTCCAGAAGGCACGGGCGTCGGTCAGGCGGTCGGCGGGGCGGTCGACGAAGGCGTACGTCCAGCGGATGGCGTTCATGGCCGGGATCGTAGGCAGGCGTCCCCGGCGACCGGGGGGATTTTCAGTCCGCGGACCGCTCCAGGAAACGCAGCATGTTCCCGGCCGGGTCCCGGAAGGCGCAGTCGCGCACCCCGTACGGCTGGTCCGTCGGCTCCTGGAGCACATCGCCGCCGGCCTCCCGGACCCGCTCGTACAGCGCGTCGCAGTCGGCGGTGGTGAAGATGACCCCGCGCAGCAGGCCCTTGGCGAGCAGTTCGGCGATCGCCTGCTTGTCGGCGGGGGAGATGTCCGGGCTCGCGCCGGGCGGCTCCAGCACGATCTCCACGTCCGGCTGGAGCGGCGATCCCACGGTGACCCAGCGCATCCCCTCGAAGCCCACGTCGTTGCGGATCTGCATGCCGAGCACGTCACAGTAGAAGTGGAGCGCCTTGTCGTGGTCGTCCACGGCGATGAAGCACTGCTTGAGTTTCAGGTCCATGGCCTCACGTTAGGCCCTGTCGTTCGGATCATCCCGGCGTCGCGGGGGTCCGGCACGCGCGTCTGCCGCGCTGTCGTCACTCGCCGACCGGTCATGGACGTACCCGGTCAGTAGGGCCTGCGGCGGGGGCGGGTGAACGAGCGGGCCACACAGGACGGGATCACCGCGCTCTCCTCGTGGGAGCCGGCCCGGTAGGCGCTCGGGGTCTGGCCGACCAGCTCGGTGAACCGGGAGCTGAAGGAGCCGAGGGAGGTACAGCCGACGGCGAAGCACACCTCGGTCACCGTGAGGTCGCCGCGGCGCAGCAGCGCCTTGGCGCGCTCGACGCGACGGGTCATCAGATAGCTGTACGGCGTCTCCCCGTACGCCTTGCGGAAGCTGCGCTGGAAGTGACCCGGCGACATGTGGGCGCCACGGGCCAGCTCGGTCATGTCGAGCGGCTCGGCGTACTCGCGGTCCATGCGGTCGCGTGCCCGGCGCAGCAGTACGAGGTCCTCCAGGGTCATGCGCCCAGCCTGGCACAGGGCGCCGGCACAGAACGCTTTCCCGCAGGAACGCACGACACGGTCCCCCGAGTTCGACGGAGCCTTCGTCTTCGGTTCGCCCCACTGAACGACACGGCGGGGGGGGGGGGGGGGGGGGGGGAGGGGGGGAGGGGGGGGGGGGGGGGGGGGGGGGGGGGTTTTTTTTTCTTCAGGAGCGG
>NZ_JBWKFL010000006.1:36909-78003 GCF_056434305.1 Streptomyces sp. NPDC044061 | reverse complement strand
GGGTTGGCTCGAGGTGGGGGTGGGGCGGGTCGGTGTTCGCGCTTTGCCTGCTCCCCCCCCCCCGCCTCCCCCCCCCCCCCCCCCCCCCCCCCCCCGCGCCCCCCCCCCCCCCCCCCCCCCCCCCCCCCCGCCGGGGAGGACCGCCCTCAGGCCTTCTTGGTCTCCCAGAAGATCTTGTCGATCTGGGCGATGTAGTCCAGCGCCTTCTGGCCCGTCGCCGGGTCCGTGGACGCCTTGGCGGCCGAGAGGGCCTTCAGGGTGTCGTTGACCAGCTGGTGCAGCTCCGGGTACTTCTCGAAGTGCGGGGCCTTGAAGTAGTCGCTCCACAGGACGGAGACGTGGTGCTTCGCCAGCTCGGCGCGCTGCTCCTTGATGACGGTGGCGCGCGCCTGGAAGTGCGGGTCGTCGTTGCCGGCCATCTTCTCCTGGACGGCCTTCACCGACTCCGCCTCGATGCGGGCCTGGGCCGGGTCGTACACACCGCAGGGCAGGTCGCAGTGCGCGCTGACCTTGACCTTGGGGGCAAACAGGCGGGAAAGCATGGAGCATTCCTTCCTCGTGATCGTCTTCTCAGGTGCGACATTACTCCTTGAGGGACCCGTTTTCCTGAGTGCCCCCCAGGGCTTAGGACAAAAGTCCAGGGTCAGACTGAGACTGGTGGAGGAACGGACCGGGGAGGTGCCGGTGATGCCGGAGCTGTCGCAGGAGACCGAGCGGGGGAGGGCCGGGGCGCCGTTCGGGCTGGCCGAGGTGACGGGCCCGTCCATGGTGCCCACCCTGCATCACGGGGACCGGCTGCTGCTGCAGTACGGCACCGCGATCAGGGCCGGGGACATCGTCGTCCTGCGTCATCCCTTCCAGCAGGACCTGCTGGTCGTCAAGCGTGCCGTGGAACGGCGCGAGGGCGGCTGGTGGGTGCTCGGGGACAATCCGTACGCGGGCGGGGACAGCACCGACTACGGGGTCGTGCCCGAGGAGCTGATCCTGGGCCGGGCGTGGTTCCGCTACCGGCCGCCCAGGGGCGGTCAGCGCTCGCCGCTGGCGCTCGCGCGCTGGGCGTTCTCGGCAGCCAGGCCGCTGCTGCCGGACCGGTCGGCCTCCAGGCGCTTGCGGGCCCGGTAGGCGGCCACGTTGGCGCGGGTCGCGCAGCGGTCCGAGCAGTACCGCCGGGAGCGGTTGGTGGACGTGTCGAGGTAGGCGTTGCGGCACGGAGCCGCCTGGCACAGGCCGAGCCGGTCGACGCCGTACTCGGTCAGGTGGAAGGCGAGGCCCATGGCCGCGATCGCCGCGTAGCCGGCGGTGGCGTTGGACGGGTGGTCGGCCAGGTGCATGTGCCACAGCGGGCGGCCGTCCTCGTCCCGGTGGTCGTGCCCGGAGATCTGGGGGCTGACGGGGAACTCCAGCAGCAGGGAGTTCAGCAGGTCCACGGCCAGTGTCTCGTCGCCCTTGTCGGCCGCCTCGAAGACCGAGCGCAGCCGGCCCCGGACCGAGCGGAAGCGGGTGACGTCGGCGTCGGTGGCCCGGCGGGCCGCGGACGCGTTGGCGCCGAAGAGGTCGCGGACGGCCTCGACCGAGGTCAGCGAGTCCTTGCCCCGGGCCGGTTCCTCGCTGTTGACGAGCCGTACGGCGTAATCCGAGTAATAGGCCAGTTCCACTTGTAGTCCTTACGGAGGCGCTCTATGGTCGTGTCTGCGGTCGGGGTAACAGCCGGTCGTGCTTCCAGGGTATTACGCGTACGTGAGGAGACGGGGCTTCCATGACGATCGGTACCGGGACCGACTGGGCCGCCTGGCAGGAGAGCTGGGACCGGCAGCAGGAGTGGTACATGCCGGACCGCGAGGAGCGGTTCCGGATCATGCTCGACATGGTCGAGGCGCTCGTGGGCCCGGCCCCGCGCGTGCTCGACCTCGCCTGCGGCACGGGCACCGTCACCGCCCGGCTGCTGGCGCGGTTCCCCGGGGCCACCAGCACCGGGGTCGACCTCGACCCGGCCCTGCTCGCCATAGCGCGCGGCACCTTCGAGGGCGACGACCGCGTCTCCTTGGTCACCGCCGACCTCAAGGACCCCGACTGGCCGGCGCGGCTGCCGTACGACTCCTACGACGCCGTCCTGACCGCCACGGCCCTGCACTGGCTGCACAGCGAACCACTCGCGGCCCTCTACGGTCGGGTCGCGGGGCTGGTCCGCGACGGTGGTGTCTTCATGAACGCGGACCACATGATCGACGAGAGCACGCCGCGGATCAATGCGGCCGAGCGCGCCCAGCGGCACGTCCGCATGGATCAGGCCAAGCGGGACGGGGCCCTGGACTGGGCCGAGTGGTGGCAGCTGGCGGCGCAGGACCCCGTCCTCGCCGAGCCCACCGCCCGCCGCTTCGAGATCTACGGCGAGCACGCCGACGGGGACATGCCGTCCGCGGCGTGGCACGCGCGCGTGCTGCGCGAGAGGGGGTTCGGCGAGGCCCGGGCGGTGTGGTGCTCGCCGTCGGACACGTTGCTCCTCGCCCTCAAGTAGGCCACGGCACCGGCACCGGAGGCGGTACGAGACATTCGTACCGCCTCTTCTGCGTCCCCGCGGGGGCCCCACCGCACTCATACGGGTGAGACGGTCCGTATCCGGTGGACCGGCGGAAAGGGGGAGGGATGACGCGGGGCGCGGAAGCGACTCTGCACGCCTTCGTCGAGGGCAGACGCACGGCGCTGTTCCGCAGCGCCTATCTGCTGTGCGGCAACCGCGACGAGGCCGAGGACCTCGTCCAGACGACCCTGGTGAAGGTCGTCCTCGGCGCGCGCAGGCACGGGCGGCTGGAGAACCTCGAGGCCTATGCGCGCAAGACGCTGGTCAACACCTTCATCTCGGCCCGCCGCCGGTTCTGGCGGCGCGAGCAGGCGTACGGCGAACTGCCGGACCTGGCCGGGCGGCAGGTGGACAACGACACCGGACTGATGGTGCGGGCCGCTCTCGCCCAGCTCGCGCCCGGACAGCGGGCGGTGCTGGTGCTGCGCTACTGGGAGGACCTCAGCGTGGCCGCCACCGCCGAGCTGCTCGGGATGCGGGAGAGCACGGTCAAGAGCCACACGGCGAGGGGACTGGCGGCGCTGAAGGCCGCTGTGCGGGAGGAATACGTATGAGCGAGAACGAAGTCGTGCGGGAGCTGCTCTGGAAGGCGGCCGCCGGCGTGCCGGTTCCGGAGGGCCGGGGCGGCGAGGCGGTGTTCGCCCGGGCCGCGCGGCTGCGCTGGCGCCGACGCGCGGCGGTGACGGGTGCGGTGGCGGCGGCGGTCGCGGCCGGGGTCGTCCTCGGGTCCGGCGTCCTGCCCGGCGGGGAAGGGCGGAGCATGGCCGCCTCGCCGACCGCCGGGGAGTTCGGCGGCGGTGCGGCGGGCTTCGCCGAGCTGCTGCCGCCGGGCGTGGGCAAGGTCCGGGAGGTGTCCCTGCTCCGGCTGATCAAGGGGGTGCCGAAGGCGCCGCTGCCCAAGGACGTGGGGCCGTACGACGGGGACTACGCGGTCGCCCGGGGCGGCGGGGTCGGCTACGTAACCGTTCGCGTGGTCTCCGCGAAGGCCGCGAGCGCCAAGGGCATGGAGAAGGACCCCTGCCACGTCGGCAACGTGACACCGCCGGTGCTGAAGTGCACCGACGAGAAGGTGCCCGGCGGCGGCCTGCTGTCCATCCGGCTGACACCCGCGCAGAAGGCCCAGCAGCCGTCGTACTACGGCACCGCGCTGGAAGCACGGCTGGTGCTGAAGGACGGCAGGATCCTGATCGTCCGGGACTGGACCGGCTTCCTGGGCAAGGGCTCGCAGGGCCCGGTGCTCAAGACGTTCCCGCTGACCCGGACGCAGCTGCGCGAACTGGCGCTGAAGCCGCAGCTGCTGCCGTAGCGGGGCACGCGAAAGGGGCGGTACGAGGATCCTCGTACCGCCCCTTCGGGCGTGTCCTAGAGCACCTTGGACAGGAAGGACTGCGTCCGCTCGTGCTGGGGGTTCGTCAGCACATCGCGGGGATGGCCGGATTCGACCACCACACCGCCGTCCATGAACACCAGGCTGTCGCCCACCTCGCGGGCGAAGCCCATCTCGTGGGTCACGACGACCATCGTCATGCCCGACTCGGCGAGGTCGCGCATGACGTCGAGGACGTCACCGACCAGCTCCGGGTCGAGGGCCGAGGTCGGCTCGTCGAAGAGCATCAGCTTCGGGTCCATCGCCAGGGCCCGGGCGATCGCCACGCGCTGCTGCTGGCCGCCGGAGAGCTGGGAGGGGTAGTTCCCGGCCTTGTCGGCCAGGCCCACCCGCTCCAGGAGCTGCATCGCGCGCTCCTTGGCCTGCGCCCTGCCCACTCCCTTGACCTGGACCGGCGCCTCGATGACGTTCTCGACGGCCGTCATGTGCGGGAACAGGTTGAAGCGCTGGAAGACCATGCCGATGTCCCGGCGCTTGAGCGCGACCTCGCTGTCCTTGAGCTCGTACAGCTTGTCGCCCTTCTGGCGGTAGCCGACCAGCTCGCCGTCGACGTACAGCCGGCCGGCGTTGACCTTCTCGAGGTGGTTGATGCACCTCAGGAAGGTGGACTTGCCGGAGCCGGAGGGGCCGATGAGGCAGAACACCTCGCCCGGCCGCACCTCGAGGTCGATGCCCTTGAGGACCTCGACGGGACCGAAGGACTTGTGCACGCCCTCGGCCTTGACCATCGGGACGGACGAGTGCTGGGGCACGGAGTCCGTCCTGCTCTCCTTGTCGGTCATGCCGTGACCTTCCTGCTCGAGAAGGTCGTCAGGTGCGCCTTGACCTTCTGCCACGGAGTGGGCGGCAGGCTGCGGCTGGAACCGCGGGCGTAGTACCGCTCGATGTAGTACTGGCCGACGCTGAGGATCGACGTCATGATCAGGTACCAGGCCGCGGCCAGGAAGTACATCTCCACCGGGGCGCCGGAGTTCTGGCCGATGTCCTGGGCGTAACGGAAGAGCTCCGGATACTGGACGGCCGCCACGAGCGAGGTCGTCTTCAGCATGTTGATCACTTCGTTGCCCGTCGGCGGCACGATCACCCGCATCGCCTGCGGGATGACGATCCGCCGCAGCGTCTTGCTGTGGCTCATGCCCAGCGCGTGCGAGGCCTCGGTCTGGCCCTCGTCGACCGCGAGCAGGCCGGCGCGGCAGATCTCCGCCATGTACGCGGCCTCGTTGAGGCCGAGGCCGAGCAGCGCCGTCAGCAGCGGCGTCATGAAGTCCGACCAGTAGTTCTTGTAGATCGGACCGAGGTTGATGTACTCGAAGACCAGGCCCAGGTTGAACCAGAGGAACAGCTGGACCAGGACCGGGGTGCCGCGGAAGAACCAGATGTAGAACCACGCGATCGACGAGGTCACCGGGTTCTTCGACAGGCGCATCACCGCGAGGCCGATGCCGCCGACGATGCCGATCAGCATCGACAGGACCGTCAGCAGGAGGGTCTTGCCGACGCCGGTCATGATCCGGTCGTCGAAGAAGTAGTCCGGAACCGCGTGCCAGTTGATCTTGCCCTGGCCGAACGCGTAGATGATCGCGACGAGGATCGCGATCGCGATGACGGCGGTGACGTACCGCCCGTAGTGCCGGACCGGGATGGCCCTGATGGCCTCGGGTCCGGCCGGGGGCGTGTCCCCCGGCCCGGCCGTCTTGTCGATGTCAGTCACGGGTGTTGCCTCTCAGTGGCCGCTCGGGTGCCGCGGGTCACTTGCCGCCGTTGATCGCGGACTCCTTGACGGCGCCGTCCTCGGCGCCCCACTTCTCGAGGATCTTCTGGTACTCGCCGCTCTTGACGATCGCGTTCATCGCGGCCTGGAGGGCGTCACGCAGCTGGGTGTCGCTCTTGGCCACGGCGATGCCGTACGGGGCCGCCTCGACCTGGTCGCCGACGATCTCGAAGTCCTTGCCGCCGCCGGAGGTCTTCACCGCGTACGCGGCGACCGGGAAGTCGGAGGAGGCCGCGTCCACGCCGCCCGAGCGCAGGCGGGTCTGGGACTGCTGGTCGTCGTCGAACGCCTCGATGGTGAGCTTCTTGCCGCTCGGGCACTTCTTGGCCTCCTGCTTGGCCAGGTCCTCCGAGACGGTGCCGCGCTCGACGGCGAGCTTCTTGCCGCACAGGTCCGACCAGGACGTGATGCCCGCGGTGTCGCCCTTGCGGGTGTAGATGGAGACACCGGCGGTCAGGTAGTCGACGAAGTCGACGCCCTCGCCGACCTTCTTGCCGGTGTCGGGGTCGACACCCTCCTGGCGGTTCTTGTTGTCCGTCATCGCCGACATCGCGATGTCGTAGCGGCCGGAGCGCAGGCCCGTGAGCAGGGCGTCGAAGGTGCCGTTCTCGAACGTGAGCTTCACGCCGAGCTGCTTGCCCATGGCCGCCGCGAGGTCGGGGTCGAGGCCGACGACCTTGCCGGAGGAGTCCTTGAACTCCACCGGGGCGTACGCGATGTCGGAACCGACCTTGATCTCGCCCTTGTCGCGGATGTCCTTGGGGAGCTTGTCGGCGAGCGGGGCCGTGCCGGCGGCCGTGCTGCCGGAGTCGTTGTTCTTGTCCTTGGTCTGGTCACCGCAGCCGGTGAGCAGCAGGGCTCCCGCGACCGCGATCGCACCGACCGCGGCCAGACGGGAGTGCGCGGCGGTCGTACGACGGGTGGAGCTTGCGGTCATCGTGGTTCCTCCGGCGGAAGGGAAGAGGTGCCGATGGGTCGACGGAAACACACACCATCGGGTGTCGCGACCTCGTGGGTTTACGGCATCTTGCCATTCGGACTACGCCATTCAGGGGCGTCACTATGTCAAAATCGGATAACGGGTGACCCCCGAACCGCGTCAGGTCCCGTCTGGACGGGACTTCAGGGCCGCAGATCTGCGGAAATCCATCACCGAGGCCGGAAAATCTTCAGGCCGTCTCATGATGCGGTCAGTCGTTGTGCGCGGTGCGCGAACAAGTTCGAGTTACCGCCCAGTCACATCGGTGTCGTGCTCGTGTCAGCCGCGTGTCATCCAGGTGTGGCGTTCTGGTCTCCAGATGTGACCTTGCACCTAATGGACTCGTCGTGAGCGCCGTCCGTCCGGTAAGAAGGTTCTTTACACCCCTCATCCGGGGCTCAGGGCGCGTGTGCGGCGCGCCCGTCGCGTATGTGCTCGTCGTATCAGCAATCGAGCCGTACGCGGTGCCCGCCCACCCCTCACCAGGAGTGGTCGACCCTCAAACCATGCATACCTAAGGGGTAAAACAAAGTGGCAGCGGAGATCGTCAATCCTCGCAGCGACAGCAGTACGGATCAGGAAGGGGCCGAGCCCCTCGATTCCTTCGATCCGGCGTTCGCGCTGCACCGCGGCGGCAAGATGGCCGTGCAGGCCACCGTGCCGGTCCGCGACAAGGACGACCTTTCCCTCGCGTACACGCCCGGCGTCGCGCGCGTGTGCACCGCGATCGCGGAGCAGCCGGAGCTGGTCAACGACTACACGTGGAAGTCCTCCGTGGTCGCCGTCGTGACCGACGGCACGGCCGTGCTCGGACTCGGGGACATCGGTCCCCAGGCCTCCCTCCCCGTGATGGAGGGCAAGGCGATCCTGTTCAAGCAGTTCGGCGGCGTCGACGCGGTGCCGATCGCGCTCGACTGCACCGGTGTGGACGAGATCGTGGAGACCGTGGTCCGGCTCGCTCCCTCCTTCGGCGGAGTGAACCTGGAGGACATCTCGGCACCCCGGTGCTTCGAGATCGAGAAGCAGCTCCAGGAGCGGCTCGACATCCCGGTCTTCCACGACGACCAGCACGGCACGGCCGTCGTGACCCTCGCGGCGCTGCGCAACGCGGCGCGGCTGAGCGGGCGTGAGATCGGGCAGCTGCGGGCCGTCATCTCGGGTGCCGGCGCGGCCGGTGTCGCCATCGCCAAGATGCTGGTCGAGGCCGGCATCGGGGACGTGGCGGTGGCGGACCGCAAGGGCGTCGTGTCGGCCGGCCGGGAGGACCTGACGCCGGTCAAGCGGGAGCTGGCCGGTTTCACCAACAAGGCCGGCATCACCGGCTCCCTCGAGGATGCCCTCGCCGGCGCCGACGTCTTCATCGGCGTCTCCGGCGGCACGGTCGCCGAGGAGGCCGTGGCCTCCATGGCGGAGGGTGCCTTCGTGTTCGCGATGGCCAACCCGAACCCGGAGGTGCACCCCGACGTGGCGCACAAGTACGCGGCGGTCGTCGCGACCGGGCGCTCGGACTTCCCGAACCAGATCAACAACGTGCTGGCCTTCCCCGGGATCTTCGCGGGCGCGCTGCAGGTGCGGGCCTCGCGGATCACCGAGGGCATGAAGATCGCCGCCGCGGAGGCGCTGGCCGCCGTCGTGGGCGACGACCTCGCCGCCGACTACGTCATTCCGTCGCCGTTCGACGAGCGGGTCGCTCCCGCGGTGACGGCGGCGGTCGCGGCTGCCGCTCGTGCCGAGGGTGTCGCCCGGCGCTGATGCCGGCTGAAATGGTCCCGCCCGTTGGGGCGGGGCCATTTTTTTTGCCCACCGCCCGCCCGGCCGGGCGATGACAAGGGCGCCTCGAGGGGCGTTGACGCCGCGCTGCGCCGCACGGGTGCCGTTGTGCAAGAGGGCATGTGTCACAGAGCCCGCTGGTTCCGCCGGCCGGGGCCGGAATCTATCGTCAAGGTCATGTTCGCTGCCTACGCCGCCCGAATCGACCGCGACCAGCCCCTCACCGGCCTGGAGTTGGGGGAGCGTCCGGCTCCCGAGGCCCGGCCCGGCTGGAGTACCGTCACCGTGCGGGCCGCCTCCCTCAACCACCACGATCTCTGGTCCCTGCGGGGCGTCGGACTCCCGGAGGAACGGCTGCCGATGATCCTCGGCTGTGACGCCGCCGGGATCGACGAGGACGGCAACGAGGTCGTCCTGCACTCCGTCATCGGCCAGACCGGCCACGGCGTCGGCCCGAACGAGCCGCGCTCCATCCTCACCGAGCGCTACCAGGGCACCTTCGCCGAGCAGGTCGCCGTGCCGACCTGGAACATCCTGCCCAAGCCGAAGGAGCTGTCCTTCGCGGAGGCCGCCTGCCTGCCGACGGCCTGGCTGACGGCGTACCGGATGCTGTTCACCAACGCCGGCGTACGACCCGGTGACTCCGTCCTCGTGCAGGGCGCCGGCGGCGGTGTCGCCACGGCCGCGATCGTGCTGGGCAAGGCGGCCGGGCTCCGGGTCTTCGCCACCAGCCGGGACGAGGCGAAGCGCAAGCGCGCCCTGGAGCTGGGGGCGGTCGAGGCGGTGGAGACGGGGGCCCGGCTGCCGCAGCGGGTGGACGCCGTCATCGAGACCGTCGGCGCCGCCACCTGGTCCCACTCGGTGAAGTCGCTGCGGCCCGGCGGCACGATCGTCATCTCCGGCGCCACCAGCGGTGACCGGCCCTCGCATGCCGAGCTGACCCGGATCTTCTTCCTGGAGCTGAAGGTCGTCGGCTCCACCATGGGCACCAAGGAGGAGCTGGAGGACCTGCTCTCCTTCTGCGCCGCCACCGGCGTACGGCCCGTCATCGACGAGGTGCTGCCGCTGGACCGGGCCCGTGAGGGCTTCGAACGGCTGGCGTCCGGCGAGCAGTTCGGGAAGATCGTGCTCACCAACTCCTGAACTCCCCGCGGAGGTTCACGGCTGGGCGGGTCCGGATGTCGGGCCCGCCTTTTCGTGCGCCCGCCATGTCAACCTTGGTTGACAACCGACGAGTGTCAACGTAGGTTGACATCATGACCGAGGCAACGGATCTCGCCCAGCGTGCCGGTGACCGCGATCCGCGGGTCGGGCTGCGGGCCGTGGCCGCGCTCCGCAGGCTGCTGGAGCAGCTGGAGGCGGTACAGGTGCGCAGTGCGCGCAATCAGGGCTGGTCGTGGCAGGAGATCGCCGCGGAGCTGGGCGTCAGCAGGCAGGCCGTGCACAAGAAGTACGGGAGGCATTGATGTTCGAACGCTTCACCAAGAACGCCCGAGACGTCGTGAGGGGCGCTGTCGAGCACTGCGAACGCGCCGGATCGCGGACCGTGGGCGCCGAGCATCTGCTGCTCGCCGTCCTCGACCGCGAAGCCACCCGCGCCTCCTTCGCGCTGGCCGCGCTCGGGCTCGCCGAGCGCAAGGCGTCCGTGGGGGAGGCGCTGGGCGAGGCGCGGCGGCGGGGAGGCATGTCCCGGGCCGAGGCGGACGCCCTCGCCGGACTCGGGATCGACGTCTCGGAGATCGTCGCCCGGGTCGAGGAGGTGCACGGCGCCGGGGCGCTGTCGGGCGACCGTGAGGACGGCGGCTGGTGGTCGGGTCGTCGCTCCTTCAGCCGGGGCGCCAAGGACGTCCTGGAAGGGGCGCTGCGCGTCGCCCTCGACCGCCGTGACCGCCACATCGGTGACGAGCACCTCCTCCTTGCCCTCACCTTGCGTCCGGGGGTGCCCGCCGAGGTCCTCGCCGACCACGGCGTGACCTTCGAGTCGCTGACGAGGGTGCTGTACGGCGACGGCGAGGCGAAGGCGGGCTGACGCCCGCCCCTGCCCCGTCCGGCGCTCAGACCTTCGGGCCGCGCAGCATCGCCCCGATGCGGGCCGCCGCCGTCGACAGGTCGCGGCGGGCGTCGCGGAGCTGGTCGGCGGTGACGCCGTGGTCGCGGGCCGTGTCACGGATGTCGTCGCGGAAGCGGTCGAGGAGCCGGTCGAGGTCGCGGGCCGGGTCGTCGGTGGCCTCCTCGTGCGCCCAGGCCGGCTCGTACTCGGCCGGGAAGTCCTCGGGGGTGGCCGAGTAGTCCGGACCCGGGGCGGGGGCGGACTTGCGGGGGCCGGTGCCAGGCTCGGCGGCGGTGCGGCCGAAGCCCCGGTCCTTGCCGAACTCCCTGCCGTACTCCTTGCCGAACTCGCCGAACTCCTTGGCGAGTTCGGTCAGACCCTCGCGCACGCCAGTCGGCCAGTCGCCGCGCGAGAAGTGGTCCTGCACGCGATCCTGGACCCGGCGGGCGATGCGCTGCATCTCCTCCTGGGCCTGGGCCCGCGCCCGCGCCTGGGCCTCCTGGGCCTGGTGGCGGGCCCGCTGAGCCTCCTCGCGGGCCCGGCGGCTCTCGTCCTTGGCGCGGCGGGCCTGCTCCTTCCACTCCTGCTTGACCCGGCGCATCTCCTCCTTGGCGGCCCGCCAGGCCTCCTTGTCGCCGAGGTCGCCGTGCTCCCCGAAGGGGCCCGCCTCGCCGCCGCCCGTCCCGCCACCGCGGCGGGCCTCGGAGGCGGCCGCGCGCACCTCGCGCCGCAGGTCCCCGGCGGCGCCCCGCACGTCGGCCCTTATCTCGGCGGCGAGTTCGGCGACCGACTCGCGGATCTCCAGCTCCAGGTCGGCCAGTTCGCCGCTGCGGTCGGCCAGTTCGGCGCGGCCGGCGTCCGTGATGGCGTACACCTTGCGGCCGCCCTCGGTGGTGTGCGTGACCAGGCCCTCGGCCTCCAGCTTGGACAGGCGGGGGTAGACCGTGCCCGCCGAGGGGGCGTACAGACCCTGGAAACGCTCTTCGAGGAGCCTGATCACCTCGTAGCCGTGGCGCGGGGCCTCGTCGAGCAGCTTGAGCAGGTAGAGGCGGAGGCGGCCGTGGGCGAAGACGGGAGGCATGTCAGAGCACCTTCTTGTCGGTCGTGCCGTCGGCCGGGGCACCGGTGGCGTCGGTGTCCTGGCCGGAGACGGAATTGTCCCCCGGGGCGGTTCCGGGTCCGGTCGCCGGGTGGGGTGCCGGGCCGGCGGGGGGCTCGGACTCCCAGGGGGCGGCGTCCTCCTCGTCCTCCCCCGGCGGGCGGCGCAGCAGGGCGATCGAGCCGGAGACGGTGGTGGCCCTGAGCTTGCCGTTGCCCGCGCCGAGGCGGCCGGTGATCTTGTGGGCGCCCCACTGGCCGTGCACCCGCAGGCCGTCGAAGGCGTTGGAGATCGTGCCGCTGGCGGTGTTGGCCTCCACCTCCGCGTCGGCCGGGTGCGGCAGCCGGATGGCGATCTCGCCGGAGACGCTGGTCAGCCGGACGTCGGTGGGGCCCTCCGGGTCAAGGTCGATGATCATGGAGCCGCTGACGGAGTCGGCGCGGACGGAGGGGCCCGAGCCCTCGACCACGGTCAGGTCGCCCGAGACCGAGTTGAACCGCAGGTCGCCCGTGACGGCCTGGGCCTCCAGGTTTCCCGAGACGGTGTCGGCGCGGACCGGGCCGGACAGGCCCACGAGGGTCGTGTCGCCGGTGACGCCCTTGACCACCGAGGGGCCGCTGATGCCGGAGACGACCGCGCCGGCGCCGACCACGCCGACCTCCACGCGGGTGTCGGCGGGGACCGCGAGGGAGACCACGGCGCTGCGCCGCCAGCCCTTGCGGTCGAGCCACTTCAAAAAGCCCTTCCAGGGCAGGTCGTCGTAGGCCACCGTGAGGGTGCCGCCCTCCTGCGTGACGATCAGGGGTGGGCCCTCGATGTCCGTGACCTCCAGGCGTGCGGAACCTTCGTCCGTGCCCACGACGTTCACCGTTCCGTTGACGAGGCGCACGTGCAGGTCGCTCACCGGAGTGTCGAACGTGAGCTTCCGGGGCTCGGCGACGGACCACTCGGACATGGGGAGCCTCCTCGGCATCGCAACACGCCATATCGCGTCTTCTGTCAAACACGATATATCGCGGCCCCGCAAAGTCAAGACACTTCCGCACTCCCGGCGCATGGGACGCCGCGACCCGTGTGCGAGCGGGTGCGCCGGCGTGGGTGGCTCGTGCGCGGGGCGGCGGAGCGGCATGTGCGCGAGGCGTGCGGGGAACCGCGCGGCCGGTGGTGTCCTCGGGAGGGCGCCCCGCGAAGCACCCCGCCCCGGCCGCATAGGCTGTCCCTGGACCATTCATCACCTGGGCGTACACGCAGGAGAGGCAGCCATGTACTTCACCGACCGCGGGATCGAGGAGTTGGAGAAGCGGCGCGGCGAGGAAGAGGTCACCTTCGAGTGGCTTGCCGAGCAGCTGCGCACGTTCGTGGATCTCAACCCGGACTTCGAGGTGCCCGTCGAGCGGCTCGCGACCTGGCTCGCCCGGCTCGACGACGAGGACGACGAGTAGTCCCGTCCACCCCCGGCCACAGGGGCGATCATCAGCCGTATCGTTCGTCCACCCCTCCCCCTCCCCTTTCTGCGGAGTTAGCCTTCTCCTCCCATTTCAGCGAACGGGGGCGTCATGGGTGCAGGAGTCGAACGCATACGGCTGGACGACGGAACCGTCGTCTGGGCCAGGATCGGCGCGGCCGACGAGGAGGCGCTGGACCAGAGCGGTTACTGGGACACCGGACTCGGTGACCGGGTCATCGACATGGCGGGCGGACTCGCCGGCACGGTCGGGGGCGTCGTGCGCTCCCTGCGCGCCGGTCTGGACACACCCGCCCCGGTCGAGGTGTCCGTCAGCTTCGGAATCGAACTGACGGCGCAGTCCGGCAAGATCGTGAGCGCCATCGCGGAGGGCGGCGGAACCTCCTCCCTGACGGTGTCCCTGACCTGGACCGAACCGGCGACCGCGGCGGACGGCACGGACCCCGCGGCGCCGGGCGCCACGGTCGTACCGCCCCGGTCCCCGGCCTCCGGCACCCTATGAGCGCCTTCGACGAGATGGTGCGCCCCTCCCTCGCACGCATCGGCGCATCGGGTGACGGGTATGCAACGGACCGTGACCCGTACTGGGGTTCGGGGTTCTTCATAGCCCCGGGCTGGCTGTTGACCTGCGCCCATGTCGTGGGGAAGGGGGGACCCGCGGTGTGCCGAGGGCAGAGCTCCATGGGCGTGACCTGGCAGGAGCGCACCGCCGCCGGCGCCTGGGAGGAACGCACGGGCACCGGGACCGCCGTACTGCTCGCACCGCGCCCCGAGTCCGCGCAGCCGTTCCGCGATCCCTGGCCGTTTCCCGACCTCGCGCTGGTCCGGGTCGCCGGTGCGGACGACGTGCGCTGCCTGTGGCTGAGCGACCGGGAGCCGGGTGCCCGCGCCCCGGTCGGTCTCTACGGCTGGTCCCTGCAGACCGGCGAGCTGGGCATCCGGCACGGCACCGGTGAACTCGCGGGCTCCGACGCGCGGGCGCTGCTGCTCGGCGGCAGCCTGCCCATCGGTGGGCTCTCCGGGGGGCCCGTGCTCGACCTGCGGCACGGTTCGGTCATCGGCGTGATCAAGGGGCGCCGGCGCGAGGAGGGCGTAGCGGTCCCGGTCACCGCGCTGCACGAGCTGCTGGACCCGCGCGACGGGGCGGACGTCCTGCGCGAGGTCCTGCGCGCGCACGACCTGCACCACCTCCGCCTCCTCGACGACCCGTCGCCGTACGCGAACTGGACCACGCTCCAGGCCGGGCTGCCCGCTCTCGCCGCTGCCGCCTCCGGGATCACCGCCGACCTCCGCGTCCGGCTCTACGGCCACCTCGCCGAGCTGCCGCCGCCCGCCGCGGCGGGCGAGATCGTGCACCTCGTGGAGGAGGTCAAGGAGCAGGTGCGCGGCGCACGGCTGCGCTCGCTCGTGCTGCAGAACGTGCGCACCTGGCGCGAGGGCGCCGGGCTGCTGTACGGGCTGCGCACGCTGGAACCGGGCGGTGGTGGCACGCTGGTCGACCTCGAGGCGGTCCTGCTGTACGCGGCCAAGGCGGTCCGCAGCGTCGTACGGGAGCACCCCGGGGAGGTGGATCCCGCGCGGCTGAGCGCGTTCACCGGCTGGCTCGCCGGACAGGCCGACGGCCACCGGAACTGGGCGGTGGGCGACGCGGTCCGGGCGCTGCTGGAGGGCGTCGACGTCCGGGGAGGCGACGGCGCCCGCCCCGGTGGCCCGCCGGCCGCCCCGTCCCCCGCACCGCCGCCCGGCGCCCGCACCGACGTGCTGGTCAAGGTCGGCGCGCCCATGTACGACGGGCGCTACCCGTGGAGCGTGCAGCTGATCTACGACGGCCTGGACGTGACCCCGGTCGACGCCGACGACCGGGGCGTGCGCGTGGAGGAACTCGCCGCGGTGCTGCGCGAACCGCTGGCCCGGGCGCTGAGCCAGGGCGACCACGGGGAGCATCTGGCCGCGATCGAGGTGTTCCTGCCCCGCAAGCTGTTCGACCTGCCGGTGGACGAGTGGCAGCTGCTGCCCGGCGCCTCCGTCCGGCCGGAAGCCCCGCGGGGCGACGGCTGGGAGGGCGACGAGGGCGACGAGGGCGACGAGGGCGACGAGGGCGACGAAGAGGACGACGACGACTTCGTGGACGAGCGCTCCATGCCGCTCGGGATGCGCCGAACCGTCGTCATCCGGGACGTGCGGCGCAACGGCCGGCCGCCCACCCCCGAGTGGCGCAGGCGCTGGCGCGGCGCGCTGCGCGGCCCCCTCGCGCACGAGCCGCTGCACGGCCGCCCCCCGGCCGACGGCCACCCCGCCGCGGCACGCGCGGTGGGCAGGTACCCGTACTACGGCGCCCTCACGGCCATGGACGACTCCTGTGTTCCGGTCTACTGCGGGCCGGTGGGCAGCGGGGAGGGGCAGGCGGCGATGAAGGACGCGCTCATGGCCGGCCACTCGGTGGTGCTGTGGCGCCGGGACCGGCACGACCACGACGAGTGCAAGGACTTCCACCAGCAGGCCGCCCACCTGCTGGGAACGGCCCGGCGGGCCGAAGGACTGCACGGGCCGGTGCGTGACCTGCGCATCCGTCTGTACGACCCGGAGTCGGCACGGGACCGGGGCCTGCGCGGGAAGCTCGCGGTGCTGTTCGACCCGCCGGACCGGCCGCCGTACGCAACCGAGACGATGCGACCGCCGCCGCTCGCCGCGCCCGGTGGCTGACCCGTCCGGTCCGCCCGCCGGACGCCCCGTCAACCCGCTTGCCCCGCAAGGCCGTTCGGCGGGCCGGAAGTGAACGCCGGACGCCGCGAACCTCGGCAGACACGGCCGCCTGACGGTAGCCTCGTACGTCGGACGGCCGGGTCCGCTGCATGATCACCAGAGCCGGGAGGAGCCCAAGGTGAACGACTGGCGGATCTACCGCGGAGTGGGCCAGCCGCACGACGGCATGCGGCGGTTGCCGGCGCCGCCGCCCTGGCGCGACTTCGCGGCCTTCCGGGAGGACACGGAGGACGGCCCGGAGGACCCCAGCAGCGCCCGCCGGCTCGGCGTCCGCCGCCGCATGGTCGAGAACTACGCGCCCCGCCCGGCCGAGGTCGACGCCGTCAACGCGGCCCTCTATCTGCGCCGGCCCCTGCTGGTGACCGGCAACCCGGGCACGGGCAAGTCGACCCTGGCCTACGCCCTCGCCCATGAACTCGGCCTGGGCAAGGTGCTGCGCTGGCCCATCGTCAGCCGTACCGCCCTCCAGGACGGCCTGTACCGGTACGACGCGATAGGCCGCCTCCAGGACGTCCAGCTGGAGCGTGCCCGCGGCGGCGAGGGCACGACGGCCGCCCCCGGCATCGGGTCGTACATCCGGCTCGGCCCGCTCGGCACCGCGCTGCTGCCCTCCCCGCAGCCCCGCGTGCTGCTCATCGACGAACTCGACAAGAGCGACCTCGATCTGCCCAACGACCTGCTCAACACGCTGGAGGAGGGCGAGTTCTCGATCCCCGAGCTGGAGCGGCTGGCCGACCGCGAACCCGTCGTCGAGGTGCTCACCCACGACGGCGACCGGGTCGCCGTGCACGGCGGACGGATCGCCTGCACCGCCTTCCCGGTGATCGTCCTGACCTCCAACGGCGAACGCGACTTCCCCGCACCGCTGCTCAGGCGCTGCGTCCAGCTGGAGCTGGACCCGCCCGGCGAGGAGCAGCTGACCGCCATGGTCGAGGCGCACCTCGGCGCCGACGGCGTGGCCGCCGGCGCGGATCTCATCCGCAGGTTCCTGGAGCGCGAACCCGGCGAGGTGCTCGCCGCCGACCAGCTCCTCAACGCCCTCTTCCTCACCCGGCACGACCCGCGCGCGCAGAGCCTCACCCGGGAGCGGATCGCCGAGATGCTCATGCAGCCGCTCGACCGTACGAGGTGAGGGACGGATGCCCGGGATGCGCCTGGACGAGCTGATCGGCAAGCTGCGCCAGGGCGGGCTCGACCTCACCGCCGAGGACGTGGCGGACGCGGTGTGGCTGGCCCGGCGGCTCGGCGCCGCCCCGCCGCGCGACGCGCCCGGACCGCCCGGCACCCCTCCCGCCGACCCGCTCGACGGCGGCTCGCAGGCGACAGGAGCCGCCTCCACCGCATCGCCAGTCCTCAACCCGCTCCGGCCCCGGACGGACGTCCCCGCCGCTCCGGTACCGCTGCTCACACCCGGCCCCACGATGCGCCCACCGGCCGACTCCGCGGCCCCGGCCGCCTTCCCGGTCCGCGCACCCGCCGCCGCTGCCCTGCCGGGACTGCTCGGCCTGGAGAAGGCGCTGCGCGCGCTCGGCCGCTACCGGGTCGCCCCGGTCCGCTCCGAGGACCAGCCGATCGACGAGGAGGCCACCGCCGACCGGGCCGCCGCCAGCGGCATCCTGCTCCCGGTCACCCGGCCCGGCCGCCGCCGGCGCTGCGACGTCCAGCTGCTCATGGACACCGGGCCCGCCATGGCCGTGTGGGGGCAACTGGTCGAGGAACTGCGCCAGGCCTGCCAGCAGTCCGGCGCGTTCGCGTCCGTCCGCGTCCACCACCTCTACGCCGACGACTCCGGCGCGCCCCTGATCGGTACGACCGCCGGCCCCGGCCGGCACACCCGGCTGCGCCCGGCCGACGAACTCCACGACCCCACCGGCCGCAGGGTCACCTTCGTCATCAGCGACTGCGTCGGCCCGCTGTGGCAGAACGGCAGCGCCCAGCGCCTGCTGCACCAGTGGCCGCGCACCGCCCCCCTGGCCGTCGTCCAGCCGCTGCCGCCCCGCCTGTGGGGCCGTACCGCCCTGCCCGCCGAGCCCGGCCTGCTGCTGCGCCCGGCCGAGGTGGGCGGCCGGCTCGGTTTCCTGCCCGACGACGAGCCCTGGGAGGAACCGGCGCCCGGAGCCCGGCCCGTTCCGGTGCTGCAGCCCACCCCGGAGGCCTTCGAGGCCTTCGCCCGGCTGCTCGGCGGCGCCGGACCCACCAGCGAACGCGCCTGGGCGGCCCTCACCGCCCCCGGTACGGCCCCGGCGCCCGCCCCCGCGGCCCCGGCGCCGGCACCGCGCAGCGACGACGACCTGCTGCGCGCCTTCCGCGCCGGAGCCTCACCCGGCGCCCTGCGCCTCGCCGTCTACCTCGCCGCGGCGCCCCTCACGCTGCCCGTGATGCAACTGGTCCAGCGGGCGATGCTGCCCGACACCGGCCCCATGGAACTGGCCGAGGTCCTGCTCGGCGGGCTGCTCAGGCAGCTCCCCGGCACGGAGGACCAGCCGTGCTTCGCCTACTCGGGCCGGGTGCAGGACCTGCTGCTGTCCTCCCTCGACCAGGACACGGCCGGGCTCGTGCTCAAACACTGCTCGGCCTACGTGGAACGGCACTTCGGCAGGGGCACCCGCAACTTCGCCGCTCTCGCCGCGGCCCGGCTCGCCGACCACGGCCCGGCGGCCGGCGCCGGGCCCCTGCCCGGGGACGCCGGCCCGCCGGAGGGCGGGAGCGTCGAGGCCGAGCTGTTCGCCCGTATCCCGGCCCGTGTCCTGCGCTTCTACCTCCCGGACCTCGTCACGCCCGACCCGCTGACCGAGGCCGAGCGCCTGCTCGACCAATGGCACCACCTGGCCGACCCGGAGGTGCTGCGCCGCGCCCGGGAACAGGCCCTCGCGGCGGCCGCGCCCGGCACCGGGACCGTCCCCGGCACCGGCCCACGGCCTCACCTGGTCCTCGGCCGGGTGCTGCGCGCCGAGGCCGGCACGGCGGCCGCGCGTACGACGGGCAGACGTGCCGAGCTGCTGCGCGAGGCCGCGACCGAACTCACCGCGGCCCACACGGCGGCCCCCGCCGACAGCCGGGAACGCGCTGAGGCGGCCCTCGAACTGGCCTCCTGCCGACGTGAGTTGTGGCAGCTGACGGCGGAGAGCGACCAGCTCACGCAGGCCCTGGGCGTCCTCGACCCCGGCCTGCCCCCCTGGCCCGTGCTGACCGAGCGGGCACGGGACTGGTCCCGCTCCCACCACCGGGACGACCGGGACGACCGGTACGACGCCGGCGAGCCCGGCGACGCCCGGGAGCGCGGGCGCGGGGAACCCGCCGCCCGGGCAGCCGAGCCGGAGGGCTCCGGGAGCGCCGCCCGCACCGGCTCGGCGCAGGAGACGTCCAGGCCGGTCCCGGAAGCCGTGTCCCCGCAGACCGGGAACGGCGCCCCCGCGGCGCCGGACGACACCCTGTGGGCCGTCACCACGCACCGCTCCCGGCTCCTGCTGCGCGGGCGGATCCTGCTCGATCTGCGGCACCCCGGCGCGGCCGTCGGCGAACTGCGGGAAGCCTGCGCGCTCCTGGACACCGAGCGGGCCGCCGACGCCGTACGCGGGCCCGCGCTGCTCGATCTGGCGCGGGCGCTGCGGGAGTCCGGCTCCGAGGACGGCGCCACGCGCCAGGTGCTGCTGCGGGCCCGGCAGGCCGCCGGGGACGACCCCGGTCTGCTGCTGCCCTGCCTGGCCGCGCTGGCCGCCTTCCACGACGCGGCGGGCGAGACCCGGGAGGCCGACGAGGCGTACGAGCGGGCCGCCCTGCTCGCGCCCGCCGACGGCGCCCTGCGCTGCCGGCTCCTCACCGCCTGGGGCGAGTCGCTGCTCAGGCGCGCCTCCGCGCGTGACGGCGCGGAAATCGTGGACCGGGCCGAGTACGTGCTGCGCGAGGCGCTGAAGTCGCTGCCCGCCCGGTCCGCGCAGCGCGGACGGCTCCAAGGGCTGGTCGGCAGCGCGCTCGCCCAGCGGTTCCGGCACCTCGGCTTCCTGCCCGACCTGTTCGAGAGCCGGCACCTGCTCGGCCAGGCGCTGCGCGCGGCCGCCGACGCGGCCGTACGGGCCGAGGTGTGGCTGCAGCTGGGGCGGGTGCGGCTGGAGGGCTGGTTCCACGCCGGTGCGCCGGTGCTGGTGGACGCGCTGCAGGCGTACGAGAACGCCGAGCGGGAGGCGGAGGCGGCACACGGGGCCGACCCCGGTTCGGTGACGGCCGCACGGGCCCGGCACGGCAGCGGGACGGTGCTCGCCCTGATGGGGCGGCCCGGGGCGGCCAGGGGTGCGTACCGGGCGGCCCGCGAGCAGTGGCAGCGGCTCGTCGGGGCGCTGCGGCAGGTGGACTGGGCGGATGTCGAGCTGGCCCGCAGGGCGCAGGAGGAGCCGGCCGCGGACGAGGGCCGGCGGATGCCGGAGGAACGGTGGCGCGAAGTGGCCCCGCCGTGGTGGCCTTGGACTCAGGAGTGGAACAACTCGACCGACCTTGACCGGAGTTGATCCCGGTCGGGTTTCTGCTTCCGGCCTGTCGGGAAGAACTGGGCAGCCGTCACGGCCGTGCGGGGCGGGCGTGGGGCAGGGAGGAGCCGAGGTGGGGGAGCAGAGGACACGGGCGGCCGGCCTCGGCCGGGACATCGGAGGGGGCCTGATCCCGCCCGACCTCACCGACGTCGACCTGCGGACCTTGCGCACCGCGGACGACCGGCAGCTCGTCGTGGCCGCCCTCCGGGTGCTGATGTCCGCACGTCGCCTCCGGGAGGTCTGGTACTCCGGCAGCGATCCCGACAACGCGGCCGGGCCGCCTGCCGGGCGTTCGTTTTCGGCCGCCTGCGCCGGGCCACGCGCGGGCGAGGAACGCCAGGGATGACCTCGGCCCCCCTGCCCGGGATCCTGACGGATCTCGCCGGCACCCGCCCGTCCGCCGACGGCACGGCGGCACTGCGTGCCGTGCTGCACGCCCGGCGGCTGCTGATGCTGAAGGCCCTCCTCCTGCGCTACGAGCGACAGCGCGGCGAGCTGCCCTCCGAAGCGTGCGCGCGCTTCGAGCGGGACTGGGCCCTGCTGGAGGAGGCCGAACGGACGGACGCCGAGGCCGTCCGCGAGGTGGTCGACTACCCCATGACCGGTGCGTGGCTGACCGAGGTACTGGCGGCACCGCCCGGCCCGCCCTTCGAACAGCACCTGGCACACCTCGGCGGACTGGCCGTCGTGGCGGCGGTCCGGGCCGGCCGCCCGTTCGCCGGGACCCGCACCGAGCCCTCCGGCACACTGCACCTGCCCGGCCTCGGCACTCTGAGCTGTCCCTCCGGGCGGCTCCGGCTCACCGCCCGCACCATGGCCGCGCACGTCACCGACCGCCCGGACGCGGGCGAGGCGGTCATGCCGGGCGGCCGTCCGCCGTCCGCCGACCCCGCCTGGGCGGCGCTGGTGCCGCTGGCGGGCGGCGCGGTCCTCGACGACCTGGACCCCTACCGGGTGCCGCCCGGCGGCATCGGCCCCGGCGCGCTGCGCGCCGCCGAGCGGTCCCGCGTCGACCACCACCACTGGAGCCGGCTCTGGCGCGAGGCGCACCTGCTGATCGCGGCCGCCCACCCGGAGCGGGCCGCCGAGACCGGGGCGACGGTGCGCGCCGTGATCCCGCTGGACCACCCCGGCCGCACCGGCGGCCCCCCGATCAGCGCGACACGCCGTGCCGCCCCGGGCGCGGTCCTCGCCGAGCGGCCCCACGACGCGGCGGGACTCGCCGACCTCCTGGTGCACGAGACGCACCACACCAAGCTGGCCGCACTGGGGGAGGCCGTACCCCTCCTGCGGCCGGGCGGGGACAGCCTGCACCGGGTGGGCTGGCGTCCCGACCCGCGGCCGGTGTCCGGGGTGCTCCAGGGCGCGTACGCGCATCTGGCGCTGCTGGACCTGTGGTGGCGGGCCCGGGCCGGACCGGCCGTACCCGGGCACTGGCGGCGGCACGCCCGAAGCCGGTTCGAGGCCCACCGGGACGAGGTCGCCGAGGCCTTGTCGATACTGCGTGAATCAAGTGAACTGACCTTTGCCGGAAGGGAGTTCGTCCGGGGCATGGACCGGCACCTGGCCCGGCTCGGCGCACTGACCCGGCATCCGGTATGACGCCGGGTACGGGGTCGGTTGCGTTACGTTATGCATGCGGTCGCCCAGCCCGGGACGGCGGCGGGAACAGGGAGCGGTCATGGCGGAACAGCGGCGGTCGGGCGGAGACGGCCCGGGGGCACCGGAGCACTTCCTGGTGGTCTTCCCGGGGTACCACCGTTCCTGGGCGGCATGGATCGCGCACTGCCTGGAACGCCAGGGCCACCGGACCACCCTGCAGCGCTGGGACCCGCCGCGCGAGGTTCCCCTGGAGGACTCCCTCGGCGATCTGCTGCTGTCCAGCGGACGCATCCTGCTCGTGCTCAACGACTGGTTCTTCGAACTGGGGCCCCGGCCCGCGGGCGAGTGGAACGACGCCCTGCGCGGCTTCGTCGCCGCCCATGCCGAACGCTTCGCCGCCGTCAACCTGACCAACCGGCCGCTGCTGCCGGCCACGGCGGTGCTCGAGCCCGCCAGCCTGTGGGGGCTGAGCGAGGAGGCCGCCGAGGAGCGGCTGCTCGGCCGGCTCGCCCTGGAGCGCCGGCGGGTCCCCAGGGCACTGCCCGGCCGGGTGCGCTACCCCGACAACCGCTGCGACATCTGGGGCGAGGTCCCGCGCCGCAACCCGCGCTTCACCGGGCGGGACGACCTGCTCAACGACATCCACCAGCGCCTCGCCGACGCCGAGCAGGGAGCCTCCTCCTGCACCCTGCTCGGCATGTCCGGCATCGGCAAGACCCAGCTGGCCGCCGAGTACGCGCACCGCTTCAGCACCGACTACGACCTGGTGTGGTGGGTCAACTCGGACGACCGCAACATCCAGCGCGACCGCCTCGGCGAACTCGCGGTGGAACTCGGCCTGCGCATCGGCGGTGAGCCCGGCGAACGCATCCGCGCCGTGCGGGACGCCCTGCGGCGCGGCGAGCCGTACGGCAACTGGCTGCTGGTCTTCGACGGCTGGGACGACACCGAAGGGGTCAACGCCCTGCTTCCGCAGGGCACCGGGCACGTGCTCGTCACCTCCCGCAACCGCGCCTGGAGCGAGCACACCGAAGTGGTGGAGGTGCCCACCTTCCTGCGCGCCGAGTCGACCGCCTACCTGATGCGCCGCGCCCCGCACATCACCGCCACGGAGGCCGACGAGGTCGCCGGCGAGTTCGGTGACGTACCGCTGCCCCTGGTGCAGGCCGCCTCCTGGCTCGGCGAGTCCGGCATGGAGGTGCCCGAGTACCTGCGCATGGTGCGCGAACGGCGGCTGTCCACCGTCGACGAACCGGCCACCGGCGAGGGCTTCCCGCAGTCCTCGATGACCTCCTGGTCGATACTGCTCAACCGGCTGCGCCGCGCCCAGCCGCAGGCCATCGACGTGCTCAGCCTGTGCACCTCGTTCGCGCCCGGGCGGATCCCGCTCGGCCTCATCCGGGCCTACCCGCGCGCCGAACTGCCCGAGGAACTGCGCTGGATGGCCACCGACCTGCCGGCCTGGACCCGGGCGCTGGACACCCTGGTCAACTACTCGGTGCTCACCCGGGAGACCCGCGGCCCGGCCGGCGCCGAGATGGGCCCGCACCAGGAGTCGGTGCACATGCACCGGCTCGTCCACGACATCGTCTCCAAGCTGACCAGCGAGGACAGCCGGATCCGGCACCGCCGGGCGGTGCGCACCCTGCTGGCCGAGGCCGATCCCGGCAACCCGGCGGACAGCCGGACGTGGCCCCGCTACGCCGAGCTGCTGCCGCACCTCGAACCCTCCGGTGCGCTCGACAGCAACCAGCCCCGGGTGCAGGAGCTGCTCCTGAACTGCCTGCGGTACTGCGTGCGCAGCGGCGAGTACAACAGCGGTCTGGAACTGGTCCGCAAGATCCGTGACGCCTGGTCGCAGTTCATGGAACCGCTGGCCCAGCCGATGCTGGACCTGACCACCCAGCAGGGCAACATGCTCCGGGCCAGCGGCAGATTCCGGGACGCCTACGACCTGGACCACGCCGTCCTGGAGAAACTCCGGGCGGCCGGACGCCCCAACACGCTCGGCGAACTGGTCACCAGGAGCGCCATGGCGGCCAGCCTGCGCCACCTGGGCCGCTACCGGGAGGCCTACGACCTCCAGCGGGAGGTCCTCGACGGCAACGAGCGGCTCCTCGGCGCGGACGAGCCCCCCACCCTGGTGGCCCGGCACAACCTGGGAGTCGGCCTGCGCCTGCTCGGCCGCTACGCGGAGGCGTACGAACTCGACCTGGAGACGCTCTCCCGGCGCGAGAGCGTCCTGCGCGCCCGGCACATCACCACCCTGAACTCGGGCAACGCCGTGACCCACGGCCTGCGCCTGCTGGGCCGCTACCGCGACGCGCTGGTCCGGCAGGAGCCCGTCGTCCGGCTCCATGTGCAGGTGCTCGGCCCGCAGCATCCGCAGACCCTGGAGGCCCGCGCCCAGCTGGCCATGTGCCGGCGCCGGGAGGGCAGCCAGGCGCAGGAGGTGGGGCCGTCGATGGCCACCCTGCTGGAACAGCTGGAGCAGCTGCACGGCCGCGAGCACTACCGCACCCTGTCCTTCATCACCAACTACGGCAACTTCCTGAGGGAGCACGGCGACCTCAGCCAGGCCCGGGACCTCATCGACGAGGCCGAGGCCGGCTACCGCTCCCTGCTCGGCCCCGCCCACCCGGTGGCCACCGGCATGCTCTCCAACACCGGTCTCGTGATGCAGGCCGCCGGCGAACGCGCCGAGGCGATGGCGATGTTCGAGTCGGCGCTGGCCGGGCTCAACGCCACGCTGGGCGCCGACCACCCCTGGGTGCTCGGCTGCGCGCTCAACGCGGCCAGCGCGCGGAACATCAACGGCCGGATCACCGACGCCGTCGAACTGAGCCGGGACACGCTGCGCAGGACCCGGCACACCCTGGGCGACCAGCACCCGCTCACCCTGTCCTGCCAGGTGGCGCTCGCCGCCGACCTGCGGGCGGCGCGCGAGCAGGAGGAGGCCGGAAAACTGGAGGAGGACGGCCTCCTCGGCCTCACCCGCACCCTCGGCGCCCAACACCCACACACCATCTCGGCCCGCCAACGCAACCGCCCCTACTGGGACTTCGAGGCCTACCTGGGCTGAATGCGCCCCCGAAGGGGCGCGGGGAACGGCGCGAACAACCACGACACCGCCGCAGCCGCGCACGCACAGAACCACCCCTGCGGCCAGGCGAAGGGCCCGGCACCGAGCGGAAACTCGGCACCGGGCCCTTGGCGAACAGCGGCCGAACCGCCGGAGGCCTACGCCTCGAACACCTCACGCACCAGCTGCTCCTGCTCGGCCTGGTGGCGCTTGGCGGAGCCCACCGCCGGGGACGAGCCGTGCGGACGCGAGATGCGCCGCAGCCGCTCGCCGGCCGGGATGTCCGCGCCGACCGCCAGGTCCAGGTGGTCGATCAGGTTGAGCGCGATGAACGGCCAGGCACCCTGGTTCGCCGGCTCCTCCTGCGCCCACAGGTACTTCTCGGCGTTCGGGTACTTGTTGACCTCCGCCTGGAGCTCGGCACCCGGCAGCGGGTACAGGCGCTCGATGCGGATGATCGCCGTGTCCGTGAGGCCGCGCTTGACCCGCTCGGCCTCCAGGTCGTAGTACAGCTTGCCGGCCACGAAGACGACCTTGCGGACCGCGGCCGGGTCAACGGTGGCGTCGCCGATGACGGGACGGAACTGACCCGACGTGAACTCCTCCGTCTTCGACGCGGCGGCCTTGAGGCGCAGCATCGACTTCGGGGTGAAGACCACCAGCGGCTTGTGGTGCGGGTTGTGCACCTGCCACCGCAGGAGGTGGAAGTAGTTCGACGGGAGGGTCGGCATGGCGACCGTCATGTTGTTCTGGGCGCAGAGCTGCAGGAAGCGCTCGACGCGGGCCGAGGAGTGGTCCGGGCCCTGGCCCTCGAAGCCGTGCGGGAGCAGGAGGGTGACGCCGGACGTCTGGCCCCACTTCTGCTCCGCCGCCGAGATGTACTCGTCGACCACCGTCTGCGCGCCGTTGACGAAGTCGCCGAACTGCGCCTCCCACATGACGAGCGCGTCGGGGCGGGCCAGCGAGTAGCCGTACTCGAAGCCCATGACCGCGTACTCGGACAGCAGGGAGTTGTAGACGTTGTACCGCGCCTGCTCCTCGGCGAGGTACATCAGCGGCGTGAACTCCTCACCCGTCTCGCGGTCGATGAGGACCGCGTGGCGCTGGCCGAAGGTGCCCCGCTGGGAGTCCTGGCCGGACAGCCGGACCGGGGTGCCCTCCAGCAGCAACGAGCCGACTGCCAGCGTCTCGCCCATGCCCCAGTCGATCGTGCCGTCCTCGACCATCGCCGCCCGGCGCTGCAGCTGCGGCAGCAGACGCGGGTGGACGTGGAAGGAGTCGGGGATGTTGACCTGGGACTCGGCGATCCGCTTCACGACCTCCGCGGAGATCGCGGTGTTCACGGCGACCGGGAAGTCCGCCTGGGGGTCCGACACCGGGCCCTCGGCCGGCTGGGAGGTGGCCTCGCGGACCTCCGTGAAGACCTTCTCCAGCTGGCCCTGGTAGTCCTGCAGGGCCTGCTCGGCCTCTTCCAGAGTGATGTCGCCGCGACCGATCAGGGACTCGGTGTAGAGCTTGCGCACCGAGCGCTTCTTGTCGATCAGGTCGTACATCAGCGGCTGGGTGAAGGCCGGGTTGTCCGACTCGTTGTGACCGCGGCGGCGGTAGCAGATGAGGTCGATCACCACGTCCTTGTTGAACGCCTGGCGGAACTCGAAGGCGAGCCGCGCCACGCGGACCACGGCCTCCGGGTCGTCGCCGTTCACGTGGAAGATCGGGGCCTCGATCATGCGGGCCACGTCCGTCGCGTACATGGAGGAACGCGAGGACTCGGGGGCCGCGGTGAAGCCGACCTGGTTGTTGATGACGATGTGGACCGTGCCGCCGGTGCGGTAGCCGCGCAGCTGCGACATGTTCAGGGTCTCGGCCACCACGCCCTGGCCCGCGAAGGCCGCGTCGCCGTGCAGCGCGACGGGCAGGACGGTGAAGTCCGTACCGCCCTTGTTGATGATGTCCTGCTTGGCGCGGGCGATGCCCTCGATGACCGGGTCGACCGTCTCCAGGTGGGACGGGTTGGCGGCCAGCGAGACCGTGATCTGCTCGCCGTCCAGGCCGGTGAAGGTGCCCTGGGCGCCCAGGTGGTACTTCACGTCGCCGGAGCCGTGCATCGACTTCGGGTCGAGGTTGCCCTCGAACTCGCGGAAGATCTGCGCGTACGACTTGCCGACGATGTTGGCGAGGACGTTCAGGCGGCCGCGGTGGGCCATGCCGATGACGACCTCGTCCAGGCGGGACTCGGCAGCGGAGTCGATCACCGCGTCGAGCAGCGGGATGACGGACTCGCCGCCCTCCAGCGAGAAGCGCTTCTGACCGACGTACTTCGTCTGCAGGAACGTCTCGAAGGCTTCCGCCGCGTTCAGCCGGCGCAGGATCCGCAGCTGCTCCTCGCGCTCCATCTTGGAGTGCGGGCGTTCCACGCGGTCCTGGATCCACTTGCGCTGCTTGGGGTCCTGGATGTGCATGAACTCGATGCCGGTGGTGCGGCAGTACGAGTCGCGCAGCACGCCGAGGATGTCGCGCAGCTTCATCATCGACTTGCCGGCGAAGCCGCCGACCGCGAAGTCGCGCTCCAGGTCCCACAGGGTGAGCCCGTGCTCGGTGATGTCCAGGTCGGGGTGCTTGCGCTGCTTGTACTCCAGCGGGTCGGTGTCGGCCATGACGTGGCCGCGCACCCGGTAGGAGTGGATCAGCTCGAAGACCCGGGCGGCCTTGGTGACGTCGTCGTCGTGCGAGGCGTCGATGTCCTTGAGCCAGCGGACCGGCTCGTAGGGGATGCGCAGCGCCTCGAAGATGCCGTCGTAGAAGCCGGTCTCGCCCAGCAGCAGGTTCGAGACCTGGCGCAGGAACTCGCCGGAGGCGGCGCCCTGGATCACCCGGTGGTCGTAGGTCGACGTGAGCGTCATGACCTTCGAGATGCCGAGCTTGTTCAGGGTGTCCTGGCTGGTGCCCTGGAACTCCGCCGGGTAGTCCATGGAGCCGACGCCCATGATCACGGACTGGCCGGGCATCAGACGCGGCACGGAGTGGACGGTGCCGAGGCCGCCGGGGTTGGTCAGGGAGACCGTGACGCCGGTGAAGTCGTCCATCGTCAGCTTGCCGTCGCGGGCGCGGCGGACGATGTCCTCGTAGGCCTGCCAGAACTCGAAGAAGTTCAGGGTCTCGGCCTTCTTGATGGCGGCCACGACGAGCTGGCGGTCGCCGTTCGGCTTGACCAGGTCGATGGCCAGGCCGAGGTTGACGTGCGCCGGCTTGACGAGGGTCGGCTTGCCGTCCTTCTCGCCGAACGACCAGTTCATCGACGGCATGGCCTTGATGGCCTGCACCATCGCGAAGCCGATCAGGTGCGTGAAGGAGATCTTCCCGCCCCGGGCGCGCTTCAGGTGGTTGTTGATGACGATCCGGTTGTCGAACAGCAGCTTCACCGGGACCGCGCGGACCGAGGTGGCGGTCGGCAGCTCCAGCGAGGCGTTCATGTTCTTCGCGACCGCGGCGGCCGGGCCGCGCAGCGTGATCAGCTCGGGGCCCTCGGGCGATCCGGCGGCGGGAGCGGCCTTGGCCTTCGGCTGAGCGGGCGCCTGTGCGGGCGTCGCCGGCTTGGCCGGGGCGGGGGCCGCGGCCTTCGCCGCGGGAGCGGGGGCCGGAGCCGGGGCCGCGGCGGGCTTCGGGGCGGCCACAGGGGCCGGCGCGGCCTGGGCCGGAGCCGCGGGCTGGGCCGGGGGAGCCGTGGTGGTGGTCTCTGCGGCCCCCGCGGCCGCAGTACCCGCCGGAGCCGAGGCGGCAGGCGCCCCCGGCTTGTAGTCGGCGAAGAAGTCCCACCAGGCGCGGTCTACCGAATTCGGGTCCTGGAGGTACTGCTGATAGATCTCGTCGACGAGCCACTCGTTGGGACCGAACGCAGCAGCGGGGTTCTTCCCGGCTTGGTCGTCGGTCGAGATGCTCGAGTTACTGGGGGACTGTGGCGACACGGCGGCAACCGCCCTCTTCCGCTTCACAAGGTGATGGACAGCGGGAAACAAGGCTACGCCTCCAAGACCGCTAAGGTCAGGTCGGGCCCGTTCATCGTCGCGTAAGTCACATCGAAAATCTTGTTTCAGGGCTTGATATGGCGGGAAACAAGCGTGGCTCCGCATGTGAGCGCGAGTGCGAGGGTGTGCCGACCCGGGGCCCGGGGCGCCAGCTGCGCGGGCCTGTGCCTGATCACACGTGTCCGGCTGAGCGGACGTCTGTGGATCTTGAGGTTCCGGTTCGGACTTTACGTCAACTTGGGGTGGAAGTCAGTCCCGGGAGAGTGACGATGATCCGGCACCCCCGGTCGGATTCGGCCACACCGATCCGGCCGCCGTGCAGATCCACCGCCCACCGGGCGATCGCCAGCCCGAGGCCCGTACCGCCGTCGCTGCCCGGGCCGTGCGGCCGGCTCACCGCGCCACGGTTGAAGCGCTCGAACACGCGGCGCCACTCCGACCTGGGGATACCGGGTCCCTCGTCCAGGACCTCCAGCTCCAGCGACTCCGGCTGCGGCCCGCGCCGCGCCTTCACGGTCACCCGGCCGTGCGCCGGGCTGTGCTTGACCGCGTTGTCGATCAGGTTGGCGACGACCTGGTGGATGCGCTCGGGGTCCGCGTGCGCGGTCAGCTCCGGCGGGGACACGTCCAGGTGCAGGTGCACGTCCGTGCGCGTGTGGCTGCCGGAGCCGGAGGCGATGCCCGCGCGCGCGGAGGCGACCATGTTGGCCTCCTTCAGTACGCCCGAGAGGTACGGCCACACCTCGAAGCGGCGCATCTTCAGCGGTACGACGCCGTTGTCGAGGCGGGACAGGTCCAGCAGGGTCTCCACGAGGCGGCCGAGACGCTCGGTCTGCTTCAGCGCCGTCCGCATGGTCTCCGGGTCGGCCTCGGTGACCCCGTCGACGATGTTCTCCAGCACCGCGCGCAGGCCCGCGATGGGGGTGCGCAGCTCGTGCGAGACGTTCGCCACCAGCTCCTTGCGCTGGCGGTCCTGGGCCTCCAGCTCGTCGGCCATGACGTTGATCGTCTGGGCCAGGTCGCCCAGCTCGTCACGGCGGTTCTCGCTCACCCGACGCGTGTAGTCGCCCTGCGAGATCGAGCGGGCCACTGTGTTCATCTCGTCCAGCGGCATGGTGAGTGAATGCGCCACGAACTGCGTTATCAGCAGTGTGGCGATCATCGAGAAGACCGTGATGAAGCGCAGCTCCGTCTTGGTGTGCACCGCGATCATCGACAGACCGGTGGTGATCAGCACCGAGATGACGACCAGAGCGCCCAGCTTGGTCTTGATCGAGAACGGGCGTACGCCGCCCCAGGGCTCCTCGGCCGAGGACCCGGGGCTCCTCCGTGCGGCCTCCCGCCCGCCGCTCATGGCGTCGGTGTCTCCAGCGCGTACCCGACACCGTGCACCGTGCGGATCCGCTCGGCGCCGATCTTCCGGCGCAGTGCCTTGATGTGGCTGTCCACCGTCCGGGTGCCGGAGGCGTCCGCCCAGTCCCACACCTCGGCCAGCAACTGCTCCCGGGAGAGCACCGCGCGCGGGGTGTTCGCCAGGCACACCAGCAGGTCGAACTCGGTCGGCGTGAGGTGGACGTCCTCGGACCTCACCCGCACGCGGCGCTGCGCGTGGTCGATCTCCAGCTCACCGAGCCGCAGGATGCCGCTGCGCGGGGTGCTGGCGGCCACCGCGGCCCGCTCCACCCGCCGCAGCAGGACGTGCACCCGCGCGGCAAGCTCCCGCATCGAGAACGGCTTGGTCATGTAGTCGTCGGCACCGACCCCGAGCCCGACCAGCATGTCGGTCTCGTCGTCCCGCGCGGTGAGCATCAGCACCGGCACCGGGCGCTGGGCCTGCACGCGCCGGCAGACCTCCAGGCCGTCGAAGCCGGGCAGCATGATGTCGAGGATCAGCAGATCGGGCTGCCAGGCCTCGGCCGTGTCGACCGCCGCCGGACCGTCGGACGCGGTCTGCACGAGGAATCCCTCGGCGCGGAGCCGGGCCGCGATGGCGTCGACGATCGTGGGGTCGTCCTCGACGACCAGCACCCGGCGCTGCGCGCCCGGGGTGGTCGTCGCCGCGCCGGTCTGGGAGGTGTGTGTCTGCTCCATCGCCCGCCCCTGTTGCTTTCCGGAATCCGTGGGGTGATCCCATGACTGCGATTGACGCTTGAATGATCGGCGTCAGGGCAGCACATTACGGGGACACACCGCGCCGTCGCTATCCAGGGCGGACGGCGAGGTGAACAGCGTCCGGAACGCCCCGGGCAACGGGCACCTCTTCGGTACGCACCTGACGGAACCCGGCATTCCACAAGGTTCCTTCAAATTCCGGAGAGGGTTCGGCCGACCATACAGCCAGCACCCCTCCAGGCTTCAACACCCTTGCACAGGCGACGAGTCCGGCCGGGGCGTACAGGCCGTCGTTGTCCTCGGTGACGGTCCAGCCAGGGCCGTTGTCGATGTCGAGACAAAGGGCGTCGAACGTGTCCGATGTCTCATTGACGTAGGTCACGAGGTCGGCTTCGACGATCTTGGTGCGCGGATCGGCGAGAGCGTCCGCGGAGAGCGTGGACAGCGGTCCCCCGCTGCGGTGCCAGGCGATGACGGCGGGCTCGCGCTCGACCACGTCGATCCGGCCCCAGCCGGGATTCGCCGCGGCATGTGCGAGCGAGAATCCCACACCCAGCCCGCCGATCAGCACGTCCGGCGCCGGGCGGCCGTCCAGCGCCTCGTAGGCGGCGTCGACCAGCAGACGCTCCGAGCGGCCGTCGGAGGTGTCCATCAGGAAGCAGCCGTTGGCGATGATCTGCAGCAGCTCGCCCTGTCTGCGCAGCACCACCTCGCCGTACGGGCCTTCGCGACGGTCCAGGACCACGGGGGAGTCGTGCATGGCTGTCATGCGCCCATCCTGCGCGAACGGGGCGTTGACTTCACGGGAATTGAAGGGGACGGGGCGGGGGCCGTGGACACGATGTACCCGTTCGTGCGACGCGCGGACGGGCTCGGTGGGCGCCGGGCCGGGGCGGACGCCCGCGAGCCCTCTGAGGTTGCTGTGAATCCGCTCTCGCGTGGCGTCGGTCATAGACAGCCGACTCGTGAGCACGAAGGGTGGGGCGCGACGGAAGGAGCGCCTCACCGTGGAACGGACCGTGACCGGCCCCGCGACGGCCGCGTCCCCGCCCCTGGGCGCGCCCCTTCCCGACGGGCCCGCGACCGTTCCGGACGTCGCCGGTCTCCTCGACGGGGTCCCACGGCAGCGGCCGGCGCCGACGGCCCCGGTCACCGGCCCGCGCCCGGCCGCGGCCCGCCCTCGCCTCCGGCCCTGGCGCCTGCTGCCCACTCCCACGGGCACGCCGTTCACGTTCGCCTACGCGGCCCTGCTCGCCCTCACCTCACTGCTGGCGGCCCGGTCCGACCCCGCGCTGGTGCACACGCTCCATCAGAACTCAAGCACCGACGTCGCCCACCTGATGCGGACTCCGGTCCTGGTGCTGCTGGCGAGCGCGCTGTGGATCGCGGGCGGGATCGTGTCGCCGTACGCGGCCGCCTTCGTGCTTGTGCTCGGCGCGCTGGAGCGGCGGATAGGCGGAGTCCGGGCGGCCTGCGTGTTCCTGGCCGGGCACGTCCTCGCCACCCTCGCCACGGAGGTCCCGGTGGGCCTCGCCGTGCTGGTGGGCCATCTGCCGGCCACCTCGCTGCACCGCCTCGACTACGGCATCAGCTTCGGCGTCGCGGCCAGCATCGGCGCCCTGACCGGCCTCCTCACCCCCTGGCTCCGCTGGCCGCTCCTCGCCCTGGTCGCGGGCACGCTCCTGGACGACCTGATCGCCTTCCAGGATCCGATGACCAACTGGGGCCATCTGATCGCCCTCACGATCGGCATAGCCGGCTGGCCACTGATCCGGCGCTGGCAGCACGCGCCGGAGCGTCACGTCCCGGAGGCCTCGGCAGCTTCCCTCTGACCGCCCGTGCGACGGAGGCGGCCAGGCTCGTGGCCGCGGCGCGGCGTGCGAGCCGCCCGTCCCGCCCTCCCGTGGGAGGAGCTGGACCGAGGCTGTGAAGACGCGGTGCCGGATCGGGGTGGACGGTTGCCGTCATGTGATCCGCATGGGTAGGAATGTTCGACTGCTTAATGGGCAGGCAAAGAAGGTTTAGCCATCGTAATCGCAAACGGGAGGGGCGTCAGGATGGCCTGGGAAGAGTGGGAGCAGCTCAAGTCCGAGGCTGTGCAGAAGCGATCGACGCAGATGCAGCTGAATCAGGTCCCGGCCGCGGGAGGCGGCGGCGGGAGCGCGGACCTCGTGGTCCATGACGACCAGCTGGGCAGGCTCGGCAACCTGGCATACGACCTGCACGAGAAGGTGCGGGTGGACGGTGACTTCGCGCGGCCGAGCACGTTCACGGCGTCCAACGACCTCTTCAACGACGGGCTGGACATGGGTTCCGCCCTGCTCGAGGTGCACGACGCGTGGAACACCCAGCTGCAGACGCTGAACGAGGCGTGCGCCCACATCTCCAACCACCTGGACTTCACGCGCGCCCAGCACGCGCAGGACGAGCACCACGTCGTGACCGGCATGCGCAACGCGTCCGGTGACCTCATGACCGTCTCGCGCATCAACGACTACTTCCGGTGATCTTCGCCCGCCACCGTACGACGGCCGGTGCGGCGACGGCGGGCGGCATCGACACGACCGGAAACGACGGGGACAACGGGAACAACGGGGATAACGGGGACTGATATCACGCATGACGGACAAGTTGACCGTGCAAGAGCTCACCGACCTGCGTCTGGGCACACTCAAAACCGCCGTGGACGACTGGAAGACCATGGCCGGCCGACTGGAGAAGCTCGCCACCGGCGGCGGTGGTGACCTCGCCGCGTCGGACCTGGAGAAGAAGGCGAACGCCGCGGACTGGAAGGGCGCCAACGCCACGGTGTCCCGTGAGTTCGTCACCAAGACGGCGCAGCAGTTCGCGGACGCCGCCGCCGAGGCGAAAAGCGTCATGGGCCTGCTGCGCGACGCGCACGCGGACTTCACCAAGCACAAGGAGCATCTGCGTACCGCCATCGACGACCTGGCGAAGCAGAACATCTACGTCAGCGGCAACGGTGCGGTTTCCTCCGCCGCCCCTCCCGGCGCGGCTGCCGGAAACAGCAAGGACATCCACTATCCGACGGACGATGAACTCGACGCGGCCCGGAGCCGGATCACCCGGATCCTGTGGGAGGCGACCGAGACCGACCGGGTCGTCGCGCGGGCCCTGCGCGGTCTGACGAAGAACAAGTACGACTTCACCGACCGCGGGCCGGACGGCGTCAAGGAAGCCGACCGCGAGCAGGGCAAGGCGGACGCCGCGTACTGGCAGAAGGAGATCGCCAAGGGCGACGTCAAGGAGTGGAGCAAGGCGAAGCTGGCCCGCTTCGACGAGATGCTGGAGAACCAGCGGGACAACCCGGGCTTCACCGAGACGTTCGCCACCGGCTTGGGCGCGGACGGCACGCTCCAGTTCTGGCGCGACCTGGCCGCTCCGCCCGGAGGCGCGGTGGAGGGCGACAGGGCCGAGTTGCTGGCGCATGTCCAGGACAACCTCGGCATGTCCCTCGCCAACGCCTCCCACGGCGACAGCCCCGCGATGGAGGCGTGGAAGAAGGACGTGATCGCCGCCGGCGGCAAGCCGTTCCCGGTCGACCCGTCCATGCCCATGGGCCCCAACGGGTTCCAGGTCATGAGCAGTCTGATGCACAAGGGGCGGTTCGACTCGGGCTTCCTGCACGACTACGGCGACGCGATGCTGAAGTACGAGCGCACGTACCCGGGCGACCCGAAGGTGGCCTGGCGCGACACCACCAACCTGGAGTACCCGCCCACCGGCGACCTCAACGACCCCGTCGCCGGCTTCATGGACGCTCTCGGTCACAACCCGGAAGCCTCTCTCGACTTCTTCGAGGGATCGAGCGGCGAGGGCGACAAGAAGATCGACAACTTCGACTACCTCGCCGGCCATGAGAAAGGCGCCCGGCAGTGGCCCGTGGGCGACGACGGGAAGCCGGTCGGGTACGACAACCTGGGTCATGCTCTGGAGTCCGCCACGCTGGGATACGCGTACGACGACAAGGATCCCGGCATTCCGCCGCTGAAGACCGCGGCGCAGATCGAGGCGCGCGAGGAGCGGACGGATCTGATGGCGCGCGTCATGAACAACTACAACGCGGCGGATGTGATCGAGAAGCAGCCCGGCATCAGCGACAGCCTGGCCAACATGGCGGCGGGCCACATCGACAGCCTGAACTACTCCGCCGCCGACTTCGGCGGCAGCGGAGAGGTGAACGGGCGCGATGCCCGGTTCGGTGCGGACAGACATCATCTCGCCGATTTCGGGGCGACCAGCACCACGAACTTCCTCCGCGCCGTCGCCGGTGACGAGGACGCGTACAACACGGTGTCCGCGGCGCAGCAGACCTACGGCTCCAGTCTGATGGCCGCCCAGGGCGGCGACGCGGGCGATGTGAAACGGGTGGCCCTGCACAGCGTCATGATGCACGGGATGCTCGACCAGGCCCGGTTCGAGAGCATCGGCCATGAATTCGCCGACCAGAAGGAAGCCGCCAACCGGGAGTTGGAGAAGCAGGGCGCCTGGCGTGACTTCGCCGCGGGTGCCGTGATCGGCACCACGGTCGGGGTGGCGTCGGAGGTGGTGGTCCCCACCCGTGCGGCCGCGGCGATCGCCGTACCTCTTGCCTTCGAGGCGGTCGGTGGAGCGGCGGAGACGCACATGGGGAACCAGACGGTCGACTGGCTCAAGGAGAACGAGTTCGACAACACCGACCAGGCGCTCCAGGGAATCGACAAGGCCCGGGAAACCGGCCAGCACAACGCCATGACACCTCTGTTGAACTACGCACAGCAACAAGGAATGTCCGACGACCAGATATGGGATCTGTCGGACGATGCGGAAGACGCCTACAACAAGGGGCGCGCCCGCAGCGACACCAAGGATGTCCGAGGATTTTGATGAAGAGAGTTCCCGCCGCCTCCTTGGCCCTGGCCGCCCTGGCCCTGGCGGCCACGTCCTGCACCGCGGGGAAAGAACAACCGGATTCGGTGTCCGGCGGCTGCGAAGAGGTCTTGGGCGACTCCGGCGTCACCTGGCTCGATCAGCATGCGCACACGGATGGCCAAGATCGTGTCGACTGGGGTGGGGAAAGCCTGAAGAGCGCGAAGGAGCAGTACTACAAGCAGGTGGAATCCGGGGATTCCGACGGATATCACTGGGCATCCGACGTGTGCACCGCAACCGCGTTCTCGTCGGGCGGGAACAAGGAGCTGCGGATACGGTTCGGGCCTTCTTCCCTTCCCTTCGACTTCCGGCCGGACGGCAAGGGGAAGGGAGGGATCCTGACCCAGGTGAACGCCGCTGTGAAACTGCATCGGGTGAAGGATGCCAAGGGGGTCACCCAGTACGGCGTGTACGTCAAGTGCAGGATCCCGGGCACCAGGCCGGGGCAGGAGGCGAGGACGCCGCTGGCCGGCGTGCTGTCCGACACTCTCACCAGCGGGACGTCGGCCCGCGACCACGAGAAGTACCTCTTGCGGTCCGCCAGAGCGGTGGTCCGTGCTCTCGGGTGTGTCAACAGGCCCACGGTTCCCGCGCAGCCGCCCGCTCCTTGATGCCCGTGCTCCCGGGGTGGGCGGGACGGCGGGCGGCAGGACCCGCCACGGGTGATCGCTGAGAGCGAACAGCGCCGGGGGAACAATCATGGGCTCATGAGCATTGAGTCGGCATAGCTCAAGTTGACTGCCCAAGGGGAGATCATGGCTGCTGAGTCCACGGCGTTCACGCTCGTGTTGCCCGTGCTGCCGCTCGACGACGAGGTCGTGCTGCCCGGGATGGTGGTTCCGCTGGACCTGAGCGACTCCGAGGTGCGGGCCGCGGTGGAGGCCGCACAGGCCGCCGCCCGGTCGGAGCCCGGGAAGCCCAGGGTGCTGCTGGTGCCGCGCATCGACGGCACGTACGCCAAGACCGGTGTGCTGGGCACGGTCGAGCAGGTCGGCCGGCTGGCCGACGGCGACCCGGGGGCCCTCATCCGCGGCCGTGGCCGGGTGCGGATCGGCGCCGGTACGACCGGCCCGGGTGCGGCGCTGTGGGTCGAGGGCGCGCGCATCGACGAGAGCGTGCCCGATCCGCTGCCCGGTCAGGTGGCGGAGCTCGTCAAGGAGTACAAGGCGCTCGCCACCAACTGGCTGAAGAAGCGCGGTGCCTGGCAGGTCGTGGACCGCGTCCAGGCCATCGACGGCGTCTCCGCGCTCGCCGACAACTCCGGGTACTCGCCCTTCCTCACCACCGAGCAGAAGGTCGAACTGCTCGAGACCGCCGACCCGGTGGACCGCCTCAGGCTCGCCGCGCAGCAGCTCCGCGACCACCTCGCCGAGCAGGACGTGGCCGAGACCATCGCCAAGGACGTCCAGGAGGGCGTCGACAAGCAGCAGCGCGAGTTCCTGCTGCGGCGTCAGCTGGAAGCCGTCCGCAAGGAGCTGCGCGAGCTGAACGGCGAGGAGGACGGCGAGGAGTCCGACGACTACCGTGCCCGCGTGGAGGCCGCCGATCTGCCGGAGAAGGTCCGCGAGGCCGCCCTCAAGGAGGTCGACAAGCTGGAGCGCGCCTCCGACCAGTCGCCGGAGGGGTCCTGGATCCGCACCTGGCTGGACACGGTCCTGGAGATGCCGTGGAACGAGCGGACCGACGACAGCGCTTCCGCGTACGACATCCAGGGAGCCAAGGCGATCCTGGACGCCGAACACGCCGGCCTGGAGGACGTGAAGGAGCGCATCACCGAGTACCTGGCGGTGCGCAAGCGGCGCGGTGAGCGCGGCCTGGGCGTCATCGGCGGGCGGCGCGGCGGTGCCGTGCTCGCGCTCGTCGGCCCGCCCGGTGTCGGCAAGACCAGCCTCGGTGAGTCCGTCGCGCACGCCATGGGACGGAAGTTCGTCCGGGTCGCCCTCGGCGGCGTCCGGGACGAGGCGGAGATCCGCGGCCACCGGCGTACGTACGTCGGCGCGCTGCCCGGCCGTGTCGTCCGCGCCATCAAGGAGGCCGGGTCCATGAACCCGGTCGTCCTGCTGGACGAGATCGACAAGGTGGGCTCCGACTTCCGCGGCGATCCTGCGGCGGCACTGCTGGAGGTGTTGGACCCGGCGCAGAACCACACCTTCCGGGACCACTACCTGGAGGTCGAACTGGACCTGTCCGACGTGGTCTTCCTCGCCACCGCCAACGTCCTGGAGGCCATCCCGGAGGCGCTCGCCGACCGTATGGAGATCGTCCGCCTGGACGGCTACACCGAGGACGAGAAGGTCGTCATCGCCCGTGACCACCTGCTCCCGCGCCAGCTGGAGCGGGCAGGGCTGGCCGCGGACGAGGTCACGATCGAGGAGGGCGCGCTGCGCAAGCTCGCCGGCGAGTACACCCGCGAGGCGGGCGTGCGCACCCTGGAGCGGTCCATCGCGCGGCTGCTGCGCAAGGTCGCGGCCCAGCACGAACTCGGCGAGCGGCAGCTGCCGTTCACCGTCCGTGACGAGGACCTGCGCGGTCTGATCGGGCGCCCGCACCACGTGCCCGAGTCCGCCCAGGACCCGGCCGAGCGCCGTACGTCCGTGCCGGGCGTGGCGACCGGTCTCGCGGTCACCGGAGCCGGTGGCGACGTCCTCTTCGTCGAGGCGTCCCTGGCCGACCCGGAGACGGGCGCGGCCGGCCTGACCCTGACCGGTCAGCTGGGCGACGTGATGAAGGAGTCGGCGCAGATCGCGCTGAGCTTCCTGCGCAGCCACGGCGCCGAACTGGAGCTGCCGGTGGCCGACCTGAAGGACCGGGGCGTGCACATCCACTTCCCGGCGGGCGCGGTCCCGAAGGACGGGCCGAGCGCGGGCATCACGATGACCACGGCACTCGCGTCGCTGCTCTCCGGCCGGCTGGTCCGCACGGACGTGGCGATGACCGGCGAGGTCTCGCTGACCGGCCGGGTGCTGCCCATCGGCGGCGTGAAGCAGAAGCTGCTCGCCGCCCACCGCGCCGGGGTGACCACCGTGATCATCCCCAAGCGCAACGAGCCCGACCTGGACGACGTCCCGGCCGAGGTGCTGGACAAGCTGGACGTCCACGCCGTGACGGACGTCCGCCAGGTCCTGGAGCTGGCGCTCGCGCCCGCCACGAACGGCGCGGCACCGGAGGTTCCGGTGGCGGCGTGACGGACGCCACCGGACAGGCAGGGCCCGGGTCCCCTGAGGGAGGCCCGGGCCCTCGCCGTGCCGCGAACGGGCAGCCGCACCGACAAGCGCGGGTACGGATCAACTCGATAGAATTCAGGCGTGAGTGGGCAGGTGGTGCAACCCTCCGGCCCGATCGGGACGGAGATCGCCGGCTACCGGGTGGAGCGCGAGCTGGGCCGCGGCGGCATGGCCGTCGTGTACTGCGCCACGGACCTGCGTCTCGGCCGCACGGTCGCCCTCAAACTGCTCGCGCCCGAATACACCCGAAACGACGCCTTCCGCCGCCGCTTCCACCAGGAGTCACGGGTCGCCGCCGCCATCGACCACCCCCACATCGTCCCCGTCTTCGAGGCCGGCGAGACCGACGGGATCCTGTACATCGCGATGTGCTACGTCCACGGGCTGGACCTGCGCGCCGTACTCGACCGCGACGGCCAGCTCCCCCTGCCGGCCGCGCTGCGCATCGCCGGCCAGCTGGCGTCCGCGCTCGACGCGGCCCACGAGCGAGACCTGGTGCACCGGGACGTCAAGCCCGGGAACGTGCTGGTCGCCAAGGGCGTCGACAGCGACCATCCCGAGCACGTCTACCTCACCGACTTCGGGCTGGCGAAGAAGTCCCTGTCGCTCACCGGCTTCACCACCGCGGGCGAGTTCGTCGGCACCCTCGACTACGTGGCGCCGGAGCGGGTCGCGGGCCGTCCCGTGGACGGCCGTTCCGACCTCTACAGTCTGGCCTGTGTCGTCTACGAGACCCTCGCGGGCGCCCCGCCCTTCCGGCGGGAGGACGACCTCGAACTGCTGTGGGCGCACCAGTACGACCCGCCGCCGGTGCTGAGCGAGGAACGGCCCGGCATCCCGCAGGCCGCCGACGACGTCCTGCGCAAGGCGCTGGCCAAGGCCCCGGACGACCGTTACGGCTCCTGTCTGGAGTTCGTCGCGGCCCTGCGTGCCGCCCTCGCCGAGTCCCTCGCCGATTCCGGCCTCCGCGGCCGTACGCCGACGCTGGTGGACGTCCGGGTGGCGGGCGCCCTCCCCGTCGTCGGCCCGGTGCCCGACCCGCCGGCCTGGGCCGCCCCGATTCTCGGGGGACCCGCGTAATACCGGGTGATTTTCTCCTCGTCAAGTCCCGAGTCCTCGGAACGTGACCGCGTTCCGGTATTCCCGCCTACTTGAAGCACGGGCCGCACCGGAGACACCGGAAAGCGAAAAGGGCCCCGGACACCGAGTAGGAGAAATCAAATGCAGCGCAACAACGAGAACCACGAGGAAATCCGTACCAAGCGCGGTTTCCGTCTCTCGACGATCGTCGCCTCGGCGGTGGTCGTCGCCGGCGGAATCATCCTTCCGGCCACTGCGGCCTCGGCGGGCACGATGCCGGACTCTGCGGCCGTGTCGATGGTGACCACCCACCATGACAAGCAGGAGCACCACAAGGACCACCACCACAAGGACCACCACAACAAGGACCACCACAAGAAGGGGCACGAAGGCACCGGCGGCAAGGGCGGTGACGGCGGAACCGGCGGCAAGACCGGCGGTAAGGGCGGTGACGGCGGGACCGGTGGCAAGACCGGTGGTGACGGCGGCAAGGGCGGCACGGGTGGCGACACCGGCGGCAAGGGCGGAACCGGCGGAACCGGTGGTGACACCGGGGGTAAGGGCGGTGACGGCGGGACCGGTGGCAAGACCGGTGGTGACGGCGGCAAGGGCGGCACGGGTGGCGACACCGGCGGCAAGGGCGGAACCGGCG
>NZ_JBWKFL010000006.1:0-36811 GCF_056434305.1 Streptomyces sp. NPDC044061 | reverse complement strand
CGGAACCGGCGGAACCGGTGGTGACACCGGGGGTAAGGGCGGTGACGGCGGGACCGGCGGCAAGACTGGCGGTGACGGCGGTGACGGCGGGACCGGCGGCAAGACCGGTGGTAACGGCGGTGACGGCGGGACCGGCGGTGACACCGGTGGTAACGGTGGCAACGGCGGCGCGGGTGGGGACACCGGCGGCGACGGTGGCAACGGCGGCAACGCCTGACCGGACCGGCGGCAACGCCTGACGGTCCCGACGGCGGGGGTGAAGGCCCGTAGGACCCCCACCCCCGCCGTTTCGTCCCGCAAGACCAAGGAGAACCCCCGTGACCAGGAAACTCTGGCGACGCTCGATCGCCCTGACAGCCGCCTCAGTGGCCATCGCCGCGACCGCCGCGTGCGCCTCCCGCGCACTGCCGGACCACCGGCCCACCGCCCATCGCACGACTCAGTCCACCGCAGACTCCTCGGAGTGCGGCAGGGGCGGCGACGGCGGCAGGGGAGGGGACAGTGATGGCGAGAGCGGTCAGCCGGGTGAGCCCGGCAAGCCCGCGACGCGGGAGTGCGACCGGTACAGCGACCTGCCGGACAAGCCGAAGGGCAAGCTCACCGTGGCGGACCGGGTCAAGATCGTCCTGGTCCTGATCAACAACGGCGCGACCGAGACGCAGATCGCTGAGAAATACGACATCCCGAAGCACAAGGTCGAGGTCTGGAAACAGGCGTATCTCAAGGGCGACTGGCCCGTGCTCCTCGGCAACTCCTGAAATCCCGAGCAACCGACTCCGATCCGTTTATCCGCAAGGAAAGAATTCCCATGAACGACAACGCCCGCAGGAACACTCTCGCCGCGGCCGCCGTCTCCGTCCTCCTCACCTTCGGCGGTGTCCTCGTCCTCCCCGCGGGCGCGGTCTTCGCGGCACCGGCCGTCCAGGGTCACGTTCAGACGCACGGTTCGGGGAAGGACAGGCATCACGACGACCACGGCAAGAAGGGCGACCACAAGAAGAAGGGCGATCACAGGAAGCACGACGGCGAGGGGCGCCACGGCCACGACGACTACTGCCGAAGCGGCGACGGCGGCAACGGTGGCAACGGTGGCGACGGAACGGGCACCCCCCCGGTCTGTACGGCGCCGGGTCAGAGCGGTACCGGTGGCGCGGGCGGGCGCGGTGGCCGGGGCAAGTGCGGCGGCCGGGACGGCAGCTCCGGGCGCAACGGGAGCGGCGGCGGTGGTGGTGGGAAGGCCCCCTGCCCCGAGCCGACGCCGAGCCCGTCGTCCACGGGCGGTACGGAGGACACGGGGCACGGCGACTCCTCCGCCCCGGACCAGCCCGCGCCCGCGGACACGTCGGCCCCCGACACTCCCTCCGCGCCCGACGCTGGTTCCCACCCCGACGCGCCGGCCCAGGACGACTCCGGAGACGTGGTCGTCAAGTGAGCGCCCACCGATCCCAGCGATGCCCCGTCTCCCGGCGGGGCATCGCCCTGTGCGGGCGCCTTCTCAGGCCCCGGGGACGGACTGCTCCGCCCACACGGTCTTGCCGACCCGGTCGTGCCGGGTGCCCCAGCGTTCGGCGAGCTGGGCGACCAGCAGCAGGCCCCGGCCCCCTTCGTCGAAGATCCGGGCGCGCCGCATGTGCGGGGTGGTGCCGCTGGAGTCGTAGACCTCGCAGATCAGCTTCGTGTCCTGGTGGATGAGCCGGAGCTGGATGGGCGGCCGGCCGTAGCGGATGGCGTTGGTGACCAGTTCGCTCACCATCAGCTCGGTGGTGAAGGCGGAGTCCTCCAGCCCCCACACGCCGAGCTGGTCGGCCGTGTGCCTGCGGGCTCTGGCCACCACCGTGGGCTCGCTGTCCAGCTGCCAGGCGGCGACCCGGTCGGAGTGCAGCGCCCGGGTGCGGGCGATGAGCAGGGCGATGTCGTCCTCCGGGCGGTGGCTCAGCAGATCGGTGAGCACCCGGTCGCAGATCGAGTCCAGGGTCGGCGCGGGGCGGACCAGCGCGGCGAACATCTTGTCCAGCGCCTCGTCGATGTCGTGGTCGCGGGCCTCGAGCAGTCCGTCGGTGTAGAGGGCGAGCAGGCTGCCCTCGGGCAGCTCGGTCTCGAAGGCCTCGAAGGGCAGGCCGCCGAGGCCCAGCGGCGGACCTGCGGGCACGTCCAGGAAGCGGACGGCGCCGTCCGGGGTGACCACGGCGGGCGGCGGATGCCCGGCCCGGGCGAGCGTGCAGCGGCGGGAGACCGGGTCGTAGACCGCGTACAGGCAGGTGGTGCCGATGCCTCCGGCGGTCTCGGCGGCCGGGTCGGCGCTGCCCTCGTCCGCCGCCAGGCGCAGGACGAGGTCGTCGAGGTGGGTGAGCAGCTCGTCGGCGGGCAGGTCGACGTCGGCCAGGGTGCGCACGGCCGTGCGCAGCCGGCCCATGGTGGCGGAGGCGCGGATGCCGTGGCCGACGACGTCGCCGACGACGAGGGCGACCCGCGCCCCGGACAGCGGGATCACGTCGAACCAGTCGCCGCCCACGCCGGCCCGGGTGGCCGCGGGCAGATAGCGGGTGGCGATCTCCATGGCCGCCTGCTTGGGCAGCGTGTGCGGGAGCAGGCTGCGCTGCAGCGACATCGTGGTGGTGCGCGCCCGTCCGGACCGGCGGGTGCTGTGCAGGCCGGTGGCCGCCTTGGCCGTGAGGTCCTCGGCGAGCCGCAGGTCCTCCGGACCGAACGGCTCGGGGCGCCGGTGACGGCCGAAGAGAGCCACGCCGAGCGTGCTGCCCTCGGCGCGCACCGGCACCACCATCAGCGAGTGGGCGCCGTACGCGTGCAGCCAGGCGGCCGCCGGGTCCACGGCCGCCCACCCGGAGACCACCGGGTCCGAGGTGTCGTAGAGGACGGACTGCCCGGAGGCCAGGCAGTCCGCCGGGGGCGAGCCCGGCTCGTAGGCGGTCGCCTCGCCCACCCGGGCGCCGCGCGCGGGCCCGTCGCCGTCGACGGCTCGTGCCGCGGCGCGGCGCAGGACCAGCGGGGCCGCCGACTGGTCGGCGGGCTCGGCCTCGGCCGGGGTCCGCGGGGAGTCGAGCAGGTCCACGGCCACGAAGTCCGCGAGCCGGGGGACCGTGGCGTCGGCGAGCTCCTGCGCGGTGTGCCGGAGGTCGGAGGCCGTACCGGTCCGCGAGCCCGTCTCGCCCGGTGTCTCCTGCTGGACGGCGGCGTCCGGGGCGCGGCGGTGCGCCGCGAGACAGACGGCGCACACCTTGCCGGTCCCGTCCTTGAGCGGGGTGAGGACGGTGGGCGGGCCGAGGCCCGGGCCGACTCCGGTCTCCATCTCCCGCGGCTCGCCGGACTCCATCACCTGGCGCATCGTGCGGTCGGCCTCGTCGCTCGCGGTACCGGGCGCGATGTGGCTCAGCTGCAGGCCGCGCATCGCGGCCTCGGGCAGGGAGAGGGCGCGCTCCAGGCGGCGGTTGGCGCGCAGCAGGCGCAGCTCGGTGTCGAAGATCGCCAGCGGGAACGGCGACTGGATGAAGGTCCACTCCTCCAGCGGTTCGCCCCGAGGCGGCTGCGGACGGTCTCCCACGGCGGTCACGACGAGCCAGTCGGTGGTCCCGGTGGCCGAGGTGCGGCGGTGGGCGAGCAGACCCTGTTCCAGGCGGCTGCCGTCCCGGTGCCGCAGGGGCACGGTGCCGTTCCACCGGTCGCGCCCGGCCAGGGTCCGCCGGGCGGCCCCGGCCTCGGCGGCGAGCAGCGCGGCGGCGGGCCGTCCGACGACCGCGGAGGGTGCGTAGCCGAGCAGCCGCTGGGCGCCCTCGCTCCAGCTGGTCAGGATGCCCCGCTCATCGATGGTGGCCGTGGCCGTGTACGTCGAGTGTCGCTCCATCGCCGCTCATCTCGCCCTTGCTCGGCAGGCTCTCCTGACCAGCATGATCCCGGCCGGCGCGGAGCACCAACGCAGCGAAAGCGGCGGCCGCCCATCAGGACGACCGCCGCTCGCCGAGCGACCTGACGCCAACCGTCGGCCGCCCGTCGCCGTGCATGTCAGGGAGTGACTTCCGGATGGCGTCGCCCCACAGTTGGCCGGTGCCTGCACGCGATCCAGGGCTCCGTTGCTGTGCTTGTCCGGGGGCAACCCCCGTATTACCCCCGGCCGGGGGGCGTCGCCCCACCGTGGGCCGACGCCCGCACCGGGTCCGGGGGCTTCGTCGCTGTGCTTGTCCGGGGCCGCAGGCGTTGGGCTGACAGCGGCCTTCGGCCGTGTGCCGGACGCCCGACGGAGGGGGCGCCCAGCCGTGGGCCGGGCCTCGGCGAGGGGCGTGCCTAACCGTTGGCCAGTGCCTGCACGCGATCCAGCGCTCCGTTGAACTTGTCGTGGTCGCCGACCGTCGGGCCCGACGAGGTGTACTGCCACATCGTGTAGTACGACCAGCCGGCCGGCAGCGTGCCCGGGTCCGAGGCGTAGCGGGCGATCCACAGGGGGTTGTTCACGGCGAAGCCGCCGTAGTTGCCGGTGCACTGGGTCCACCAGCTGGTCGCGGTGTAGATCACGGCGTCCCGGCCCGTGCGCGCCTTGTAGGTGTTCAGGAAGTCGGCGATCCAGCTGACCATCGCGCTGGCCGACTTGCCGTAGCAGGCGGCGCCGTACGGGTTCCACTCGATGTCGAGGGCCCCGGGCAGCGTCTTGCCGTCCCTGGACCAGCCGCCGCCGTGGTCCACGAAGTAGTTGGCCTGGGTGGCACCGCTCGTGGTGTCCGGGGTCGCGAAGTGGTACGCGCCGCGGATCATGCCGACGTTGTACGAGCCGTTGTACTGCTGGGCGAAGTACGGGTTCGTGTAGTACGTGCCCTCCGTGGCCTTCGTGTAGGCCCAGCGGACGCCGCTGTTCCACAGCGTGCTCCAGGCGACGTTGCCCTGGTAGCCGGAGACGTCGACGCCCTCGGTCTGGGTGGCGTCACCGGTGCTGGGGGTGCTGTGCTGTCCGTCGTGGGCGAGGACTCCCATGCCCATGTACGCCGAACCCCGGCCGGGGGTGGTCGCGGCGCGGGCGGTGGTGAGGGGGAGGGAGAGGGCGAGCGCCGCCAGCAGGGCCGTCAGAAGGACGGCGAGGGGACGCGGGCTGAGGGAAGCGGGTCTGTGCTCGGGCATGACGAGTCTCCGAGGCGTGGGGTGGGGGGACCGTGGGATGACCGTGATTCTCTGGCGTGGGCATGCCATTGATTGCCTGGTAAAGAAGCTACGCACGTAGATGACGGCGTGGGAAGGGCCTCCGGATGCTTCCGTTGGTCTACGCCTGCGAAATACTTACGGAGCTGCGGCAACGGCGGCGTTCGACAGAAACTTTCAGGACCGCGAAACCGATCAGGGGTACTGACGTGCACGAGGACGGAAACGGCGACGCACATCGCGTCGCCGGCCAAGTGACGCCCAGTGGTGCAGACCAGGAATTCCTGGCACTGGAGCGCGAGTTGACGGTGCTGCTCAGGCGTGCCCGGGCCAACCAGGGTGAGATGGCCCGCGAGGTCCATCCCGACCTGGAGTCCTCCGCGTACGGCCTGCTCATCCGACTCGACGAACTCGGCGGCCAGCGCGCCACCGAACTCGCCGCCTACATCGGCGTCGGCAAGGCCACCATGTCCCGCCAGCTGCGTGCCCTGGAGGAGCTCGGCCTCATCGTCCGTGAGCCGGACCCCGCGGACGGGCGTGCCTGGCTCGTGACCCTGACCGACGAGGGCCGCGGGCGAGTCGGCACGGTCCGCGAGGCCCGCCGCGCCCGCTACGTCCGCCAGCTCGCCCACTGGGACCGCCGGGAGGTGTCCGAACTGGCCCGGCTGCTGCACGAGCTGAACGGCGTGATGGAGCGTTAGGCGCTGTCGTTCGGATCACGACGGCGTCGAGGGGTCCGGCACGCGCGTCTGCCGCGGTGTCGTCACTCGCCCCCCCACGCTCGGCTCCGCCCGCACGGGCGCACCCCCATCGCGACGAGTCCCTCCTCCGCCCTGCAGGCGGACGCACCGGACCCCGCTCGGGTCGGCCGAAAGACACTGCACCTCACAGCCGGCCCGATCCGAACGACAGGGCCCGGCCGCTCCCTCACAGCTCCACGAACACCACCGTCGCGTCGTCGTGCGTCTTGCTGCGCCCGAGGAACGCCCGCTCCTGCCGGTCCGCGGTCTCCAGCTCCCGCACCCGGTCGACCAGGCAGCGGGCGCCCTCCTTGGCGACGAGGTCGAACAGGGCCGCCCAGTCGCCCGCGTGGAACCGTTCCGTCCAGCGGGTCGCGCCGTCCGTCAGCGCGGCCAGGGCGCGGACCTCGTGGCGCGGCACGGTGCCGGTGACCGCGCGGGAGGCGACCGAGGGATCGGCGGCGGCCGTGAAGAAGCCGCCCTCCTTGTTGCGCAGGTGCGCGTCGATCAGCGCGTCGGTGGCCAGGGCCGAGCGGGGCAGCCGGGCGAGCCGGTCGTCCAGGACCGGGGTGACCGTGCCGTCGGGGGACTGCAGCAGCAGCGCGGAGTCGGACAGGACCAGGTACTCCACGGCGTCGGCGGACCAGCGGGTCAGGACCACCGTGGCCTGGGGGGTGCGCGGGTGAGAAAGGTCACAGGTGTCCCCATGGGCCCCGGCGGTCCTGCCGATCGCCCCCGAGAGCACCTCCGGGAGCGTCAGATCTCGCCGTGAAACGGTCAGTTCGGTCAGCGCGCCGCCGAGTCGCGCGGTGAACCAGGGGACCGAATGCAGACAGCCTGTGCCGTCCCGCGGCGGTGTCACTCCGTCCAGCAAGATCACACAACCCCCCTGACCGGAGGCGGGTAGTCCGACACCGGCGAAGTCCTCGTTGGGTCGGTTCGCGTCGCCGGGTTCCGAAACGAGATCGGTTCGCATCCGGCCAGTCTGCACGAGGCCTTCACAGGCTTCGCCAAAGGCTGGCAACCGTCGCTGAATTGGCACGGCCGCCCAGGTCAGCCGCCTGGTTTGGGGGTAAATAGAGCACTCCGGAAAGGCGTGGCGGCGAATACTGCCAAAGCCAGCGGCGCGCGTCCAACCGGCCCTCCGTGCAGGCCCCCCGCACACGCCGGTGGAACTTGCCCGCCAACTCTCCTCCGATGTTCACTCCTTCGGGTGGCGGGTCAGATGATGCGGGACCACTGCCCACCGGCGCTGGGAGGGTCGGGGACCGTACGAACGGGGTGTGCGCACCACCTGGGCCCTGCCGTCAGACTCCCGCCCGGCCCGCGACGCCTGGCAGTTTGAGACAGGACCCACGGGACGCCACCCGGGCCCTTGGGTAGACGAGTTCAGGATTGCGAGCACCGGTGCAGATGAAGCGGCCTCGGCGCACAGGCAGGCAGACGACCCCCGAGGGGGCCGCCCAGCAGACCCCCGTGGGCACCGGCCGCCCCACCCACGTACGGACCCGGCTGATCGTCGCCGTGGCCGTGGTGGCGGCCGCCATCGCGGGAGCGGGCGCACCGTCGCTGCTCACCGCCTCCCAGGACGTCAGCGACTCCCAGGATCTGGTGACGCTGACCGCGCGCACCCAGGACGCCCTCGCGCTCGCCCACTCGCTCGCCGACGAACGCGACGAGGTCACCTCCTACGTCGCGGCCGGCCGCCCCAAGTCCAAGGCGCCCTCCGAGGACCGCAGCGCCCGCGTCGACCGCCAGGTCGAGGACCTGCGCGCCGACACCGACACCCCGGCCGGGATGCGCGCCGACCTCGACGGCATCGCGGCCGTCCGCCGCGCCGCCCTCACCGGCAAGACGAACGCTCTGCAGACCCACCAGGCCTACTCGGCCACCATCGCCGAACTGCACCGGCTCGCCGACGACCTGGCCGAGCAACTGCCCCCGCGGGCCGGCTCCGGCGTCCACTCCCTCGCCGAACTGGACACCGCCGTCCAGCAGTCCGCGGCCGCCCGCGGCCTGCTGCTCGCCGCGCTGAACATCCCGTCCACCCGGCAGACGGTGATCAACCCCACCACCGGTCTGGCCACCACGACCACCACCTCGACCGAGGCGGACCGCAAACAGCGCGACGCGCTCGCCGCCGCCGCCCAGCAGGCCCGCCTACGCGCCGACGCGGCCCTCGCCGACTTTCGCGAGACCGCCCCCCAGACCGCCGTCGACTCGTACGACTCCACGGTCACCGGGCCCGAGGTCAACTCCGCCGAGAAGTACCTGGCCGCCCTCACCGACCAGCCGTCCCTCGGCGACAGCGACCTGACCACCAGCACCAAGAAGCTGGACGCGGCCCTGTCCGCCCGCGTCGACCTCATGCGGGGCGCGGAGTCGGCGCTCTACGTCCACCGCGCGGAGGACCTCGCGCAGCTCAGGGACGACGACGTCACCGCCCTGGAGATCCGCGTCGCCGTCCTCGGCGTCCTGATGCTGGTCGCCGTCGGCATCGCCACCGCCATGGCCCGCACCCTCACCCGCCCGCTGTCGGTGCTGCGCCGCGGCTCGGCCCGCCTGGCCGGGGCCCAGGACCCGGCGGCCCAGGAACCGATCGCCTTCACCGGCCGCAACGACGAGTTCGCCCAGGTCGTCCGCTCGGTCAACGCCCTGCACACGCACGCGGTCGCCCTGCACGAGCGCGTGGCCACCCTGGAGACCGACCGCAAGCACCTGGTCGGCCAGCGGCAGAGCATGGCCGACGCCCGCGAGGGACTGCGCGCCGAGCTCGCCGAGTCCGCGGCCCAGCTGGACCGGCTGCGCACCAGCATCGGCGGCACCTTCGTCAACCTCGCCCTGCGCACCCTCGGCCTGGTCGAACGGCAACTCGCGGTCATCGAAGGCCTGGAGGAGCGCGAGCAGGATCCCGACCGTCTCGCCACGCTCTTCAAGCTCGACCACTTCGCCACGGTCATGCGCCGCCACAGCGAGAACCTCCTGGTCCTCGCGGGCACCGAGCACGTCCAGCAGCACCACGGCCCGGTCCCGCTGGTCGACGTGGTCCGCGCGGCGGTCAGCGAGATCGAGCGCTACGAGCGCGTCCGCATCGCCGCACTGCCCCCGCACGCCCACGTGGCGGGCTTCGCCGCCGACGACCTCTCCCACCTGCTCGCCGAACTCATGGAGAACGCCACCTCGTTCTCCCCGCCGGACCTGCCCGTCGAGGTCTCCGGCTGGCTGCTGGAGTCCGGCGAGGTCATGCTGTCCGTCCACGACGAGGGCATCGGCATGGCGGGCGACCGCCTCGACCGCCTCAACTCCCGGCTCGCCGAGTTCGATCCCGAGTCGCCGTACGACCAGGAGGGCGCCGACGGCCTCGGCCTCGGCCTGTACGTCGTGGCCCGCCTCGCCCACCGCCACGGCGTCCGGGTCCAGCTGCGCGAGCAGAAGCAGGGCGGGGTGGCGGCGGTCGTCGTCCTGCCCCACTCCCTCCACACCGAGGCCGCCACGGCGGCGACCCCGCCCCCGGTCACGCGCTCGGACACGACCCAGACCTTCTCCCTCCCCGGCGCCGCCGCCGAGGCCAACTCCAACGTCCTGTACGCCCGCAAGAAGGATCCGGACCCGCTGGTGGTACTGGCGGAGAAGGCCGTGACCCAGGCGGAACAGGCCGCCCCGGAGCCCGACGAGCCGGAGACGCACACGGGGGCACAGGCCCCGGAGGCGAGCGCGGTGCCACCACCGGCCCGCCCGGCGATACCGGCGGAGACCCCCGCCGAGACGACGATGGCGCTGCTGCTGCCGGAGCTGGCGGCGGAGCCCGCGGCCGCCGGCGACGGGGACGCACCGCTGGAGCCGTTCGCGTCCGACGGCGAAAGCCGCACGGACGGTGCGGGTGGGAACGCGCCCGCCGAAGGGGAAGCCGAGGCGACCCACGACCGAGCGGCCGACGAGACGGAGGACCGGCTCACCAGCAAGGGCCTCCCCAAGCGCACGCCCAGAATCACCGCACCCACAGCCCCGCCCCGCCAGCGCAGCGCGAGCGTCGACGCGGAAGCCCTCCGCCGCAGGCTCGGCGGCTTCCGCCAGGGAGCGCAGGCCGGCTACCGCGACGTAGAGGCAGAGATCGCACAACGTACCGAAGAAGCCACGGGGGGCACAGTCGAGGAGGCAAGCAGTTGACCGCGCCCAGTACCTTCGGACTGAGCAGTGAGGCCCGCAACCTGCACTGGCTGCTGACCAACCTGGTCGAGGAAGTCCCCGGCATCCAGTCTGTCGCCGTGGTCTCCTCGGACGGTCTGCTGCTCCTCTCGTCCGACCCCGGCCACACCGCGCAGTCCCGTCAGTCCCGCCCGGCGAAGGGCCCCCGCGGCTCCTCCGCCGACCTCGCGACCATCGTCTCCGGCATCGGCAGCCTCACCCTCGGCGCCGCCAAGCTCATGGAGTTCGGCGGGGTCAAGCACACGATGGTCGCGATGGACGAGGGCAGCCTGTTCGTGATGTCGATCAGCGACGGCTCGCTGCTCGGCGTGCACGGCTCCGCGGAGTGCGACATGAGCGTGGTGGCGTACCACATGGCGCTCTTCGTCGGCCGCGCCGGACATGTCCTGACCCCCGAACTCCGCAGCGAGCTGCGCAAGTCCCTGGAGACCGAGAGGACGGGGAGCGCCCGATGAGCGGCACGGCGAGGAAACTTCCCGTGCGCGGCGAACGCAAGCCCGCCCGCGTGCGCCCCTACTCGCTCACCGGCGGCCGTACCCGCTTCGGCCACGTCCTCCTGGTGGAGACGTTCGTGGGAAGCACGGCCGGCACGGCGGCGCTGGAAGCCGCCGAGGAGCGCAAGGAACTGACGAACGGTTCGCTGACCAGCCGGGTGATGCCGGAGATGCGGGCCATCGTCGAACTGTGCCGCCGTATGCGCACGGTGGCCGAGATCGCCGCGCTGCTGAAGATGCCGCTCGGCGTGGTCCGCGTCCTGCTCAGCGACCTCGCGGACCAGGGAAAGATCCGTGTGTACGGCACCGGAACCGGTCACGGCACCGGCCGTCCGGACCGCGCTCTGCTGGAAAGGGTGCTGAGTGGACTCCGCCGTCTCTGACGCCACCGGCGTCACCCCCCTCGTCGCCGGCTTCCAGGAGCCCGACGAGGACCTGAAAGCCTGGCAGAAGGACCGTACCCGGGCCCCCATAGCCACCAAGATCGTGGTGGCGGGCGGCTTCGGCGTCGGCAAGACCACGCTGGTCACGGCCGTCTCGGAGATCACGCCTCTGCAGACCGAGGCGCTGATGACCGAGGCCAGCGAGGACACCGACGATCTCACCGCCACGCCCGGCAAGCTGACCACCACCGTGGCCATGGACTTCGGCCGGCTCACGCTCGACGACGACCTTGTGCTGTACCTGTTCGGCACGCCGGGCCAGCAGCGGTTCTGGTTCATGTGGGACGACCTGGTGCGCGGCGCGATCGGTGCCGTCGTGCTGGCCGACACCCGCCGGCTGAAGGACTGTTTCCCCGCCCTGGACTACTTCGAGAGCTGCGGGCTGCCGTACGTCGTCGCGGTCAACCACTTCGACGGCAGCGAGCTGTTCGAGCCGGAGGACGTGCGGGAGGCGCTGACGATCCCCGCCAACGTGCCAGTCATGATCATGGACGCGCGGCGCCGGATATCGGCCATCGAGACCCTCCTGGCCCTCGTCGGCCACGCGCTCGACGAAACCCCCGAGTAAGTCCCCGTTAGGAGCCCCAACCCGCATGCGGAAGATACTCGTCGTCGGAGCCGGCCAGTCCGGACTCCAGCTCGCCCTCGGCCTGCAGTCGCACGGCTACGAGGTCACCCTGATGTCGAACCGGACCGCGGACGAGATCCGCTCCGGCCGGGTCATGTCGACGCAGTGCATGTTCGACACGGCTCTGCAGCACGAGCGTGATCTCCAGCTGAACTTCTGGGAGTCCCAGGCCCCGAAGATCGAAGGACTCGGCGTCTCGGTCGCGGCACCCGGCTCGCACGACCCGGGGCCCACGCAGCGCGCGATCGACTGGGTCGGCCGGCTCGACGGGTACGCGCAGTCGGTCGACCAGCGGGTGAAGATGGCCGGCTGGATGGAGACCTTCGCCCAGCGCGGCGGCCAGCTGGTCATCCACGGCGCGGCGGTCGGCGACCTCGACTACTTCTCCCGCGCCTACGACCTCGTCCTGGTCTCGGCCGGCAAGGGCGAACTGGTGTCGATGTTCGCCCGCGACCCGGAGCGCTCCCCGTACAGCGAGCCGCAGCGCGCCCTCGCGGTGGCCTACGTCCACGGGCTCGGCCCGCGCCCGGAGCACCCGGAGTTCGACGCGGTCCGCTGCAACCTGGTCCCCGGGGTCGGCGAGCTGTTCATCATGCCGACGTTCACCACCTCCGGCCGTGCCGACATCCTGTTCTGGGAGGGCATACCCGGCGGCCCGCTCGACGTCTTCAACGGCGTCAAGGATCCGGCCGAGCACCTCTCCCTGACCCTGGAACTCATGGAGAAGTTCACGCCCTGGGAGTACGCGCGCGCCACCAAGGTCGAGCTGACGGACGCCGGCGGCACGCTGGCCGGCCGGTACGCCCCGACCGTCCGCAACCCCGTCGGCCGCCTGCCCGGCGGCGGTCTGGTGCTCGGCGTGGCCGACGTGGTCGTGGCCAACGACCCGATCACCGGTCAGGGCTCGAACTCCGCGTCCAAGTGCGCGGCCGCGTACCTCGCCTCGATCCTCGAGCGGGAGGACAAGCCGTTCGACGAGGAGTGGATGCGGGCCACGTTCGACCGGTACTGGGCCACCGCCCAGCACGTCACCAAGTGGACCAACGCGATGCTGGCGCCGCCGCCGGAGCACATCCTGAACCTCATCGGCGCGGCCGGTCAGCTGCAGCCGGTGGCGGATCGATTCGCCAACGCGTTCAACGACCCGGCCGACTTCGAGAACTTCTTCTACGAGCCGGAGAAGACGGGGGCGTACCTGGCGTCAGTCGCCGGAACCTGACGGGTCTCTGACCTGCGGTCAGCTTGTCGTGGTCGGCTGTGACCCCCGGATGGCTCCCCCGAGGAGCGCTGCTGGGGAAGTCGATCTAGCCTCCGAAGTGAGCGCCAAGTGGATCTTTTGTTGGCGCGCTCTACCGATCCAAGGAGGAGACATGCGCAAGCTTCGCAAGGCTGCCGCTGTGGCCGCCATCATAGGGACCGTCGGCTTCATGGGCGTCTACCCTGCCACCGCCCAGGCCGCAACCATGGGTGGCGGGGGCGGCGGATGCAGGTCCCATGACTTCAACATCGACATCCTCGGTGAGGTGGGTGTCTTCGACGGTCTGGGCGGGAACCTGCTGAACGGCGAAGGCAGTCCAGGCGCGCAGAAAACCGATATCGGTTCCGACTGTGATCACGGCTGGTAGCCGCCTTACGTAGTTCGCCGCAGTGACTGCGTGTGTTCGTCTCGGAGTGGATGTCGAAGGCCCCGGACCGTGACCGGTCCGGGGCCTTCGCGGTGCGGAACCATGCTTCCGGGGGCCCGGGACGACGCGGTCCTATCTGGCCTTCGTGGCCCGAGTGCCGGGGCGTACCGCGCCGAGTACGGGATAGGACGCCAAGGGGGAGAGCTTGATCCTCTCGCCCGGTCTCGGTGCCTGCACGACGTTTCCGCCTCCCACGTACATCGCCACGTGGGTCGCCTCGGGGAAGTAGACGACGAGGTCGCCGGGGCGGAGTTCGGTCAGCGGGATTCTCCCCAGGCGCGCCCACTGTTCCTGGCTGGTGCGGGGGATGGGGGTGCCCGCGCGGTCCCAGGCCTGTGAGGTCAGGCCCGAGCAGTCGTACGACTTGGGGCCCTGCGCGCCCCACTGGTACGGCTTGCCGATCTGGTTCATGGCGTAGCGGACGGCCCGGTCGCCCTCGGCCGAGGAGGGCGGCCGGTTGTCGCCCAGGGCGCCCGAGGTCACGAGCTTGTCCTGGGCGTCGGCGACGTCCCGCTGCTCCAGCCGGGCGATGGCGCCCAGTTGTTGCGGGGTGAGGGAGGCGAGGAGCCGTTCGACGTCGGCGAGCCTCGCCGTCACGTCGTTGCGCTGCTTCTTCTGCTGCCCGGCGAGGGTGAGTTGTGCGTCCAGGGCCCTGCGGGCCGCCCTGGCCAGGGTGTCCTGTCTCTTCTCGGTGCCGGCCAGCCGGGCCACGGTCCTGGCGCGCTCGCGCGCCAGCTGCCCGATGACATGCCCCTCGTCCAGCGCGTGCTGCGGGTCGTGGGCGAGCAGCAGACGGACGTAGGGGGAGAAGTCGGTGCTGCTCTGGTACTGCTGGCGGGCCAGGCGTCCGGCGTCGATCCGGCTGCCCCGCAGGGCGATCCGGGCACGGGCCAGTTCGCGGTCCAGGCGGCTCACCTCGGCCTGCTGCCGCTTGAGCCGCTCCGCGGTGGCGTTGTACGTCTCGGTCGCCTGCTCGGTCTGCCGGTACAGCCGCTGAAGGTCCGTCAGGAGCTGGGAGACGGACCGCTGCGGGTCGGGTACGGCAAGCGCGGGCACGGGCGCGAGGACGGTCTGGGCCGCCACCACCGCCGTACAGGCCAGGCGCACAAAGACTCGTGACACGTCATCACCTCCGGTGCGGAACGGGCGGGCCCTCCGCCGGCTTCCGCACGGTGATAATCAGACGTGTTCGCGCTGTGCGTGGAGCATTCGTGCGCCGTTCGGCGCAACCTTCTCAGCCGGTCGGGTCACCCGGCTTGCCGGACGGCGCGTCGTCCCTCCTGGCCCACGGCCATCTGGCCCGGACGCCGCCCTGCCCCCCTTCGGGGTCGTACCGGTACTTCCATCCCCGCACCATGCCGAGTCTGCCGCTGTGCCCCCGCGGCACGCGGCGGTAGACGAGCACGGTGGGCGGGCCGCCGGCCGCGTCCGGGACGGGGATGCGGTACGTCTTCGGGGGGTGGCCGGTCATGCCCAGCAGCACGGGCAGTACGCGCCCGTCCATGGGGCCGCCCTCGAAGGGGGTGTCCTGACTCTTCACGGCTTCAGTCTCAGCCATCCTCGGCGAGCTCGCCGACGAGGGCCGCCGTCTGCGGGTCGCGGGCGGCGGTCACCGTGAGGACCGCGAGGAACTGCTCGACCAGCCAGTCCCGCAGCTCGCCGACCTCGGGCTGTTTGTCCTCGTCCAGCCAGATCAGGGAGGCCGCCTCCACCGCCGTGATCCACGTCCGGACGGTCATGCGCAGGCGCGGTCCCGGGTCGCGGACGCCGAGGTGGCTGTAGATGTGCTCGGCGGCGGCCCGCCGCACCCCGTCCACGATGGCGGTCGTCCGGGACGTCTCCACCACGCTGCCGCCCTGCAGCAGCGCGCTGAATCCGGTGTCGTGCTCGTCCACGAAGCTCAGGTAGCGGTCGAGTGCCCGGGACAGCCGGGGCAGCAAGGGGCCCTGCCGGGGTTCGTCGAAGCACTTCTGCAGCTCCTCGGCGGCCGACCTGAGCGCGGCCTCGTACAACTGCTGCTTGCCGCCGGGGAAGTACCGGTACACGAGCGGCCGCGAGACCCCGGCCGCCTCCGCCACGTCGTCCAGCGAGACGTCCTCCGGCGCGCGGTGCGCGAAGAGGGAGAGCGCGGCGTCCAGGAGCTGGCTTCGCCGCTCCTCGACACTCAGGCGACGGTAGGCGGGGGTGGCGGCGGACGGGGTCATGCCTCGCAGCGTAATCGCTCGCAGGCCCGCGCAGCGGCACCCCGCAAGCGCGGGCAGGCGACCCCGCCCCCGGCCTTCCCCCGGCCCCGGCCTACGCCAGCAACCCGGACGACCTCCACAGACGCCGACCGACCCCCCGCAGCACCCCGATGTCGTCCAGGAAGTCCGTCAGCCGCTTCGCGCCCGTCTGCATGACCTCCCGCCGGTGGCCGCTCGCCTTCACCTGGGCCATCGCCTCCCGCTTGTCCAGGCCGACGTTGGTGTAGACCTCGGGATTGACGAACGCCACCGAGAACACCCGGGCGAACTCGCCGGACGTCACCCGGGTGAACTCCTGCGACCACTTCGGCGCCGTCAGCATCTGGCGCCGCAGCTCCTCACGGGCGTACCGGACGTGCCGGGCCTCCTCGACCACGTGGATGCGCGTGACCCCGCGGATCAGGGGCTGCACCCGCTCGTCCGGGAAGGTCAGCCGCTGCATCCAGTCCAGCACCTCCTCGCCGAGCAGCGTGGCCGTGAAGGAACCGGGGGTCGTGGAGATTGTCTTGAACAGACGGCCGAGGTTCTGGTGCGCCCGGCTCACCGGGTACCAGGGCGCGTCGCCCCGCTCGATCAGCCGCGCGAACATCTTCGAGTGCCGGCACTCGTCCTCGATCTCGGTGAGGGCGTAGCGGACGTGCGCGCTCGTCGCGGCCTTGTCGTAGATGTGCCGCACCAGCAGCTGCATCAGGATGATCTCGAACCAGATGCCGAGCGAGGCCAGCGCGGCGGCCTCGTGCTGGGAGAGCAGGATCCGCTGCTCCTCGCCCATCCGCTTCCACATCGGGGTGCCGTACAGCGAGACCAGCTCCGGCGGCCAGAACCACTTGCCCTCCTCGAAGGGCGCGTCCCAGTCCAGCTCCTTGTCCGGATCGAAGGAGTGCTTGGCGGAAGAGACGAGTAGCCGTTCGGCCACCTGTTCCCGGTCCTTGAGCAGGCCGAGCGCGTCGCGCAGCCCGTCGAGCGCGTCCGCTTCCGTCAGGGTCGTCATGGCTCCCTCACCTCGTTACCGGGGGTACGTCGTCCGCCTCTTATGAGACTGCCTGTCAGCAAGGCCGTCAATCCCTCGCGCATGACTTGTTGACTCGGCGTCTACGTGTGACTCTGCGAGGTATGCCGAGCCACGACCTGTACGCCAACGACCCCAAGGACTCCCCCTGGCAGGTGCCCGCGACCGGCGCGGCCCGCTTCAGCTGGGAGTACGACGGGGGACGGGACCGCCTGCTCGCCCTCTACCAGAAGGGCAAGGACAAGCAGTGGGACGGACAGCGGCGCATCGACTGGGAGCTGGAGGTCGACCCCTACGACCCGCTCGGCACCCCCGATGAGGCGATGTCGCTCTACGGCACCCCGTACTGGGCCAAGCTCACCGACAAGGACAAGGGTGAACTGCGCCGGCACTACGCCTCCTGGCAGTTCAGCCAGTTCCTGCACGGCGAGCAGGGCGCGATGATCTGCGCGGCCCGGATCGTGGAGTCGGTGCCCGACATGGACGCCAAGTTCTACTCGGCGACCCAGACGATGGACGAGGCCCGGCACGCCGAGATCTACGGCCGCTTCCTGCACGAGAAGATCGGGATGCTCTACCCGATCAACGACAACCTCCAGTCCCTCCTCGCCGACACCCTCCGCGACAGCCGCTGGGACATGCCGTACCTGGGCATGCAGGTCCTGATCGAGGGGCTCGCCCTCGCCGCGTTCGGCATGATCCGGGACACCACCGACAAACCCCTGCCCAAGCAGATCCTGGCCTACGTGATGCAGGACGAGGCCCGGCACGTGGCCTTCGGGCGCATGGCCCTGCGCGACTACTACAAGCAGCTCACCGATGCCGAACTGCGCGAGCGCGAGGAGTTCGTCATCGAGGGCTGCTATCTGATGCGCGACCGGCTGCGCGGCGTCGAGGTGCTGGAGAACTTCGGCATCCCGCGGGCGGAGGCCGAGCGGATCAGCGAGAACTCCGAGTTCCTCCAGCTGTTCCGCAAGCTCCTCTTCAGCCGCATCGTGCCCTGCGTCAAGGACATCGGCCTCTGGGGCGAGCGGCTCCAGCAGGCCTACGTCGACATGGGCGTGTTCGAGATGGGGGACTCCAACCTGGACCTGCTGATGGCCCAGGACGAGGAGATCGCCGAGCAGCTGGACGCGGAACGCTTCGCGGCGGAGGAGCGGGAGCGGGTGGCCGAGGTGCGGGAGGCGATCGAGTCGGGGGCGGCCGAGACCTGAGCGTCACTCACGTGCAGTAACGTTCTGGCGTGTCCATGCCTCCGCCGCCCCAGCAGCCGCAGTACCCGAACCAGCCCCCGCACCCGTACGGCGGGCAGCCCCCGCAGGCCCCGGGTCCCTACGGCTCCCCGTACCCGCAGCAGCAGCCTTACCCGCAGCAGCAGCCCTACGGCGCCCCGCAGCCCTACCCGCCGCAGCAGCCGTACCCCGCATGGGGCGTCCCGCCCATGGGCCCGCCCCCGAAGAAGCGCCGGGTCGGACTGGTGCTCGGGATCGTCGGCGGCGTCGTCACGGTCGGCGTCGTGGGACTCGTGCTGCTCGGGGCGGTGATCGAGAGCGGCTTCCCGGCGGCGAAGAACAGGCTGACCCTGCCCCACGAGCTGCTGCACGGGAAGTACGTCCTCGCCGAGGACCTCTCCGACACCGAGGGCAAGAAGGTGGAGGACGAGGCCGACGGCGCCTGGGACGCCAAGGACATCCACGCCCTGGTCGGCCGCTACAGCCCGGGCGGCGACGACTCCAAGGGCATGCTGCTGGTGTCGAGCATGTACGGCCGGTTCAAGAACGAGGACTCGGTCCGCCGCAACATGCTCAAGGGCGCCACCGAGGCCGACGGTGTGACGGTGTCCGAACCCGCCAAGGACGTCACCCCGTCCGGCGCGGACGTCACCATCAGCTGCGAGGTGCTGACCCAGAGCCGGGCCCAGGTCACGATCGCCTACCCCGTGTGCGCCTGGGCGGACGGCAACACGGCGGCCGTGGTCGGCGAGGTCAGCCTGTCCCGCAAGGACCCCGCCGACGTCGACCTCGACGCCGCGGCCCGGAACACCGTCGAGGTCCGCTCCGAGATGCTCAAGCCGGTCGGCTGACCGCCTCCGTCTCCTGCGCGGGGAACGACGTCCGCAGCGTGAAGGCGTACGGCGTCGGGCCGTGCGCCCTCAGGTGCAGCAGCCGGTCCTCCGCCTCGGCCACGGTCGGGCGGTGGCCGGCCGGCACCCACCACAGCGTGGTGACGGCCTCCGCCAACCGCTCGAACCAGTCCCGGCGCCGGGACAGCAACTCCCGGTGCCGTCCCTGGTACATGAACGCCGTGAGCGCGTTCGTGTCCCGCCACACCGACATGTTGACGATCAGCCATTCATCTTCGAAGACCGCGATGTCGGTCGCGTCTCCGGCGTCGCTCTGCAGCCGCCAGACGAATCCGTCCGAGGCGTCGGCCACGGCGTTCACCGGGTCGAGCGCGTCGACGAAGTCCTTCAACTGCGGCGAGTCCAACGGATACTTGAGGCGGGCGATGTTGACCTGGGCGAGTTCGTGCGTGGCCGGCGCAAGCGTCATGACCGAACGGTAGGTCGGCCGCGGTGTGCCGCGGTACCCCCCGTCTCACAACCCGAGAACCGCCCGCATGACCTCCTTCGCGATCGGTGCCGCGTCCCCGCCGCCACTGATCTCGCCCCGGTCCGCCGCGGCGTCCTCGACCACCACCGCGACCGCGACCTTCGGCTCCAGGGCGTTGTCGGCCTGCGCCCAGGAGACGAACCAGGCGTACGGCACGCCGGCGTTGCCGACACCGTGCTGGGCCGTGCCGGTCTTGCCGCCCACCGTGGCACCGCGGATGGCCGCGTTGGTGCCGGTGCCCTCACGGACCACGTCGGTCATCAGCTCCCTCAGCCGTACGGCCGACGACGGGCGCATCACCTGCCGCTCCGGTCGCACACCCCCGCCCGCGATCGTCTCGCCGCCCCGGCGGGTGATGCGCTCCACGAGATACGGCGTCCGCAGCCGGCCGTCGTCGGCGACGGCCGCCGCGACCATCGCCATCTGCAGCGGAGTCGCCCGCGTGTTGTACTGCCCGATCGAGGACAGCGCCAGCTGCGCCTTGTCCACGTGGGTGTCGAAGGTGCTGGGCGAGACGGCGAAGGGGACCCGCAGCCGGGTGTCGTTGAAGCCGAACGCCTGGGCCGTGCCCGCCATGTCCGCCACCCCCACGTCCACGCCCAGCTTGGCGAACACCGTGTTGCAGGACCACGCGAAGGCCTCCCGCAGCGAGGCGTTCCGGCAGCCGTCGCCCTCGTTGGTCAGCCGGGTGGTGGAGCCGGGCAGCCGGTAGGGGTCGGGGGACCGGGTGCGCTGGTTCAGGTCCGTGATCACACCCGCGTCCAGCGCCGCCGCCGCGGTGACCACCTTGAACGTCGAACCCGGCGGATAGGTCTGCCGCACCGCCCGGTTGAGCATCGGCTTCTCCGGGTCGTGGTTGAGCCGCGACCACATCGACGCCGTCGCCTCGCCGTTGCCGGACAGCTCGGCGGGGTCGTACGACGGCGTCGACACCAGCGCCAGGATGCGGCCCGTGGCCGGCTCGATCGCGGCCACCGCACCCTTGCGGCCGCGCAGTCCCCGGTACGCGGCCTCCTGCGCCGCCCGGTTCAGGGTCGTGACGACGTTCCCGCCGCGGCTCGGCCTGCGCGTCACGTCGTGCCACAGCGGCAGCGGCGCGAGCATCGGGTCGGTGCCGGAGAGCACCCCGTCCTCGGCGTCCTCCAGGAACGTGGTGCCGTACATCTGCGAGGCGAAGCCGGTGACCGGCGCGTACAACGGGCCGTTGCGGTAGGTGCGTTCGTAGCGCAGCTGCTCGCCGGTGTCCGTGGAGCCGGTGACCGGCTCGCCGCCGACCAGGATGTCGCCGCGCGGCTGCTGGTAACGGGCGATGGCGGGGCGGCGGTTGGCCGGGTTGGCGTCGTAGGACGCCGACTGGACGAGCTGCACCCGCGCGGCGTTGACCAGCAGGGCCGCCAGCAGCAGCGTGCAGAACACGCAGGCGTGCCGGATGTACTTCGCCATCGGCAGGCCGTTGCCGTACTCGGTCACGGGGCCTCCTGCCCGTCGTACTGGCTGCGGGCCGAGTCGCTCACCCGGATCAGCAGGGCCACGATCGCCCAGTTGGTGACCACCGAGGAGCCGCCCTGGGCGAGGAACGGCATCGCCATGCCGGTCAGCGGGATCAGACCGGTGACCCCGCCCGCGATCACGAACACCTGCAGCGCCAGGATCGAGGCCAGACCGACCGCGAGCAGCCGCCCGAACGGCTCGCGCAGGGCGAGTCCCGCCCGGTAGCCGCGCTCCACGAGCAGGGCGTAGAGCACCAGGATCGCCGCGAGGCCCGCCAGGCCCAGTTCCTCCCCGGCCGTCGCCAGGATGAAGTCGGACTTGGTGGCGAAGCCGATGAGGATGGAGTGGCCGAGCCCGAGCCCGGCGCCGAGGAACCCGCCCGCCGCGAAGGCGAACAGGGACTGCGAGAGCTGGTTGGGGCCCAGCCCGGCCTCGATGGTGGCGAAGGGGTGCAGCCAGTCCTCGATCCGGCCGTTCACATGCGGCTCCAGACGGCCGACGGCGAAGGCCCCGAGCACCGCGAGCACCAGGCCGACCGCGATCCAGCCGGTCCGGCCGGTGGCGACGTACAGCAGGACGACGAACAGGCCGAAGAAGAGCAGCGAGGTGCCGAGGTCGCGCTCCAGGACCAGCACTCCGACGCTCAGCAGCCAGATCGTCACGATCGGGCCGAGCACCCGCCCGGTCGGGAACTGGATCCGCCACAGCCTGCGGCCCGTGTACGCGAGCGCGTTGCGGTTGGCCGCCAGGTAGGCGGCGAAGAACACGGCCAGCAGCACCTTCGCGAACTCGCCCGGCTGGATGGAGAATCCGGCGATCCGGATCCAGATGCGGGCGCCGTTGACCGCCGGGAAGAGGATCGGCAGCAGAAGCAGTGCCAGGGCCGCGACCACGCACACGTAGGAGTAGCGCTGGAGCACCCGGTGGTCGCGCAGCACCAGCACGACGGCGATGAACAGCCCCACCCCGAGCGTGGACCACACCAGCTGGGCGGGGGCCGCCCGGTCGCCCGGCGTCTCCAGGTCCAGCCGGTAGATCAGCACCAGGCCGAGGCCGTTGAGCAGCACACCGATGGGCAGCGGGAGGGGATCGGCGTACGGCGCCCGGACACGGACCGCGAGATGCGCGCACAGGGCGAGCACGCCGAGCCCGGCGCCGTAACCGGCGGCGCCCGGCGGGACCGTACCGCTCCGCGCCAGGCCCACGGCGCAGTACCCGTACACGGACAGCAGCACGGCCAGCACGATCAGGGCGAGTTCCATGCCACGGCGCCGGCGCAGGCGTACGGCGGGAGCGGGTGCCTGCGGCGCCACCACGGCGGTTCCGGCCTTGGTCATGTCCGGAACCTACCGAAATACGACAGTCCGGCCGGGCAGACGCTCCGGGGAGCGCGGAGCGCTCCCAAGGGGCGCGGGGCTGTGACATCAGCGGCTCCGCCGCGCGGGCGCGGCCGCCCCCGACCCGCAGCCCGCGACGCAGCCGAGCCCCGAGCTCTTACCGGCCCTCAGCCCAGGGCAAGGTCAGCACGGCGACGGCCCCGCCATCCAGCGCATTGCCGAACGCCAGCCAAGCGCCCAGCACCTCCGCCTGCCCCACCGCGATGGTCAGCCCCAGCCCGTGTCCCTTCGCCCCGCCCTCGGTACGGAACCGCTGCGGCCCGTGCGCCACCAGGTACTCCGGATACCCGCCGCCGTGGTCCCGCACGGTCACCACGGGCCCGTCCACCGTCAGAACCACCGGAGGGCCCCCGTGCTTGTGCGCGTTGGCCACCAGGTTGCCCAGCACCCGCTCCAGGCGCCGCCGGTCGGTCTCCACCCGGGCGTCCCGCACGATCCGCACCTCGGTGTCCGTCCCCGAAGCCCGCACCACGCGCCCGGCCAGCGCGCCCAGCTCCTCGGTGGCCACCTCCTGCCGCTCCCGGCCGGTGTCCAGGCGGGAGATCTCCAGCAGGTCCTCTGTGAGCGTCCGCAGCGCCGCCACCCGGTCCCGGACCAGCTCGGTCGGCCGGCCGGGCGGCAGCAGTTCGGCCGCCGCGTGCAGCCCGGTCAGCGGAGTACGCAGCTCGTGCGCCACGTCCGCGGTGAACCGCTGCTCGCTCAGCAGCTTGCTCTGCAGCGACGCGGCCATCGAGTCCAGCGCGGCCGCCACCGCGGCCACCTCGTCCTGCGGGCGGGTCGGGTCCTCGGTCCGGGGGTCGTTCACCCGGGCGTCCAGGTCGCCCGCGCTGATCCGCCGGGCCACCCGCGCGGTGCCGTGCAGCCGGCGCGTCACCCGGGTCACCGCGAACGCCCCGACCAGCACCGTCGCCCCGATCGCCAGCGCCGACGACCACAGGATGGACCCGTCGAGCCCGGCGATCGTACGGGACTGCTGCGAGTAGTCGACCTCCACCGCGAGCGCCCGGTGCCCGTCGGCCGGGCCCGCCGCCCACATGATCGGCCGCCCCTGGTCCGAGGCGACCATCGTGCCGCGTTCCCCGGCCACCGCGAGCGCCCGCAACCGCGCGGGCAGTCCCGCCGGGTCCACCCCCGCACCCGGCAGCAGCGCGTCCCCCGCCTCGTACGCGTGCGTGGCGTCCTCCAGCCGGGACAGCGCCAGGTCACGGGCCCGGCCGACGGTCTGGTTGGTCACCGACACATGCACCAGCACGCCGAGCAGCGCGGCCAGCGCGCAGCTCATCACCGTGATGAACGCGGCCGTCTTCACCGCGAGCGTCCCCACCCACTGGGGGAGCGCCGGCCTCATCGGGCGCTCGCCGAAGGGGAGGCACCCGCGTCGGCCGAGGGTGAGGCACCCGCGTCGGCCGAGGGTGAGGCGCCCGCGTCGGCCGACGGGGAGGGCGCGTGGCTGTGCCTGCCCCTGCCGGTGCGCAGGAACTCGTCACGGGAGAACACCATCGCCCGCTGTTCCGGATCCCAGGTCCAGGTGGTGCGGTACTCGTACCCGGAGATCCCGGCCGGCGAGCGGACGATCACCGCACGCCCGGCCAGCTCCACGCCGATGATCGCGTCGTTGTCGGCCAGCACCTGCACCAGCTTGTGCTTCTCGACCGTGTAGACCCGCACCGCGGTCTGGTTGGTCGGGTACAGCCGGAAGCCGAGCGTCATGTCGTCCCGGCCGTCCCCGGTCAGGTCCCGGTAGTACGCCTTCAGCAGCGGGCAGCGCGCCCGGTCGCCGCCCGGGACGCACTCCTTCATCCGGTCCACGGTCCCGTGGAACGCCCCCTTCGACCCGTAGTCCGCCGCGTGCGCGGCGATCTCGGCCCGTACGACGTCCACCGGGTCGACCTTCCTGATGTCGTCGCCCGGCACCCGGACACCCTTGACGGTCTCCGTGCTCCCCTCGTCGTAGGGGTAGGCCGGGCTGGACGCAGGTCTCAGGTCCGGCCAGAGCCTCGCCGGGCTCACCGCCGTCGGAGTCGCCCCGGCGCCCTCCAGACCGCCCCGGTCCCCACAGGCCGCCGCCGTCAGCGACAGCAGGGCGACGGCGGCCGCGGCGAGGGCGGTGCGCACGGGGCGACGGGCTGACACGGTGCTCCTGGGGCTGCGGGGACGATCAAGGCCCCGTACACCTTATTCATAGGGAAGTCCTTTTTGCGCACTCGGGGCCGTGCTGGGGAGAGGCTACTCGGCCAGTTCCTCGAGCAGTCGGGCGGTGGCCAGTCCCGCCCTCAGGTACTCCACGAACAGCTCGTTGTGCAGCGCCCAGGGGGAGCGCTTGGCACGGATCAGGTCGATCGCCTCCTCGGCGGTGCGGCCCCGCCGGACCAGCGTGTGCCCGACGACCAGACCCGAGCGGTTGTACCCGTGGTAGCAGCGCACCAGCACCGAGCGCCCGGAGTCCAGAGCCTCCTGCGCCGCCCGGGCCAGCCGTATCACCCCCGCGAGCTGGGTCCCGTCCAGCGGCCCGTCCGGAATCGGCCACACATGGTGCTCCGTCCCGGGGCCGGGCCCGTACCCCGGCAGTCGCAGCAGCGTCTGCACCACGTCGAACTGATCACGTACGACGGCGAGCTCCAGCCGCCCCGAACCGCCCCGGAACTCGTGCCCGCCCATCCACAGGCCGGGCTCGATCTCGCTCCACGGGCTGTCCGGGGCCGGTACGTCGGACTGCTTCTCGCGGGTCCGCAACGGCGCCTCCCCAACTCCCCCGTACAGGGCCGCTCTCCAGGGCCGCTCTCCAAGGTAGCCGGGTTCTTGCCGTGGGAGCACCCCGCCTGTTCCCATGGTCGAGGGGTGATGGCGCATGAGCGGACTGCGCGTGGTGCCGACCTGGCGGCACGGCCGTGAACGGCTGTACGTCTGCGGCCCGGACGGAGAGAACGTCGCCTGGTACGACCGTGAGACCGGCCGGGTGAACCTGATCGGCGAGAACCGCCGCGAGGACGTGCTCGAGACACTGCGCCCCTTCCTGACCGGCCCGGTGACCGTGGGCCCGCCCCCGGTGCCCACCCCGGCGGAACTGGCCCGGCTGACCCTGCACCCGGACGACGACCTCGCACCCAACCGCCCCGGCGAGGCCCTGCTCGTCGCCCTGGAACGGGACCCCGGCCCCACCCACCGGCTCCGCCCGGACCCGCGCCGGCGCGCCCTGACCGCCGAGCAGACGGTCGGCGAGGCACTGGACCGGCTGGAGGGAGCCGGCTGGCACGCCCTGCACTCCGTCCCGCTGCCCGGCGGCGCCCGCATCCACCACCTGCTCATCGGCCCCGGCGGCCTCTTCGCCTGCCACGCCCTGTACGCCCGCAAGCAGCGGGTCCGGGTGGCCGACCCGATGGTCACCGTGGGCCGCCGCGAGGCCGAGCCGCTGCTGCGCCGGCTGCGCGCCGACGCCGACCGCGCCACCTACGCCCTGACCGCCGAGGTCCACCCCGTCCTGGCCCTCGTGGGCCCACCGTCCGACGTGACGATCAGCGCCCCGCCCCGCGGCATCCGCATCCTCCAGGACCCGGAACTGACAACCCTGGCCCGCCTGGGCGGAACCCTTAAGCCGGCGGACGTGGAGGCACTGCACGCGATGGCGCGGGATCGGGAGACGTGGGGGAGGGTGTGAGGGCGGAAAGGGTCCGAGGGCGACGGTCCGCGGAATCAGCCCGTCCGGCGTTTGAGGACGAGGGGCCAGGAAACCGGATCGTTCGGAGCATGTGGGCGGGGGTCCGGGAAACCAGCCCGTCCGGCGTTTGAGGACGAGGCCCGTTCAGGGCCGAAGCGCGGGTCTGGGGGCGGCAGCCCCCAGCAGGGGTCGCAGGGGACGGAGTCCCCTGGTCGGGACGGGTAGGGGCGCCGGGGGCGAAAACCCTCTCACGGCAACGACGCCGACCGCCCCGCATCGAGCAACGGCGCCAGCAGATCCCCGTACCCCCGCACCCGAGCCCCGATGTCCCCGGCCACAAACTCCAGCTGCCCCGGCTCCCGACACTCCGCGACCTCCTCCCACCGCACCGGCGCGGACACCGTCGGAGCCCCCCGCGCCCGCAGCGTGTACGGCGCGGCCGTCGTCTTGCGCCCGGCGTTCTGACTCCAGTCGACGAACACCTTCCCCGGTCGCAGACTCTTCGTCATCCGGTGCACCACCAGCCCCGACATCGCCCGCTCGGCCTCCACCGCCAGCGCCTTCGCGTACTCGCTCGTCCGCTCGGACGACGCTCCCCGCACGGCCGCCAGCAGATGCAGCCCCTTCGACCCCGCCGTCTTGGCGTACGCCTCGATCCCGTCCGCGGCCAGCCGGTCCCGCAGCCACAGGGCGACCTCACAGCAGTGGACGATCGTCGCGGGCGCCCCCGGATCCAGATCGAACACCAGCCGGTCGGCCTCGTCCGGCGACTGGACCAGCCACTGGTGCGTGTGGAACTCGGTCACCAGGTTCGCCGCCCAGACCAGGCTCGCCAGATCCTGCACGACCACCATCCGGGCCGGCCCCTCCGACCGGGGGACCTCGGCGGTCGTGACCCACTCGGGCGTACCCGGCGGCACGTTCTTGGTGAAGAACACCTGCCCGTCCGGCCCGTCCGGATACCGCAGGAAGGACACCGCACGGTCGCGCAGATGCGGAAGCAGCACCTCGGCGGTGGTCGCGTAGTAGTGCACCAGCTCGCCCTTGGTGAAGCCGGTCTCCGGATACAGCACCTTCTCCAGGTTGCTGAGCGCCACCCGTCGCCCGTCCACCTCTGTGATAGGCGTCATAGGATGACAATCCCAGACATTACGTAATGGAACACCAGAAACCGAAAGGAAGGCTGCTGCACGTGCGATCCATATGGAACGGCGCCATCTCCTTCGGTCTCGTCAGCATCCCGATCAAGCTGGTGAACGCCACCGAGAGCCACTCGATCTCCTTCCGCCAGATCCACGCCGAGGACAACGGCCGCATCCGCTACCGCAAGGTGTGCGAACTGGACGACCACGAGGTGAGCCAGGCGGAGATCGGCAAGGGATACGAGGACGCGGACGGGACGATCATCCCGATCACCGACGAGGACCTCTCCCACCTCCCGATCCCGACCGCCCGCACGATCGAGATCGTCGCCTTCGTACCGGCCGACCGGATCGACCCGCTCCAGATGGGCACGGCCTACTACCTGGCCACCGGCGGAGCCCCCGCCGCCAAGCCGTACACACTCCTGCGCGAGGCCCTCAAGCGCAGCAACAAGGTCGCCATCGCCAAGTTCGCACTGCGCGGCCGGGAGCGTCTGGGCATGCTGCGCGTGGTCGGCGACGCGATCGCGATGCACGGCCTGCTGTGGCCGGACGAGGTACGCGCCACCGAGGGCGTGGCCCCGGACACGCGCGTCACCGTCCGCCCCAAGGAACTCGACCTGGCGGACGCCCTCATGGACACCCTCGGCGAGGTCGACCTGGAGGACCTGCACGACGAGTACCGCGAGGCACTGGAGGAGGTCATCGCGGCGAAGGCGGCCGGCGAGGCCCTGCCCGAGGCCCCCGAGCCCGCCGCCGGCGGCAAGGTGCTGGACCTGATGGCGGCCCTGGAGAAGAGCGTACGCGCGGCCCGGGAGTCCCGGGACGGGCAAGGAACGGGTGCACGGACTTCGGCTCCGGGATCGGCTCCGGGATCGGCTTCGGCCAAGGAGGCCGAGGTCAGGACCCTCGCCCGGCGCCGCTCCACCCCCAAGGTGGCGGGCGGCAAGAAGTCGACCTCCACGACGGCGAAGAAGGCCGCGACAAGGAAGACCGCGGCCCCGAAGAAGTCGACCTCCAAGGCCTCCGAGGGCACGAAGAAGACGTCGGCCGCGAAGACCACGAAGACGGCGAAAACCACCAAGACGGCGAAGACCACGGCGTCCAAGTCCGGGTCCAGCAGTACGGCGAAGACACCCCCGAAGAAGACCGCGGCGAAGAAGGCGACGTCGTCCCGCACGCGCTCGGCGTGAAAACCGCTGCCCAAGGCCGGGACGGACCCGGATTCCCACCCGCGAGGCGGGACACCTCGGGCACGATGAGGGCGTGACTTACGTGGTGACCGTGGCCATGGCCCTCCCCAAGGGGGCCCCGGAACTCGACGCGCTCCAGCGGGAGGGCGTCATCTTCTTGCTGCGGAAGGGGTTCGACTCGCTGGAAGCGATCGAGGGACCCGACGGGATGGAGATCCAGCTGATGGACGACGTCATCGCCGCCCATCCCGGCGGCGCCCTGCTGAAGCTCTTCGTGGACGCACCCGCGCTGGAATTCGCGGAGGACGCCGCTCGTGAGGTCGTAACGGAAATCCTGGAGCGGTCCGAACCACTGGCCGACTGGCGGATCACCAGTTGCGGGGTGGAGCTGAACTCCGAACTCCTCCAGGAGAGCCTCGACGCGGCCGACGGCCCCGACGCCCCGCCGGCCGACCCGGCGGAACGCGCACGGCGTCACGCGGCGGCCGAGCACGCACCGGCCTCCGGCCGTCTCCACCCCACCGAAGTCGAGGCCATGCGCTCCCGGCTCCGCGCCCTGGCACCCACTCTGGTGGCCTTCCCGCTGGACTGCTTCGGCCATCACGACGACCCGGAGGAACGTACGGTCGGCCGAGAGGCGGCGGAGATCGCGGCAGGCGCCGTCGTGTTCGCCATGGACCTGCTGGTGGACGAACTCTTCACCGACCTCGCCGGCCTGGAGGAGGACGGACCCACGGTGGCGGAGAGCGACGCCACCTTCATGCTCCTGGACGACCTGCCCCCGCAGTTCGCCGACGAGTACACCGTCCTGTTCACCCGCCGTCTGACGGTCACCGCGGTGACCCTGACGGCCCGCCTCACCCAGCCCCGGCCCACCCGCCCGGTCTGCGTGGCCGAGGAGATCCTGCTGAAGTTCCTCCTCGCCCAGGCCGAGGTGACGGCCGACCTCTACGACCTCCTCACCGACGAGGTCGCCACGGCCCTGGAGAACCTCGCGGACGCCATCGACGAGGACCCCGACCCAGACCCGGAGGACCTGGCGGCGCTGGGAGTCGAGGACTGGTTCACCCCCTTCGACGGCGAGGGATTCGTCCACCCGTACGCCGCACACGACGACGAGGAGTCACTGCAGGGACCCACGGCCCGCTAGGTGTATTGATCACGAGCGTTGTTAACAGGGCCGGGGTCTAATTCCCGTCTGTCCCGCGGCGATGACGGCAATTTGACGACAGGCCCTGGGCCCGAGCCGGCCGAGGCGCACCGGCAGCCCAGTCGGACGCACGTACCCTGCGCGGCTCGGGAGACCCTCGTAGCCTGGTGATGCTCGGGGTACTCGCGGAGGTCTGCCATGCCCCGAACCATCTGGTCCGGCGCCATCTCGTTCGGTCTGGTCACCGTGCCGATCAACGTGGTCGGCGCCACCGAGGACCACAGCATCCGGTTCCACCAGTACCACCTGGAGGACATGGGCCGGGTCCGCTACCGCAAGGTGTGCGAACTGGAGGACCGCGAGGTCCCCCAGGAGGAGATCGGCAAGGGCTACGAGCTGACCAAGACGCAGGTCATCCCCATCACGGACGAGGACTTGAGCAACCTGCCGCTGCCGACGGCGAAGGCGATCGAGATCGACGCGTTCGTACCGCTGGGGTCGATCGACCCGATCCGGATCGCCGAGGGCTACTACCTGCAGCCGGCCGGCGAGGTCGCGGCCAAGCCGTACAAGCTGCTCGTCCAGGCACTCGGCCGCTCGAGCAAGGTGGCCGTGGCGAAGTACGCCTGGAGCGGCAGGGAGCGGCTCGGCCTGCTGCGGGTGCGCGACGACGTCCTGGTGCTGCACGCGATGCGCTGGCCGGACGAGATTCGCGACCCCACCGAGCTGCTCCCACCGCCGGTCGAGGTGACGGACGACGAGATCGAGGGCGCGCTCGCCCTCATGGACACCATGACCACGGACTCCCTCGAAGGCCCAGACTTCCAGGACCAGTACACCGAGGCCATCGCGAGGATCATCGAGGCGAAACGCGAGGAGAAGCCGCTCCCGGAGGCACCGGAGCCGGAGGAGCCGGCCCAGGTCCTCGACCTCATGGCCGCGCTGAACGCGTCCGTACAGCAGGCGAGAGCGTCCCGAGGCGAACAGGCGGCCCCGGCCGAGGTGCACGAACTCCCGAAGCCGAAGAAGAAGACGACGACGGCGAAGAAGCAGCCGGCCAAGAAGACGGCGGCGAAGAAGACGACCGCGAAGAAGACGACCGCGAAGAAGACGACCGCCAGAAAGCCGAGAACCGCATGAGGCGCACCGGTTGGAGGCTTCCGCGAAGGCCGAGGTGAGGTTGTGAAGCTCGTCGTAGTCGACCACTTCGGCGGCCCCGAGGCTTTGAGGCTGGTGGAGGAGGACACCCCCCGCCCTGGCCCCGGCGAGGTACGCGTCAGGACGCTGGCGGCAGGCGTGTCGTTCACCGATGCCCAACTGCGCGCCGGAACGTACCTGGGCGTGCCCAGGCCACCGTTCACCCCCGGCTACGAACTCGTAGGCGTAGTGGAGGAAATCGGCCCGGGCTGCTCACGACTGCGCGTGGGAGACCGCATCGCAGCGCTCACGGTCTGGGGCGCCTACGCGGAGCAGGTCTGCCTGCTGGAGGCGGACGCGGTGGAGGTACCGGACGACCTCGACCCGGCGCTGGTAGTCAGCCTGGTCCTGACCTACGTGACCGCTTATCAACTCCTGCACCGCGTGGCACGGGTGAAGCGCGGGGAGACGCTGCTCGTCCACGGCGCCGCCGGCAGGGTGGGCACGGCCGTCCTGGAACTGGGAGCGCTGGCCGGCCTACGCCTCTACGGAACGGCGTCGGCACGCGACCGCGCCGCGGTGGAGCGGCACGGCGCGATGGCGATCGACTACCGCAACGAGGATTTCCTGTCCCGGGTGCGCGCCCTCCCCGGAAAGGGCGTGGACGTCGTCCTCGACGGCCTGGGAGGCGCACTCTCCCTGCGCTCCTTCCGCGCCCTGCGCCCCGGCGGACGCCTGGTCGTGTTCGGTCACTACGCGATGCTCGCGCGCGGCCGGAAGAGCTGGCGGGGATGGCTGGAGTGGTACGGCTCGACGGGCGCCGTCGCCCTCTGGGGCCTGCTCTCCCCGAGCCGGCGAGTAGGCGCCTACCGCATCCAGAAACTACGAGACCGCCACCAACTACTGCCCATGGCGAGCCGCCCACCGGCGTTCCCCGTGGGCGGAGGTCCCCGCAACAGGACTTGGTTCGAGGAGGACTTCGGGACACTGCTAACCCATCTCCGCCAAGGCGACATCCACCCGGTGGTGACGGAACGCATGCCCCTCTCCGACGCCGCCCGGGCGCACGAACTGCTGGAGACGTCGGCGGCGAGGGGGAAACTGGTGCTGGTGCCGTAGCCCGAGAATGCCGTGGCCGAAGAACCTAGTGCTCCAGGCGAACCGGCATGAGTACCGAGAAGGTGTCCTCGTCGTCGGGCCGACGGATGGCGAGGGGCGCGTTGGGGACACCGAACTCGAGAATCAACTGATCCCGGGCTCCAGCGGCAAGCGCGTCGAGCAGGAACTCGCGATTGAAAGCGACCTGATTCTGCTCCTGGTCCTGGAACTTTTCCTGATCGCTGTCGCCGTAGTCACCGTCGTCGCAGATGACGAGGGTGCCGTCGCCGGCCACCCGCAGAACGCTGAGGTCGTAGGACTCCCCGTCCTGCTCGCGCACCTCGCTCTTGCGGACGGGCCCAATCTCCACGGCCTCCCGCAAAGCAGGCACGTCGACGAGGACGCGGCGCCCGGCGGGCAGCTGGACGAGCCGACGGTAATCAGGGAACTCGTGGCCGAGGCACTGCCCAGCGGCCTGCCCGTTCCCGGTCTCCAGCGCCACGCGATCACCGTCCAGAACGAGCCGAACGGGCTCCTCGCCGCTGAGCAAAGCCCGCATGGCGTCGGCGAGCGGGGCGGGCACGACGACGTGTGCACGGGGCCCGCTGTGCCCGGCGGTCCCGGCGTGGGCGACGGCCATCCGGTACCGGTCGGTGGCCACGACGCGCAGAGCCTCACCTTCCACGTCGAACAGAACGCCGCCGAGCATGGGCAGGTCAGGATCGTGGCTTGCCGCGAACCGGACAGCGTCCAACGCGGCGGCCAACTCAGAGGCAGAGACGGCAGAGACGTCCAGCCGGACGGAGGCGGAGCGAAGCGAACTCATGTTGTTCTCCCGGTGTTCGAGCAGTTCTCGGATCGCGGAGAACTCACTGCGGGCTTCGGACAGCCCCAGTTCGAGCCGACGCAGATGCGCCTGAAGCAGCTCGCGCACCAGGTCGGTATCGGCACCGGCCCAACCGGCCAGGACGAGCCGAACGTCCGCCAGGGGCATGCCGGCCCGCCGCAACCGGGCCAAAACCTGCGCTTCTTGCAGCTGTCCAGGGCTGTACCAGCGATACCCGCTGACGGGATCCACCCAGGCGGGCACCAGCACCCCGGCACGGTCATAGAAGCGCAGGGCACTCACACCCAGCCCACTGACCCGCCCCATCTCACCAATGCCGCGCATCTCGCTCTCCACACCGGAACTGTGAGCCCTGCACAAGGTCGAGGGTCAAGGTCGACCGGGAAACCTGATCGCAGGAAGCTGTTCGGGGCGGGTCCGGGCCACTTGGTAGTGCCAGTTGTTCATTCGCCTCGCCATTCAGGGCGGTAGCACTGGCCTTCCCGATGGCGGACACACGGACCCGCAGGCCGCTCGGGCGGACGAGGTAGGCGATGCGGTTCCCGTACGACTGGTTCTGGCTGAAGGCCACCCCGGTGAAGCCGGCCGCGGTGCGGATGCCCGCGTCGATCAGAGCCTTGATCGTCTTGGCACCCATATTCTGGAGGTTGCGAGCGTCGTGAACCGACGTGCTGCGCAGTGGGCGCTCGCCGGGTCCTTCAGCTCGCGGGCGCGTCGACGCAGGTCGCGCATCCGCTGCCGGGCTACCCGATATTCGGGTCTGAGGCGTCGTCCCAAACGGATGATTGCGGCGGAGGTGACCAGGGCGGCCCCTGGGTCACTGGAAGATGTCCTTGCGGCTGAACGGAGCTGATCGCCAGCACTCCCGGGGCGGCCGAGCCGAGCACGACAGTGGCCGCCACTGCGAGGTGAGTCATGAACGCTGTGCCGTCACCGGGTCTCCTTGATGCGAAGAAGGCCGTGGCCCGTTTGAGGACCTCCACGTCCTCCCGCAGTCGGCCGTTCCGCTGCAGTCGGGCTAACTTCTCGCGTTCGTCGCTGGTCAGGCTGTCCCGCTCGCCGGCATCGACCTTGGCCACCCTGACCCAGTCACGCACCGCGGTCTCGGTCAGAAGCCCTTGGCCACCTGGCCGATCGATTGCCATGCTGACGCAGCTGAATGATCGGACCCGAGGCGCACGTGCACACATCGGGGTCCGGCCAGCGGCGGCCTAGCACTATGCTGCAATACATTTCTCAGCTCGTTGAGAAGCATGCTTGCAGACTGTCAGCAACGTGAGCCGGAACATGCCAGAATCCCCAGTTGACCCACATGTTCTGGATGCCGAATCGCTCGCTAGCCCTATTATTGGGAAATGAGTCAGGGATGGGGTGGGGAAGTTCGCCGATTAGCTCTATAGGAATGGTGTATGCGTATCGTGCGGCGTCAGGCCATGGAACATATCCTGCAGTAGCAGCGGGCTCAGTTGCTCGTATCCATGCTGCAAGTCCACCCCCTCGCGTGGGGCCTCCAGAAAGCCACACAAAGATGGAGTCGCCAGACTCGAGCATGCGTGCAGCCTTCTCTGCGTTGTTGCCGCGCGGGACGCCCCAAAGACTCTCCCGCTTGCAAATGTCCCAATTTTCATGGTAGTTCAATGCGATTGATGCGACGAATGCTGCCATAGGGGCTGATGGTAAAGGAAGGTGGCCTCCTGCGCACTACCTTTGGAAGGTTTCTGTGAGTTGGGACGAATCCTGAGGACGAGGGAGGGTGCGCCATGTTTCTCCAGGCAGCCTGTTCACGGACCTGACGGGGTTGACGGCCGTATGGAACATGCCCTTTGAACGCGGGCGCGCCCCGCAAACGTGTTCGGTGATTCGGTGTCGACGCCGATAATTTATCTGGCAGGTTGCCATCGCTCGCCCTGTGACGCCCCAGGCGTGGTTCCCACAGCTTCCGGAGTCTATTCGTCGCGTAGGCAACATGATGGAGGCCTCGTCGATGCGAACTGGCCGATCCTCTTACACGGATTGACGTTCACCCAGTGGATCCCGGCAGCCCGCGGACCGGCCTGGCTTGGCAAGGGCCGACCGCCGTTGCAGTGGTTCGAGTTCTGTCGGAAATACATCGCCGGGCGGTGGCGTACGAGCGCGGCCAAGACCCGAGAGGGCATGGCGGACGGTCTTGCAGCCGTAACGCTCGCCATGGTCAAGCGCGGGAACGGTGTTCCCTCGGATGAGCAATTGCGGTGGCCTTCCGGTGGGGGATCGTGCCTGCGAATGCGGGCGAGGATCCGCCGGCCGACCTCAAAGTCGCGTATGCCTGGCTCACCACGACGGATCGTCCGGTGGGCGATGTGGCAGACGCTGCGGTGTTCGAGGACGTGCTTTACCGCCTCGGGTACAAGCTGGACGGCACCCCGGCGGCCGGCGACACCTACAGGCGCCGCCGCCGTGCCCTGAACACCGCTCTCGAACACGCGGTGGTCGCGGGCGACCTCTCGGAGAACCCGCTTCAGCGGGCCCGTCGGAAGCACGTCGGCTCCAATGACGTGGTGGACCGGCGAGTCCTCGTGAACGCCCTACAGGCACGCCAGTTGCTCGCGGCAGTGTCCTACGTCGGGTCGTGGGATCGGTGCCGTGGGAGGCGCCTCGTGGCGTTCTACGCGGTCCTGTACTACGCGGGCCTGCGTCCGGCTGAGGCGGCCGGACTGAGGCGGTCTGACTGCCATATCCCGGACACAGAATGGGGCACGCTGACGCTCCGGGAGACGCGTCCCGTCTCCGGTAAGCAGTGGACCGATTCCGGGGAACGCCACGACCGCCGCGGGCTGAAAGCGAGGGAGGCCAAGAGCGACCGGCCGGTCCCCATTCCGCCCGTCCTGGTGGCGATCCTGCGGGCGCACCTGGACGCGTTCGGCACGGCCAAGGAAGGGCGCGTGTTCGGCAACGAGCGTGGGGGAGTGGTCGGCTCTTCTACCTACTGGCGGGTGTGGGAGGAGGCGCGGGAGTATGCGCTCCCGCCTGAGCGCGTCGACTCGCCGTTGGCCGGGCGCCCCTACGACCTGCGGCACGCATGCATCACGCGGTGGCTGAACGCTGGGGTACCGATCGCTGAGGTTGCCCGGCGGGTCGGCAACTCTCCCGAGGTGATCCACCGGCGCTACCACGGGTGCATCGACGGCCACGAGGAAGCCGCCTACGCGAAGATCACAAGGGCATTGGAAGAGGACGGAGACGGTGCATAGCGCTCCGTGTCATCGCGCTGCGAGGGCGGTCCGGGAGATTCGGACCGCCCTTATGGGTCGGCACGTACCTGCGGCTCTCCCGGCTACGCTCGCGTGGGAGCGCCCCGCAGCGCGTGGCTGCGGGGCGCCTAGTGGGGTTTAGTCGACTTCCTGCCCGTTGAACTTGCCGCCCTTGCAGGTCGGGAGCCCAGCCGCGGACGTGTTCGACCGATCGACCGTTCCGCCGCCCTGCTCGCACTCACCCGGGGTGAGGCTGGCGGGGGTGGCGGTTGTGGCGGTGGCGGTGGCGGCGCCTGTGAGGCCGAGTCCGGCGAGGGCTGCCGTGGCGATGACGGCGGCGAGGATTCGTCGAATGCGCATTTGGTTCGCCTTTCACGGATTGCCTCGGTTGGGACACCACTCAGCTTGATGTTCATCCATGTGGGCGACACGTCATGTTAGGCCGTTCGGGTGACATTGCTGTCGGGTGCGGGGTCGGTGACGCGACCCGTCGGACAGGCCGTAGCGCTAGAGGTGCAGCGAGTGTCCAAAAGCCCTGTTGGCCCGCGCTATCGGCTCAGGCATCGCCTAGCGCCGCCCGGTACGCCTCGTATCGAACCCAGGCGTCTTCGAACATCTCGATGGCGGCTGGAATGGCGCCGCACTCTTCGAGGTAGGCGTGCTGCCCGACCGCCCCTTCCGTGAGGGCCAGTCGGCATTATTAGCGACATCGTCGGCGAGGTCGCCGATGCCACTATTTCGATCGGTTTAGGTCATTAACCACGCTGTGAAGCTCTTCGGTTTGGGCATGTCCACATGCTTCCGCAGAGCCCCCCGACGTCGTCAGGGGTGCCCTGCTCGTGAGGAGCGCGTGAGCGTGTCGGAGGTGTGTCGCGTGCATCGCAGATGGTGCGCGGATAGTGAGAGACAACAAGAGAGGGCGGGAGTCAGTGAGACTGACTCCCGCCCTCTGTCGGCGACGGGTGAATCGTGACCCAGTTCCGGCGGGTGAAAAATGACCCCCCACTGCGTCAGTTGATGTTGGTCATTCCCCGCTGTTGGCGGCGGGAACCCGTCCGAGGTCGCGGCCGCGCATGCGGTAGCTGTCGCCCTTCAGCGAGATCACCTCGGCGTGGTGGACGAGACGGTCGATCATCGCGGCGGCGACGGTGTCGTCGCCGAAGACCTCTCCCCAGCGATCTGGGGCTGGCACTTGTTCCCTCACACGAGTTGCCGCTGCCACCTGGCCGTATCCCGTTCCTGGCGTCCTCGTTGGTTCTCGCGGTAGCACCC
>NZ_JBWKFL010000005.1:432371-455993 GCF_056434305.1 Streptomyces sp. NPDC044061 | reverse complement strand
ACCTCGACTCCGAGAAGTACCAGCTCAAACACCGCGACTGGGAAGCCGCCGCACGCCGGGGCGGCACCATCGCCCCCCTCATCACCCGGCTCAACACCATTCGCAGGGAGCACCCCGCGCTACAGCGCCTGCGCAACCTCCGCTTCCACTCGACCGACAACGACAACGTGCTCGCCTACAGCAAGAGCACGGGCCCGGACACGGTCATCGTGGTCGTCAACCTCGACCCGCACCACACCCAGGAGGCCACGGTCTCGTTGGACATGCCGCAACTCGGCCTGGACTGGAACGCTGCCCTGTCCGTGCACGACGAACTGACCGGGGAGACCTACCACTGGGGCAGGACCAACTACGTGCGCCTCACGCCCGGCCGGGCGCCGGCGCATGTGCTCCATGTCGGGCGATCGACGCCGCAGATCGGAGGGCCCTCAGCGTCATGACTGTCAACGACCCCGTGCCGGACACCTTCGAGGACACTCCCGCCAAGGACCGGGACCCCGATTGGTTCAAACGCGCCGTCTTCTACGAGGTGCTCGTCCGCTCGTTCCAGGACAGTGACGGCGACGGCGTCGGCGACCTCAAGGGCCTTACCACCAAGCTCGACTATCTGCAGTGGCTGGGTGTGGACTGCCTGTGGCTGCCCCCGTTTTTCAAGTCGCCGCTGCGTGACGGCGGTTACGACGTCTCCGACTACACCGCCGTACTCCCCGAATTCGGTGACCTCGCCGACTTCGTGGAGTTCGTGGACGCCGCCCACCAGCGCGGCATGCGCGTGATCATCGACTTCGTCATGAACCACACCAGCGACCAGCACCCGTGGTTCCAGGAGTCCCGCAAGAACCCCGACGGGCCCTACGGCGACTACTACATGTGGGCCGACGACGACAAGCAGTACGAGGACGCGCGGATCATCTTCGTCGACACCGAGGCCTCCAACTGGACCTTCGACCCGGTGCGCGGCCAGTACTTCTTCCACCGCTTCTTCTCCCACCAGCCGGACCTCAACTACGAGAACCCGGCGGTGCAGGAGGAGATCCTGGCCGCCCTGAAGTTCTGGCTGGACCTGGGCATCGACGGCTTCCGTCTCGACGCGGTGCCGTACCTGTACGCGGAAGAGGGCACCAACTGCGAGAACCTGCCCGCCACGCACGCCTTCCTCAAGCGCGTCCGCCGCGAGATCGACGCGATGTACCCGGACACCGTGCTGCTGGCGGAGGCCAACCAGTGGCCGGAGGACGTGGTCGACTACTTCGGCGACTACCAGGCCGGGGGCGACGAGTGCCACATGGCGTTCCACTTCCCCGTCATGCCGCGCATCTTCATGGCCGTCCGCCGCGAGTCCCGCTACCCCGTCTCGGAAATCCTCGCCAAGACCCCGGCCATCCCCTCCAGCTGTCAGTGGGGCATCTTCCTGCGCAACCACGACGAGCTGACCCTCGAAATGGTCACCGACGAGGAACGCGACTACATGTGGGCCGAATACGCGAAGGACCCGCGTATGCGCGCCAACATCGGCATCCGGCGCCGTCTCGCGCCGCTGCTCGACAACGACCGCAACCAGATCGAGCTGTTCACCGCCCTGCTGCTGTCCCTGCCCGGCTCGCCGATCCTCTACTACGGCGACGAGATCGGCATGGGCGACAACATCTGGCTCGGCGACCGCGACGCGGTGCGCACCCCGATGCAGTGGACCCCCGACCGCAACGCGGGCTTCTCGACGTGCGACCCGGGACGCCTCTACCTGCCCACCATCATGGACCCGGTCCACGGCTACCAGGTCATCAACGTCGAGGCCTCCATGTCCTCGCCCTCGTCGCTGCTGCACTGGACCCGCCGCATGATCGAGATCCGCAAGCAGAACCCCGCCTTCGGACTCGGCTCGTTCACGGAACTGCAGTCGTCCAACCCGGCGGTCCTGGCCTTCCTGCGCGAGTACGGCGACGACCTCGTCCTGTGCGTCAACAACTTCTCCCGGTTCGCGCAGCCGACCGAACTCGACCTGCGGACCTACGACGGACGGCACCCCGTCGAGCTGATCGGCGGCGTGCGCTTTCCTGCCATCGGTGAACTGCCCTACCTGCTGACCCTCGCGGGCCACGGCTTCTACTGGTTCCGGCTCACCCGAGTCGCATCCCGCATCGGCCGCCGCCGCTGACCTCCGGCGCCGAGGAAAGGACGCGTCACCATGCCGAAGACCATCACCCTACTGCCCAGAACCGCGGCCGGCGTCGAGCGGCCGCTGGCCTCGCTGGGCGTGCTGCTGCGCGACTGGCTGCCCAGGCAACGCTGGTTCGCGGGCAAGGACCGGCCGGTCACCGATCTGTCTGTGCTGTCGGTGACCGAGCTGTTCCCGGGGTGTCTGCACCTGCTGGTCCACGCGTCGCACGCGCCCGTGCCCACCCCCGGCGGCACACCCCCGCCCGGCGACTGCTACCAGCTGCTGCTCGGTGTGCGCGAGCGCCTCGCCCCGCGGCTGGAGCGGGCGTACATCGGCCGCGCCGAGGAGGGCCCGCTGGCCGGTCTCGCGGTGTACGACGCCCTGCACGACCCGCGCTCGGCCCATCTCCTGCTGGAGCGGCTGCGGCAGCCCGGCACGACGGGGCCGCTGCGGTTCGAGTCGGCCCCCGGCGTGGAGCTGGCCAGCGGGCTCCCGCCGCGACTGCTGGACGCCGAGCAGTCCAACTCGTCGATCGTCTACGGCGACGCGTACATCCTGAAGGTCTTCCGTCGCATCCAGGCGGGCGTCAACCCCGACCTGGAGGTGCCGGGCGCGCTGGCCGCTCAGGGGTGCGCCCGGGTGCCGGCGCCGGTCGCCTGGTTCAGCACGAACGCTCCGCGCCCGGCGACCCTGGGCGTGCTGCAGCCGTTCCTGCCCGATGCCACCGACGGCTGGACACTCGCGCTGCGGGCGCTCGGCACGGGCGACGACTTCACCGCCGAGGCCCGGGAGCTGGGCCGGGCCATGGCCGAGGTGCACCTGGCGCTGGCCGAGGCGTTCCCGCCGGCCGACCCGGGTGAGAACGGGCGTACGGCGGAGGCGATGTGCGCGCGGCTGGACGCCGCCGCGCACGCCGTGTCCGCGCTGCGGCCCTTCGTCCCCGGCCTGCGGGCCGCGTTCGGCGCGCTGGCCACGTGCGACACCGGGCCGCCCGCCCAGCGCATCCACGGTGACCTGCATCTCGGACAGGTGCTGCGGGCCGGGCGCGACTGGGTCGTGATCGACTTCGAGGGGGAGCCGTCCCGGCCGCTCGCCGAGCGGCGGGCCGCACAGTCCCCGCTGCGGGACGTCGCCGGGATGCTCCGCTCCTTCGACTACGCGGCGCGTCAGCGCCGCCCCTGGCGGCCGGAGTGGGCGCGGCGCTGCCGGGAGGCGTTCTGCGCGGGCTACGCGGCCCGCGCCGGGTGGGATCCACGCAAGAAGCACGCGCTGCTGCGCGCGCACGAGACGGACAGGGCGGTGTACGAGGTGCTGTACGAGGCGAGACACCGGCCCGACTGGCTGCCGGTTCCCATGGCCGCGATCGAGCGACTCGCCGTGTGGGGAGGCTGACGTCATGGCACTGCGCGACACTTCGCTTCCCGAGTCCGCCGGCCCGGTCCCGGCCGCGACGCTCGATGCCGCGGACCGCGACCGCCTGCTCGGCGGCGCGCACCACGATCCGCACGCCCTGCTGGGCGCCCACCCGGTCCCGGGCGGCACGCTGTTCCGTGCGCTGCGCCCGAACGCCCGCGCGGTGGGCGTCGTGGTCGACGGGGTGCGCAACGAGCTGACGTCGGAGGGCGGCGGCCTGTTCGCCGCCGTGCTGCCGTACGAGCAGATCCCGTCGTACACGCTGCTGGTGGCCTACGAAGGCGACGAACGGGAGGTGGAGGATCCGTACCGCTTCCTGCCCGCCCTCGGGGAGCTGGACCAGCACCTGATCCGGGAGGGGCGGCACGAGCAGCTGTGGCGGGCGCTCGGCGCCGAGCCCATGACCCATCAGGGAGTCCCGGGCACCCGCTTCACCGTGTGGGCGCCGAACGCCGAAGGGGTGCGGGTCGCGGGCGACTTCACCTACTGGGACGGCACGCAGTACCCGATGCGGTCGCTCGGCGCGTCCGGCGTGTGGGAGCTGTTCCTGCCGGGCATCGGCGAGGGCGCACGGTACAAGTTCGAGATCACCTCACGCTACGGCGGCCGGTTCCTCAAGGCGGACCCGATGGCCCGCCGCACGGAGGTCCCGCCCGCCACCGCCTCCGTCGTCACCGCCTCGCGGTACGAGTGGGGCGACGCGGAGTGGATGGCGCACCGGGGCGACACCCCCGTGCACGAGGCGCCGTTCTCCGTGTACGAGGTCCATCTTCCCTCCTGGCGACCGGGACTGACCTACCGCCAACTCGCGGACGAACTCCCGCAGTACGTCAAGCAGATGGGCTTCACGCACGTGGAGCTGATGCCGGTCGCCGGGCATCCCTTCAGTGGCTCCTGGGGCTATCAGGTCACCTCCTACTACGCGCCCACGCCCCGCCTGGGCTCACCGGACGACTTCAGGTACCTGGTCGACGCGCTGCACCGGGCCGGCCTCGGCGTGATCATGGACTGGGTGCCGGCGCACTTCCCCAAGGACGACTGGGCGCTGGCCCGCTTCGACGGCGACCCGCTGTACGAACCCGGGGACTCCCGGCGGGCGGAGCATCCGGACTGGGGCACGTACGAGTTCGACTACGGGCGGATCGAGGTGCGCAACTTCCTCGTCGCCAACGCCGTCTACTGGTGCGAGGAGTTCCACATCGACGGCCTGCGCGTGGATGCCGTCGCCTCGATGCTCTACCTCGACTACTCGCGCGACTCCGGACAGTGGGTGCCGAACGTCTTCGGCGGGCGCGAGGACCTGGACGCGGTCGCCTTCCTGCAGGAGATGAACGCCACCGTCTACCGGCGCTGCCCGGGCGTGGTGACCATCGCCGAGGAGTCCACCGCGTGGGACGGGGTGACCCGGCCGACGGACGGCGGCGGGCTCGGGTTCGGCCTGAAGTGGAACATGGGCTGGATGCACGACTCGCTGCAGTACATCCAGAAGGAGCCGGTCCACCGCAAGTACCACCACAACGAGATGACCTTCTCGATGGTGTACGCCTACAGCGAGAACTACGTGCTGCCGATCTCCCACGACGAGGTCGTGCACGGCAAGCAGGCCCTGGTGTCGAAGATGCCGGGCGACTGGTGGCAGCGGCGCGCCAACCACCGGGCCTACCTCGGCTTCATGTGGGCGCATCCGGGCAAGCAACTGCTGTTCATGGGGCAGGAGTTCGCTCAGGGCGCCGAGTGGTCCGCGGAGCACGGCCCCGAGTGGTGGCTGCTCGACCCCGGGTACGTGGCGGCGGGCGACCACCGGGGCGTCCAGGATCTGGTGCGGGACCTGAACACCCTGTACCGGACCACCCCGGCGCTGTGGCAGCGGGACACCGATCCGGGCGGCTTCCGGTGGGTGCTGTGCGACGCGGCCGACGACAACGTCTTCGCGTTCCTGCGCCATGACGCCGCGGGCAACCCGCTGCTGGCGGTGTCGAACCTCTCCCCCGTCGTCCGCCACGACTACCGTCTCTGGGTGCCGGAGGAGATCCCCGCCTGGGAGGAGGCGCTCAACACCGACGCCGTCCGCTACGGCGGCGGCGGTGTCGGCGTCGGTGCTCCGGGGGCGCTCAAGCCCGAGGACGGTGCCCTGCGGCTCACGCTGCCGCCGCTCGCCACGGTGTGGCTGGCGCCGGTGCGCTGACGCCGAGGTGTCGACGGCCGTCCCAGGGGCAGTCGGGGTGGTACAGACCTACGACTGCCCCTCGTGGCGGGAACAGAAGGGCGGCACCTCGTGCGCACCGTCGGAGTGGAGGAGGAACTCCTTCTCGTCGATCCGGACAGCGGCGACCCGAAGGCGCTGGCGGCGGCCGTGCTCGCCCGCGCCGCTCAGAACGATCCCGGCCAGGACGTCTTCGAGAAGGAGCTGTTCGGGCAGATGCTGGAGTTCGCCACGCATCCGCAGTCGGACATGGCGAGCCTCGGCGACGAGATCGTGCGCTGCCGCAAGGAGGCGGCCCGGCACGCCGGGCAGATCGGCTGCGCGGTCGCCGCGCTGGCCACCTCGCCCCTGCCGGTGAGCCCCGCGCTCACCGTGAACGAGCGCTACCTGTGGCTGGCCGACCGGTACGGGATCGGCACCCGCGACCAGTTGGTCTGCGGCTGCCATGTGCATGTGTCGGTGGAGTCCGACGAGGAGGGCGTCGCGGTCCTCGACCGGCTCCGCCCGTGGCTGCCGGTGCTCAACGCCATCAGCGCCAACTCCCCTTTCTGGCAGGGCCACGACACCGGCTACGCCAGTTACCGTACCCGGGTGTGGGGGCGCTGGCCGTCGGCCGGGCCGACCGAGCTGTTCGGCTCCGCCGAGCGCTACCACCGGCGGGTGTCGGACATGGTGGCCACCGGCGTCATCCTGGACGAGGCGATGGTGTACTTCGACGCACGCCTGTCCGCGCACTATCCGACGGTGGAGCTGCGGGTGGCGGACGTGTGCCTGTGCGCGGACACCGCCGTGCTCGTCGCCACCCTGGCCCGCGCCCTGGTGGAGACCGCGGCGCGCGACTGGCGGGCGGGCAGGCCACCGCTCGACCACAGCATCAGCCTGCTGCGGCTGGCCGCCTGGCAGGCCGCCAGCTCGGGCCTGAAGGAGGATCTGCTCGATCCCGTCACCATGCGACCCCGGCCCGCCGCGGCCGTCCTGCGGTCGCTGCTGGAGCACGCCGGCGACGCCCTCACCGAGAGCGGTGACGCGGAGCGCGCCGAGCAGGCGGTCGCCGACCTGCTGCGACGGGGCAACGGCGCCGTCGAGCAGCGGCGGTTGCTGGAGCGGTCCGGAAGCCTGCGGGACGTCGTCACCGAGTGCGTACGGCAGACCCAGGCCTGAGTGCGTCGCTCCGGCCCGCTCTGCCACCCCGTGGTCCGCTCGGGCTCCTGAACGGGGTTCACATCACCCGTGTTCTCCGAGTCCCCAGGACACGCCCAGATCATCAGCCGGTCACGACTTCCCTGTTCCCGGCACCGAAACCGCTTCCCTGGGCTACATTCGAGCACCGCCGACAACAGAGCCGACCGGCGGAGTCACCCTCCGTACACCCGGGAGCAGCGCATGCGCGACCTCGCCCTCGCTCCAGCAGCCGTACCGCCGCTGACCGGCGGGCTGGCCGACAGCATCTTCGAGACCGCGGTACGCAACCCCACTCTTCCCGTCCTCGCGCGCCGCGCGGACGCGGCGTCCCACGTGTGGGAGGAGGTGACGGCGGTCGAGCTGCGGGACGAGGTGGTCGATCTGGCCAAGGGGCTGATCGCCTCGGGGATCTCCCCGGGGCACCGGGTCGCCGTGATGGCCAGGACCCGTTACGAGTGGACGGTGTTCGCGCACGCTCTGTGGACCGTGGGCGCGGAGGTGGTGCCGATCCATCCGACGTCCTCGCGGGACCAGGTGGAGTGGATCCTGCGGGACGCGGGCTGCGTGGCGGTCGTGGTGGAGGACGAGCAGGGCGTCATGACCGTCGGCACGGTGTGCGCGGGTCTGCCGCGGCTAAAGCACGTGTGGCAGCTGGACGCGGCCGCGCTGCCCCGGCTGGCCGAGCAGGGCGCGTTCATCCCGCTGACCACGGTGGACTCGCTGCGCCGGATCGTGCTGCCGGACTCGACGGCGGCCATCGCCTACACCTCGGGCACCTCCGGCCGTCCGCTGGGCTGCGCGCTGAGCCACCGCGGCCTGGCCCACCCGTGCGACACCCTGCTCGCCGGCTGGGGGCACACCGCGGCACCGCCGGGCGAACAGCCGTCCGTGCTGGCCTTCCTGCCCTTCTCCCATGTGTACGGGATCATGATCCAGTTGATGTGCCTGCGCGGCGGGGTCCTGATGGCCCACGAGCCGGAGATGACCGAGGAGGCCCTCGCCTCGGCGCTGCGCACGTTCCGGCCGACGTACCTGTACGGCGTGCCGTCGGTGTTCGAGAAGCTGTACAAGAACTTCCTGCGGACCGCGCAGCAGGCGGGCCGGGGCGCGCTGTTCGAGCGGGCGGCGCAGACCGCGCGGGACTTCGCCGAGGCGGAGGAGCGCCGGCGGCTGGGCCTCGGCCCGGGACCCGGGTTCGAGCTGCGCGTGCAGCACGCCCTGTACGAGCGGACGGTCTACCGCAGGCTGCGGGCCGCGCTCGGCGGGCGCGTCGTGCGGGGCACCTCGGGCGGCTCGTCGCTCAGCCTGGAGCTGTCCCTGTTCTACGAGGGCATCGGACTGTACCTGCACGACGGTTACGGGCTGACGGAGACGTCCGGCGGTATCACCATGCAGCCGCTGGGGCGCGAGAAGTCCGGGACGGTGGGCCGGCCGCTGCCGGGCACCGAGGTCCAGGTGGCCGACGACGGGGAGATCCTGGTGCGCGGCCCGTCCGTGTTCCAGGGCTACATCAGCGACGAGGCGCGGACCCGGGGCACGCTGTACGGCGGCTGGCTGGCCACCGGGGACATCGGGCGACTGGACACCGAGGGATATCTGACGATCACCGGCCGCAAGAAGGACGTGGTCGTCACCAGCAGCGGCAAGAGCGTGGCCCCGGCCCCGCTGGAGCAGCGGCTGCGGATGCATCCCCTGGTGCACCAGGCCGTGGTCGTCGGCGACGACCGGCCCTGTGTGGGGGCCCTGATCACCCTCGACCCGGAATTCCTCGCGCACTGGCGGGCCGCCCTCGCCCTGCAGGGCGAGTCACCGGGCCGGGAGGCCCGCGAGGAGAACGCCCTTCGGGAGGAGATCGCGCGGGCCGTCGCCTCGGCCAACAGCGCGGTGTCCCGCTCCGAGTCCATCCGGGTCTACCGTGTCCTCCCGGAGCCGTTCGCCCCGGACAACGGGTTGCTGACGCCGTCCATGAAGTTGCGCCGGGACGCCATAGCGCGACACTACGCAGCCGAGATCGACGCGATGTACGAGGCCCGGTCCCGCGCGGCGCGCCGATCGGGACCCGAGGAGCCGGCCGACTGGGACGAGCCGGACAACGTCTTCCGCTAGGAGGTTCCACGTACGCTCGTCGGGGCCGCCGGACGGCGTCGGCGCGGAACCAGGTAGGGCGAGGACGGACGGATAACCGGGCCCGGCTGTGGGAACCCGCACCACTGCAGTGATCCAGGAACGACGACCGCATCGTCGGAAGAGGCCGCCGCCCCTACCGACGGAGCTGGGGAATGCGAGATGGCGACGGAGCCGCGTTGGGACGACACACCACCCTCGGAGGAGAAGTACGAGCGTTCGTTCTCCTTCCCGGGTGAGCTGCGCAACGTCACGGGGGCACGGCTCGCCGCGGAGGAGTTCCTCTGTGCCCTCGCCCGGGACGCGCCCCCTGGCACGCCCGAGTGCTGGGACGACATCCTGCTGGTCGTCACGGAGCTGGCCGCCAACGCGATCCAGTACGCGCCCGGGCCCTTCGGTCTGCGGATGCGCCGCACCTTCGACGGGGTGCACGTGACGATGCACGACACCAGCACCACCCGGCCCGAACCACGGCCGTTCCACCCGAACGCGGGCGGCGGCGGCATCGGCTGGCACCTCGTGCACACGCTGTGCAGTCAGGTGAGCGTCGTCGTCGACGACCGAGGCAAGGACATCCACGTGTTCCTGCCGTGGTGACCGGCACGCCTCAATGTGCGATGCCCTGGAGTACGGCGTGTATCTGTGCGAGATCCGGTTACTCCTGCCGGTGCAGGGGCATGCTGGTGCCCACGCGTTCGTCTGCCTGCCGAACCCAGCCGGCGGAACGGCTCGGGGCACGGTGGGATCGATGCGGCCGCAGCGATCCACGGCATGCGAACGGCGTCGAGTCGGACCGCCTGGAGCCGCAGAGAGGGATGAACACCGTGACACGACCCAGGATCCTGGTGGTTGGCGCAGGCTTCGCCGGAGTCGATTGCGTCCGCCGCCTGGAGCGGAAGCTCGCCCCGGACGAGGCCGACGTCACCCTGGTGACGCCGTTCTCCTACCAGCTCTACCTCCCACTGCTGCCCCAGGTCGCCTCCGGCGTGCTGACGCCGCAGTCGATCGCCCTGTCGCTGCGCCGCAGCAAGAAGTACCGCACCCGGATCATCCCGGGCGGCGCGATCGGCGTGGACCTGAAGTCCAAGGTCTGCGTCGTCCGCACGATCACCGACAAGATCGTGAACGAGCGGTACGACTACATCGTGCTGGCCCCGGGCAGTGTGACCCGCACCTTCGACATCCCGGGACTCACCGAGCACGCCTTCGGGATGAAGACCCTCGCCGAGGCCGCGTACGTCCGCGACCACGTCATCTCGCAGCTGGACCTGGCCGACGCCAGCGACGACCCGGCCGAACGGGCCGCGCGGCTGCAGTTCGTGGTGGTCGGCGGCGGCTACGCGGGCACGGAGACCGCGGCCTGTCTGCAACGGCTCACGCACGCAGCCGTCCAGCGCTATCCCCGCCTGGACCCGAGCCTGATCAAGTGGCACCTCATCGACATCGCGCCCAAGCTCATGCCGGAGCTGGGCGACAAGCTCGGCCGCAGCGCCCAGGAGATCCTCAAGCGACGCGGCATCGACGTCTCGCTGGGCGTGTCGATCGACAAGGCGGGCTCCGAGGAGGTCACCTTCACCGACGGCCGGGTGGTGCCGACCCACACGCTGATCTGGACGGCCGGTGTGGTCGCGAGCCCGCTGATCGCCACGCTCGGCGCGGAGACGGTCCGCGGCAGGCTCGCGGTCACCGCGGAGATGAACCTGCCCGGCCACGACGGTGTGTTCGCGCTCGGCGACTCCGCCGCCGTGCCCGACAAGGCCAAGGCCGAGGAGGGCGCGGTCTGCCCGCCCACCGCCCAGCACGCCATGCGCCAGGGCAGGGCGGTGGCCGACAACGTCATAGCGGCCCTGCGCAACCAGCCCCTCCAGCCGTATGTGCACAAGGACCTGGGCCTCGTCGTCGACCTCGGCGGCAAGGACGCCGTGTCCAAGCCGCTGGGCATCGAGCTGCGGGGGGTGCCCGCTCAGGCGGTGGCCCGCGGTTATCACTGGTCGGCGTTGCGCACCAACGTCGCCAAGGCCCGCGTCATGACCAACTGGCTGCTGAACGCGGTAGCCGGCGACGACTTCGTGCGCACCGGCTTCCAGGCGCGCAAGCCCGCCCGGCTGAAGGACTTCGAGTACACCGACTCGTACCTGACCCCGGAACAGGTCCGCTCCCGCGTGGAGAGCCGGGCCGCCGAGAGTCCCTGATGTGACTGGGATCACCCGGAGACCGCCGATCACTTTCCGGGGGATCGGCGGTCTCAACCGGTGACCGAACATCACATGGACGGGACCCCGGCATGACCGAGAAGAACGTGAAGGGCCCGGCGAGCTACTTCCCCTCGATCGAGAAGAAGTACGGCCGCCCGGTGACCGAGTGGCTGGACCTGATCCGTTCCTCGCCGCTGACGAAGCACATGGAGCTGGTCGCGTGGCTCAAGGCCGAGCACGGCCTCGGTCACGGGCACGCGAACGCCCTGGTGGCCTACACGCTGGCCGAGGGCCGGTAGCCCGGGGCCACGTGCCATGCTGGGTCGGAGATCGATTTCCGGCACGGGAGAGAGCGCGGCGGCGTGAGGGAAGTGGTGCGGTCGGGGTGGGCACGGACGTGGGACCGGCTCGCCGCGTTCGACCCCGGGCTGCTCAGACTGACCGCCGGTCTGCGCACGGTGACCGCCATCGCCCTCACCCTCGCGGTGCTGGGCCTGCTGGGGCTCCCCGTGCAGCAACTGGTCGCCGGCGCCATCGCGTCGATGGCCGCGACCTTCGCCATCCGGGAGAAGCAGCGCTCCCGGCAGGCCGTCACCCTCGCGGTCGGCCTGCCCGTGGCGCTCGCCTCGGTGTCGCTTGCCGCGCTGCTGAACCAGCGGGTCGTGGCCGGCGACCTGTTCTTCGTCGTCCTCATCTTCTGCGCCGTCTACGGCCGCCGGTTCGGCGACCGCGGCACGGCGCTGGGCCTGATCGGCTTCCAGGTCTACTTCCTCTCCCTGTTCGTGCACGCGACCCCGTCCGGGCTGCCCGCCCTGTACGGGGTGATCACCGTGGCGTTCCTGTGCAGCGCCACCGCCCGTTTCGTCCTGCTGCCGCAGACCCCGGCGGGCACCCTGGACCGCCTGCGCCGGGCCTTCCGCGCCCGGCTGGGTCAGCTGATCGCCGCCCAGATCGAGCTGCTGGACGCCGGTCCCGACGACGTCGAGAAGGTCCTCGAGAACCTGCGCACCGGTACCGCCCGGCTGCACGAGACGGCGCTGCTGATCCAGGGCCGGCTGGAGGACGGCACTGCTGACGAGGCGACGGCCCGGCTGCTGCAGCGCCGTATCGCGGACGCCGAGATCGCCGCCGAGCGGCTGGGTCTGCTGCTGCTCACCGCGCGCAGCGCCGAGCGGACCGACACCCTCACCCTGCACCTGCCGGGCGCTTCCCTGCCGTCCGGCGGTGGACTGCCGGTGCGGGAGGAGGCGACGGCCGTGCTGCGCCGGGACCTGGAGGCGCTGCGCCTGCTGGTGCTGCGGCCGGTCGCAGAGGCCTCGGGGACCGCGTCGGCCCATCTGCGCAACCGGCTGCTCGGCTATCGCGAGGAGGAGAACCTGCCCGATGCGTCCCCGGCCGTGCAGGACGTCTTCCGGGGCCTCGGCGAGGCCGCACGGGCCGTGCTCGGGCTGCGGATCGCACTGGACGGGCCGCCGGACGAGTCGGACGACACCCCGGCGACGGCCCGGTCCCGCGAGGAACTGGACGCCGAGGACGCCGCGATCGAGAGCAGCGAGGAGGAGCCGAAGGAGCCGGAGCCGGCCGGGCTGCAACGGCCCACCACGCGGGCCGCCGTGCAGGTGGCCGTCGGCTCGTCCCTCGCCATCGTGGGCGGTGAGCTGCTGTCCAGCCAGCGCTGGTACTGGGCGGTGCTGACCTGCTGGATCGTGTTCATCAACACCGCGTCCACGGGCGAGATCCTGGTCAAGGGCTACCGGCGGCTGGTCGGCACGATCCTCGGCGTGGTGGCCGGCATCCTGCTCGCCGGGCTGGTCGGACACCACACGTGGACGGCGTTCGCACTGGTGCTGCTGTTCGTCTTCGCGATGTTCTACACCGCGCCGCTGTCCTACACCCTGATGTCGTTCTTCGTCACGGCGATGCTCGGACTGCTGTACACGCTGCTGAACACCTACAGCATGTCGGTGCTGGTGCTGCGCGTGGAGGAGACGGCGTTGGGCGCGGCCTGCGGGGTGATCGCGGCCGCGGTGGTGCTGCCGGTCCACACCGACCGGCGCACCAACGACCTTCTCGTCGCCGTCCTGGACAAGCTGGCGGACGTGACCCGGGCGGCCGTGGAGCAGCTGAGCGGCGGGGCGGGGGCCGATCTGGTGGACCAGGCGCGCGACCTGGACCAGGCGCTGGCGGACCTGCGCGCGGCCACCCAGCCGCTGACCCACCCGATCACCCCGCTGCGCTCCCGCCGGGACACCGCCCGGTACGTGGTGGCGCTGCTGGAGACGTGCGCGTACCACGCGCGTTCGCTGGCGGCCACGGCCGAGCTGCTGCCCACGCACCCGTCGATCGCCGCGGACCCCCGGCTGCGCACCGCCTGCGGGCGGATCGTGCACAACATCCGGGCGATCGCCGCGCACGTCCGGGATCCGCGGTCCACCGAGACCGTCGAGTCCGGCCCCAGCATCGCGTCACTGCTGGAACCGGGCACCCTGCGCACCCCGCGCTACGGCCGCGTGACCGACCGGGTGCTGCGGCATCTGCAGCGGCTGGACGAGGCGGTGTCGGGCCTGGCCCGGCCGCTCGGCACGGCACCGGAGCCGACGAAGAAGTGACGGCGCCTCACACCCGGCGCCAACGGGCCAGGGCGAAGGCGAACAGGCCGAACAGCATCAGCCCGATCGCCACCGCCGCGAGCAGTCCCGGCCCGGCGGGGGTGGCCGCGAAGGAGCGCAGGGTGTCGTCGACCCCCTTGGCCCGGTCGGGCCGGAAGTCGACGGCCGCGCGGATCGCGAAGGCTCCCGCGGCGAGGAACAGCAGCGCGCGGGCGAGCCCGCCGCCGACGCCGGTGACGTCGACCAGCTTGCGGACGCGCGGGGACATCTCACCGAGCTTCAGTTCCTCGCGGTAGGCGCGCCGCACGGTCTGCACCCCGAGCCACACGCCGGTCACGGCTATCGCCGCACCGGCCGCGCCCACCAGCCACTGGCCCGCGGGGAGGTGCACGAGTCGCGCGGTGACGTCCCGGGACTGGGTGTCGCTGGACCGGTTGCCGCCGCCGGCGCCGGCCGCGAACGCCAGTGCCGACCAGGCGAGGGCGGCGTAGAAGACGCAGCGCGCGGCGGCCTGCAGGCGCTTGTGCACGCTGCGGCCGTCCCGTTCGGCCGCTCCGAAGCAGGCCTCGGACAGTCGCCACACCGCCATGCCGACGAGGCCGATGCCGAGGGCCCACAGCAGGACGGAGCCGTAGGGCCGGTCCGCGAGTTCCGCGAGGGCGCCGCTGCGGTCGGCCTGCTGCCGCCGGTCGCCGAAGGCGATCCGCAGGGCGAGCAGTCCGACGAGCAGGTAGGTGACGCCCCAGGCGAGCAGACCGGCCCGGGCGGCCCAGCGGGTCGGCGTGACCGTCCCCTCCGGCCGGCCCGCGAGCCCTCCGCGCCCCACCGCTGCACTGGTGCTCACGGCGGCCCTCACTCCGTTCTCGCGCCGACCGGCGGGGCGGGGGCCGGCTCAGTGACGAGTGCGGTCCCGGGCGTCCGCGCGGGCGTGAGCACGGCGTCTGTCAGGTCAAAGGATGGTGTCGGCATCCAGGGCTCTCCTGATCCGGGTGATGTCACAGGGCGGTGCGGCCGCCCGGCCGCTGCCCCAGCACCTCGTCGCGCACGCGGGCGCAGCTGCGGCTGATGAGCCGGGAGACGTGCATCTGGGAGATGCCGAGCTGGTCGGCGATGCGGCTTTGTGTCATGTCCTCGAAGAAGCGCATGTAGAGGATGGCCCGCTCGCGCTCGGGCAGCCGGCGCAGGCCTTCCTTGGCCGCCTCGCGGTCGACGACGACGTCGTACGAGGTGTCCGCCGCGCCGAGCGTGTCGGCCAGGCTGTAGCCGTCGTCGCCGCTGGACAGCTCGGCGTCCAGCGAGAGAGTGCTGAAGCTCTCCAGCGCCTCCATCCCCGCGGCGACCTCTTCCTCGGTGAGGCCGGTGTGGGCGGCGATGTCGGCGGCGGTGGGTTCGGGGGTGCCCGGGCTCTGGGTGAGTTCCCGGCGGGCCACCCGCACCCGGTTGCGCAGCTCCTGCACGCGGCGGGGCACCCGCAGCGCCCACATCCGGTCCCGGAAGTGGCGCTTGACCTCACCGGTGATGGTGGGGACGGCGTAGCTCTCGAAGGCCCCCCGTGAGGGGTCGAACCGGTCGATGGCCTTGACCAGTCCGAGCGCGGCCACCTGCCGCAGATCCTCGACGGACTCCCCGCGGTCGCGGAAACGGCCGGCGATCCGGTGAGCCATGGGCAGCCACGCGGTCACCAGCTCGTCGCGCACCGCGTCCCGTTCGGGACCGTCATCGAGCTCCGCCAGCCGGGAGAAGAGGGCCACTGTGTCGGGGGCGTCGTCATGAGTCCGCCGCACGGACGCGGCGGAAGACGCGGCGGAAGTGGTGTCGGGCGTGCCGGTACGGCTTGTCGACATGTCGGTCAGCATGCGGAATCGCTCCTGAACGGTGATTTCAGGGCACGGACGGGGCCCGGGGACCGGGTCCTGGCCCGAACGGTGCTGTCAGGGTTCGCCGCGGGGGATGCCACCGGGCCCCGCCGGAAGGGGGCCCACTGCGGTCACACTGTCCCCGCTGGGCGCGCGCCTCCGGTCCGAAGCACGAAACTCCGTCTGCCCGTCCCCCCGGGCGGCAAACGCCGCCCGCCGGAAGTTCGGGCACCGGCTTCAGCGCAACGGTACGACGGCTGTGATGCGCTTGCCTCCGCAGGGCAGGCCGGCCACCCTGACGTCGCGCGCCAGCCGGCACACGATGGGCCAGCCACGGCCGCCGAGCCGGGAGCGGCCCCGCTCGTCCACCGGCGCGTCGACCACCGGGACCTCGTCGCTGCGGTCGCTGACGGACACGCTCACCCCGCCGCCGTCCACGTCGACGTCGAAGCCGGTTATCCCGCCTCCGTGCAGGATGGCGTTGGTGGCGAGTTCCGAGGTGACCAGCAGCGCGTCCTCCAGCGCCTCCGCGTCGCACGGGATGGCGCAGGCGCTGCATCGCTCGACCACCACCCGCCGGACGGTTCTGCGGGCGTCGGCCGGCCGGCACGGCAGCGTCCGGCACGTATCCCTCAGCCCTGCCGAGGAGTTGGTCCTGTGCGTCTCACGCATCCCATCCCTCCCTGAGCGGTACCGGGTCTGCCGGGGTCTCTTCCTTTCGGCTGACCTCTCCAGGCGCTCTCAAACACCGTCGGTACCGTTGCCATCACGGCGCGCTGGGCGGGTACCCGACCCGCATGACCGATGTCGTGGACGCGGACGAGTTGTTGCGGCGCATCCGGCGCGGGAAGGACTGCGCGGCCGAACAGGAACGGGCCTGGCTGGAGCGGGCCCGGAGTCTGACGGCGACCGATCCGGAGGGGGCGCGGGAGGCGTCCGTACGGGCGCAGGCGTACGAGGCGGTGGTGCGGGTACTGGAGGAGATCATCGACCCGGGCGGACGACCACCGGAGCAGGGCGGAGTGAAACAGGTCACCTGACCCGCCGCGGATTGGGTGAATCTCCGCCAGATGGTTTACCGTTCATCCATAAGTGGTGACGGAGTCGACCGGAACCGTCCTCCCTCTCCACCGCGAACGGCCCTGGCTGGTCTCCCCCGTCCAGCCAGGGCTTTTTACTGTCCCCGGGCGGGCGCCCGGCAGAAGCCGCCGCCCACGAGGTGCCCGGGACGGCGGCAGCGGCTGAAATGGGCTTGGGGAAACCACCCGATCCGCTGCCGGCGAGGAGTCCCGCGCCATGACCAAAGCGATAAAACTGCTGACCGCCCTGCCGCAGACCCAGCGTGAGCGGCTGATGGAGCTGGCCAAGGAGGTGTCCTTCCCGGAGGACACCCGCATCTTCGAGGCGGGCGGCACCGCCGACCGTTTCTGGGTGATCCGCTCGGGGGCGGTCCATCTGGACCAGCAGGTCACCTCCCGGCAGCGGGTCACGGTGGCCACGCTGGGCGCCGGCGACATGCTGGGCTGGTCCTGGCTGTTCCCGCCGTACGAGTGGGACTTCGGCGCTGCGGCCTTCAGCAACGTACGGGCCTACGAGTTCGACGGCCCGTCGGTGCTGGCGCTGTGCGTGGAGGACCCGCTGCTCGGACTGTCACTGGTGCGCACGGTCGCCGAGATCCTGGCCCACCGCCTGGAGACGACCCGCGGCAAGCTGATGGACCAGTACGCCATCCGCGGGCGCAGCGGCATGCTGTAGACCGACGGCGGCACGGCCCCGGGACCGGTCTCAGATCCGGTAGCGGCGCAGGGCCGGGACCGCGGCGGCCAGCGCCAGCATCACCGCGACGACCAGCACACCGCCGCCCGCGACCGCGGCCCGGGGCCCGAAGGCCGAGCCGGCCGTGCCGTGCAGCACGTCGGCCAGGCGCGGACCGCCCGCGACGACCACGGTGAAGACCCCCTGCATCCGGCCGCGCATCTCGTCGGTCGCGGCGGAGAGCAGGATCGCCCCGCGGAACACCATGGAGATCATGTCGGCGACACCCGCGGCGGCGAGGCAGGCCACGGCCGGCCAGAGGCTGCCGCTGAGGCCGAACCCGGCGATGGCCACGCCCCAGCCGACGACCGCCCCGATCACCATCCAGCCGTGTCGCCGCGCCCGCGAGAAGACACCGGAGAACAGACCGCCGAGCACCGCCCCGACCGGGATGCCGGCGAACAGCACGCCGAGCGCGAGGCCTTCGCCCCAGGGGGCGTACGTCTGCGCGGCCAGCTGCGGGAACAGGGCCCGGGGCATGCCGAACACCATGGCCACGATGTCGGCGAGGAAGGACAGCAGCAGCACCTTGTGCCCGGCGATGTACCGGAACCCCGCGGCTATCTCGCGCATCCCGGCCCGGCGTGCCGGACCCCCGCCGAGCGGGGGCAGGGCGGGCAGCCGGAACACCGCCCACACGGTGACGCACAGGGCCAGCGCGTCGATCAGGTACAGCTCGGGGAGCCCGATGACCGGGATCAGCACACCGGCCAGCAGCGGGCCGGCGACGAGACCGGTCTGCATCACGGTGGAGCCCAGCGCGTTGGCCGCGGGCAGTTCCTCGGCCGGGACGAGGCGAGCGATGGAGGCGCTGCGGGCCGGGGAGTTGAGGCCGAAGAACGCCTGCTGCACGGCGAGCAGGATCATGAGCACGACGACCGAGTCGAGGCCGGTGGCGGCCTGCGTCCAGAACAGCACCGAGGTCAGGGCGATACCGCTGTTGGTGACCAGCAGCAGCTTGCGCCGGTCCACCGTGTCGGCGACCGCCCCGCCCCACAGCGCGAACACCACCATGGGCACCAGACCGGCCAGGCTGGCGTAGCCGACCCAGGCCGAGGAGTGGGTGATGTCGTAGATCTGCTTGGGTACGGCGACGGCGGTCAGCTGGCTGCCGACGGCGGTGACGACGGTCGAGGACCACAGACGCCGGTAGGCCGCGATGCGCAGGGGCCGGGTGTCCATCGCCCAGCGGCGCCAGCCGCGCCGGGGCGGGGCCGGCGCCGGAGCGGCCGAGAGGTCGGTCTCGGGTTCGGTGCTGCTGCTCTCGCTCGTGTCCACGGGGTTCCTGGTCGCTCGACAGAGGTTGCTCGATACATCTTTCGATTCGAGCCTCACTATCGCAGGAACTCCGGTGACTGCCGAACCGGTTGTCGCATGCCGGTACCGCCCAGCCCGGACGGCGGCGGTTCGGGGCCGGGTACGGCGGTCGCCGGCGCGGGCCTCAGGACCCGGCGACGAGCGTGGCGCCGAGCGCCGGCATGGTGAGGGCGACCAGGCCGTCCAGCACCCGCCAGGCGGTGGGCCCGGCGAGGACGCGGCCGAGCAGCCGGGCCCCGAAACCGAGCGCGGCGAACCAGCACAGGCCGGCGAGGGCGGCACCCAGGCCGAAGGTCCAGCGCAACGGGCCGCGGTCGGCGGCGAGGGAGCCCAGCAGGAACACGGTGTCCAGGTAGACGTGCGGGTTGAGCCAGGTCATCGCCAGGCAGGTCAGCACCGCCCGCCGCCGCGAGCCCGCCACCTCCCCCTCGGTCCGCAGGCCGGTACCGGGCCGGAAGACCCTGCGGGCGGCGAGGGCGCCGTAGCACAGCAGGAACGCCCCGCCGACGAGCCCGACGGCCCGCACCGCGCCCGGCCACGCCACCACCACCGCGCCGACCCCGCCGACGCCGAGCGCGATGAGCAGCGCGTCGGACAGGGCGCAGATGCCGACCACGGCGAGGACCGCGTCCCGGCGCACGCCCTGGCGCAGCACGAAGGCGTTCTGGGCGCCGATGGCGACGATCAGGGAGAGGCCGGTGCCGAATCCGGCGACCGCGGCGGTCAGGGCGTGGTTCATGCCGTCGACGCTAAGGAGGCGACCGTCTCAGGTACAGCTAAAGATTCTTAAGTAACCTTAGTTCTCGTGATGACGGAGCTTCCCCTGGAGCAGGTGCGGACGCTGCTGGCCGTGGTCGACGAGGGCACCTTCGACGCGGCGGCGGCGGCCCTGCACGTGACGCCTTCGGCGGTCAGTCAGCGGGTCAAGGCGCTGGAACAGCGCACCGGTCGTGTGCTGCTCCAGCGCACCAAGCCCGTACGCCCGACGGAGTCCGGTGCGGTGCTGGTCCGGTTCGCCCGGCAGTTGGCGCGGCTGGAGCGGGACGCACGCGGCGAGCTGGGGCTGAGCGGCGCCGGGGAGCCGACCCGGGTCTCGGTGGCGGTGAACGCGGACTCGCTGGCGACCTGGTTCCTGGGGGCGCTCACCCGGGTGCGGGGGTTCTGCTTCGAGTTGCACCGGGAGGACGAGGCCCACACGGCCGCACTGCTGCGCGAGGGGCTGGTGATGGCGGCCGTGACCTCCTCGCCGGACCCGGTGCCCGGCTGCTCGGTCCGCCCGCTCGGCCGGATGCGCTACCTGCCCGCGGCGGCGCCGGAGTTCGCCGAGCGGTATCTCGACGGGCCCCTGCAGGACCTCCTGCCCGACGCCCCCGTCGTCGTCTTCGACCGCAAGGACGAGTTCCAGGACGCGTTCGTGAGACGGCTGGGCCGCGGGGCCGCGAGCTCCCTGCGGCACTACGTGCCCACCTCCGAGGGCTTCGCCGACGCGGTCGCCGCCGGCCTCGGCTGGGGCCTGATCCCGGAGTCCCAGGCCGACCCACTCCTGCGCGACGGCCGCCTCGTCGTGCTCACACCCGGGGAATGGACGGACGTAACCCTCTACTGGCAGCAGTGGAAGCTCGACTCCCCTGCCCTCGCAGCACTGTCCGAGGCGGTGACGGCCACAGCGGCGGATTCGCTGCGCGGCTGAACCGAACGGCCCGGCCCACGCTCACCTGCCGCGCCTGGCCACACAAGGCGACGCGCTTCGGCACCCGCGGCGAACAGCGCCCGCAGGCTTGGGCCGTCACCCGTGCCGGGGCGGCGACCGGCGCCGGCCGAGGCTGTGGCGAACCGCCCCCCGGCGACGGTCCGTCACCCCGGCAGACCGCGGTCGGCATTGACCGCAGCCGTGGCGGCCGCAGCGGCGAAGTCGCTGCGCGGCTGAACCGAACGGCCCGGTCGGCGGCCGCCTGGCACTTCAGCCGGCATGAGGGGACGCGGGCTCGTAGCGGAACGCGTCCCGACGTCGTCACCCCTCGCCGGAGAGCGGCCGGTACCGGCTGAGGCGGTGACGGCAACAGTGGCGCAGTGGCTCGGTGGGTGAGCCGCACGGCCCGGCCGACGCCTGCATGCCGCGTCGGCCGACACGGCGTGACGCCCTACCGGGGCCGTCACGCCCCGCGGTGGCTGGTGTCCGCCCGCCGGTCGGTCGCTGCTCGCAGGCGTCCCTCCGCGCTGTCCAGCAGCATCTCGAGCGCCGTCGGGTAGGCGCTGGTCACCATGCGGCGGGCCAGCAGCGGGGCCGCCTCCGCGATGCGGGGATGGGTGGCGCGGGGCAGGCGGGCGTAGGTCGAGTGCCACTTGTCCTCGTCGGCCCGCTGGGAGGCTCTCGGCAGGGCCAGGGACGCGGCGTCGAGGGCGGCGAAGGCCAGCGTCTGGTCGATGAAGGCGTGGTAGACGCCGACCGTCTCCGGCAGTGAGAACCCGGCCGTGCGCAGGACGTCCAGGACCGCCTCGTCGGCGGCCAGTTCATGGGCCCGCCCGGTGACCCGGTTCGCGGTCAGCAGCGCCGCCTGCGGGTGTGCCACGTACGCGGCGTGGATGCGCAGCCCGATCGCCCGCAGGTCCGCCCGCCACTCCCCCGTCGGCCGCCAGCCCGCCAGCGCCTGCCCGATGAGCGCGTCACCGATGGCCAGGGTCAGGTCGTCCATGCCTCGGAAGTACCGGTACAGGGTGCTGGGATCGCAGTCCAGGGCGAGGCCCAGCCGGCGCGCGGTGAGCCCGGTACTGCCGTGCTCGCGCAGCAGGCGGAGCGCAGCCTCGACGATCAGCGGCTCCGACAGCACCGTGCCGCCGCGGGTCGGACGACGCCGGCGGCGCTTCTCCTCGGGCACCACGGGCTTGGGCACGGCGGGTCCTCCCGGTACTCCTGCGACCTTATGCCAACGCCATTGACCTTACGCCACGTCCGGGCGTTGGATTCCGGGCGAGGCGCGCCTGCCCCGTTCACTTTCCGTACCGTGTCAGGCAGGGAGTTTCCGTATGCGTGTACTGCTCGTGGGAGCCGGTGGTGTCGGCACCGCCATCACCCGGATCGCGGCCCGGCGCCCGTTCTTCGACCTGATGGTGGTCGCCGACTACGACCCCGCCCGGGCCGAGGCCGCGGTCGCGGCCCTCGGCGAGGGGGAATCCCGGTTCCGCGCCGAGCGCGTGGACGCGGGTGACGAGGCCGCAGTGGCCCGTCTGCTCGCCCACCACGGCTGCGACGTCCTGCTCAACGCCACCGACCCCCGGTTCGTGATGCCCCTGTTCCGCGCGGCCCGGGCGGCCGGCGCCACCTATGTCGACATGGCGATGTCCCTGTCCCGGCCGCACCCCGAACGGCCGTACGAGGAGTGCGGACTCAAGCTGGGCGACGAGCAGTTCGCACTGGCCGCCGAGTGGGAGAAGGCGGGCGCGCTCGCCCTGGTCGGCATGGGCGTGGAGCCCGGTCTGTCGGACGTGTTCGCCCGGTACGCGGCCGACGAACTCTTCGACACCGTCGAGGAGATCGGCATCCGCGACGGCGCGAACCTCACCGTCGACGGCTTCGACTTCGCGCCGTCGTTCAGCATCTGGACCACCATCGAGGAGTGCCTGAACCCGCCCGTCGTCTACGAGGCCGACCGCGGCTGGTTCACCACCGCGCCGTTCAGCGAGCCCGAGGTGTTCGACTTCCCCGAGGGCATCGGACCGGTGGAGTGCGTGAACGTCGAGCACGAGGAGGTGCTGCTGGTGCCGCGTTGGGTCGGCGCACGGCGCGTCACCTTCAAGTACGGCCTGGGCGGGGAGTTCATCGAGACGCTGAAGACCCTGCACCGCCTGGGACTTGACCGCACCGCGCCGGTCACCGTCACCGGCCCGGACGGACCGGTCGCGGTCTCGCCGCGGGACGTGGTCGCCGCGTGCCTGCCCGATCCGGCGACGCTCGGCGAGCGGATGCACGGCAAGACGTGCGCGGGCACCTGGGTGCGCGGCACGAAGGACGGCGCGCCGCGCGAGGTGTATCTGTATCACGTCGTGGACAACCAGTGGTCCATGGCGGAGTACGGTTGTCAGGCGGTGGTGTGGCAGACGGCGGTCAATCCGGTCGTCGCCCTCGAGCTCCTCGCCACCGGTGCCTGGTCGGGCACGGGCGTCCTCGGCCCCGAGGCCTTCCCCGCGCGGCCGTTCCTCGACCTGTTGACCGCGTACGACTCCCCGTGGGGTCTGCGCGAGCAGTGACCGGATGCGGTCCTCGCCGCCCGATCCCCCTGTCGGTTCCGCTGTTTCATGCCGCCCCGACCGGTCACCCGAACCCGAAGCACGCATTCGACAGGGCACGGACGACTTAGACCGCAGGAGACTTCGATGGACAACTGGCGCGACCATGCCGCGTGCCGTCGCGAGGACCCCGACCTGTTCTTCCCGATCGGCACCACCGGACCCGCACAGGTACAGACCCAGCAGGCGAAGGCGGTGTGCGGGCGCTGCCCCGTCCGGGAGCAGTGTCTGGACTGGGCCCTGGGGACGGGACAGAGCATCGGCATCTGGGGCGGTACGACGGAGCCGGAGCGGCGGGCGCTGCGGCGCCGCGCGCGCTCCAGGCCACGCTCGGGATGACCCCACGCCGGCGGCGGGGGGGGGGGGGGGGGGGGGGGGGGGGGGGGGCACCCCCCCCCCCCCCCCCGGGCGCCCCGGCCCCCGGCCCCCTCATCACCTCCTCCTGGGGCCCCAACACCAACCTCCC
>NZ_JBWKFL010000005.1:188079-432361 GCF_056434305.1 Streptomyces sp. NPDC044061 | reverse complement strand
GGAGGAGGGGGGTGTGGGTGCGCCGGACGCGCTCCGGGCCACTTTGGGGGGGCCCCAACGCGGGGGGGGGGGGCCGAGGGGGCAGAAGCGGCGCGGCGCCCCCCGCTCCCGCTCCTGCCGGGCCGCCTCGGCCCTGGCCTCGTCGATCATCTCGTCGGCGATCCAGCACATCGGTTCCGCGTCCGCGACGAGCGGCTCGTTGTCGGGGCCCCGCCCCGTCCCCCGGCCGTCGAGGACCCGGGGACGAACGCCGGGGCCCCTCTCGTGCGGCAGGTGGGCGTAGTCGTACGGCCGGCGCGCCACCCACCCCTCCACCGACCGGTCCTGCCACCGCTCCTCGACGCCGAGGGGGCGGGCGGCACCGGCAAGGGTGCGCCGGAGAGGGACCCGCGGCTTCCGCTCTCACGGGGTGTCCCCGGGCGGCGCGGCCGCGGGCAGCCGCAGGGTGAAGACCGCGCCCGCACCCGGTTCGCTCGCCGCCTGAGCCGTGCCGCCATGGGCGGCGACGAGGTGGCGGACGATCGGCAGACCGAGGCCGCTGCCTCCGGTGCGGCGGCTGCGGGACTTCTCGGCGCGCCAGAACCGGTCGAACACGTGGGGCAGGTCCTCGGGCGCGATGCCGGTTCCGGTGTCGGTGACGGTGAGCAGGACCTCCTCGCCGTCCCGGCGGGCGGCCAGCGTGACCGTGCCGTCCTCGGGGGTGTGCCGCAGCGCGTTGGAGACCAGGTTCCCGAGCGCCTGCCGCATCCGTACCGGGTCGGCGTCCAGCCAGGCGGTGCCGTCGGCCTCGGTGCGCAGGGCGACCCCGGCGGTGTCGGCGGCCACCCGGTGGGCGGCCGCGACCTGGTCGAGCAGGTCACCGGCGGGGAGCGGCTCGCGGTGCACGCGCAGGGTGCCCGCGTCGGCAGCCGCGAGGTCCTGCAGGTCGTCGATGATCCGCTGAAGCACCAGCGCCTCCTCGTGCAGGGAGGCCAGCAGGGCCGGATCCGGGTCGACGACGCCGTCGCGGACCACCTCGAGCCAGCCGCGGATGTTGGTGAGCGGGCTGCGCAGCTCGTGGGCGATGTCGCTGACCATCGCCTTGCGCTGGGCCTCCAGGCGCTCGCGGCGCTCGGTCAGGTCGTTGAACGCCTCCGCCAGGATGCCGGTCTCGTCCCGGGTGGTCACCGGCACCCGCACGTGCAGTTCGGGCGGCTGCTGCGCGGCCTCGGTCAGGGCACGCAGCGGCCGGGAGAGCCGGACGGCGACGACGGCGGTGACGGCGACGGTGACGGCGAGGACCAGTCCGGCCGCGCCGACCACCTTGGCCTTGTTGGCCGCCGACATGTCGAACCGGGAGGGATTCTGGTCGCCGATGCCGAGGAACAGCTCGGCGACCGGGGCGACGTAGGGCTCCAGCTGGGTGCGGCGGGCGCCCTGCACGCAGCGCTGGGCCGCCTGCCCGGCCTTGCCGCCGGTCGGCCGGGCGAGCTTGGACACCAGGTAACCTCCGCCGAACGGGTCCTTGCCGCTCGGGTCGAAGGTGAGGAAGAGGGGTCCCCCGGGGTCCAGGCCCTCGTGCCGCAGGCAGGGCCGGGCCAGCTCCGCCAGCTCGGTCAGGGCCTTCTCCTCGGTCGGGGTGGGGGTGTTCAGCTGCCCGTCCCCGCACTGCTCCATGGCGTAGGAGGTGTCCGTCCCCTCCGGGCTGCTGAGCACGGGGCGTCCGCTCGGGATCCGCTGCACCGTGGCCTCGATCCCGAAGCTCTCGTAGCACTGCCGGCGCTTGGCGGCGAGCGCGTCCAGCTTGGCCCGCTCCTCGGCCGTGACCCGGTACGGCCCCACCACCCGGGGGTCGATGCCGCTGAGCTGGGCGCCGGTCTCGGTCCAGGTGTCGGTGCGCAACGGGTCGACGGTGGCGGCGGGCCGGGGCGGCACGGGCGTGCCGCGCGGCGCGGAGTCGGCGAGAAGCGTGCGGTCGGCGGTGGTCAGGGCGATGCGCCGGCCCGTCTCGGCGGCCAGGTCACGGACGGTGTGCTGGACGTCCGCCCAGTCGGGATGGGCGGCGGCGTATCCGCTGAGCCGGGCGAGGATGCTGTTGTCGGCGGCCAGGTCCTGGCCCTGCTCCTCCTTCAGGGCGCTGGTGGTCGTGGTCACCGCGAGCCAGGCGGTGGCCGCCACCGAGCAGACGGCGATGAGGGCGGAGACGAAGAGGAGCCGGACGAGCAGCCGTTTGCGCAGTGCTATCCGGCGCCGCGCGGCCGGCCGGCGCTTCACGGGCGGCCGCCGGTCAGCTTGTAGCCGACGCCGAACACGGTCACCAGACGGACCGGCCGCCGCGGGTCGGCCTCGATCTTCCGGCGCAGGTTCATGATGTGCACGTCCACGGCCCGCTCGGTGGAGGCCCGGTCGAAACCGCGGGTGCACTGCAGCAGCTGCCGACGGGAGAACACCCGGTCCGGTTCCCCCGCCATGGCGAGCAGGATCTGGAACTCGGCGGGTGTGCACTCCACCGGTCTGCCGTCACAGCGCACCTCGTGCCGTACGGGGTCGACGCCGACTCCCCCGGCCCGTACCACCGGATCGTCGTCCCGGACGTGCGCTCCGCGCCCGCTGCGCCTGAGGACCGTGCGGATCCGGGCCATCAGCTCGCGCGGGCTGTACGGCTTGGTCATGTAGTCGTCGGCGCCCAGTTCGAGGCCGAGCAGCACGTCGTCCTCGGCGGCGCGGGCGGTGAGCATGACCACCGGGATGTCCGGATCCTCGGTGCCGCCGCGCAGCACCCGGCACACGCCGAAGCCGTCGATCACCGGGAGCATCAGGTCGAGGACGACGAGGTCGGGTCCGAGCCGGCGGGCGGCCTCGATCGCGGCCGCGCCGTCGTGCACCACGGTGGCGGTGTGCCCCTCGGCCAGCAGCGAGCGGCGGATCAGTTCGGCCTGCTTCTCGTCGTCCTCGGCGACCAGTACATGTGCGCACACGAGTTCGGATCCTAGGGCCTGTCGTGAAGTTCCCGTCGTCGCCCGAAGGGCGGGCCTGCGGCGTCTGGTGCGGAAGTCCTCGTACTGGACGTACCTGGGTTTTCGCCCGGTACGGCGAGTGGGGGTGCCCCCTCCGGGGGAGCGTGCCAGGCGTCGCGGGGCAGACGGGAACTTCACGACAGGCCCTGGGCGGCTCAGCCGGCGAGCCAGTCGGCGTACCCCATGACGACGACCGGATGCCGGTCCGGGTCGAGGGTGCGCAGGAGCGCCTTCATGTGGGCCTTGGCGACGCTCACGCAGCCGTGGGTGGGACCCCCGTGGTCGACGTGCAGCCAGACACCGCCGCCCCGGCCCGGGCCGAGGGGGCGGGTCCAGTCCAGGGGCGAGGTGCCCGGCTCTCGGTTGTAGTCGATGGCGACGACGTAGTCGAAGGAGCCGGCCAGGGGCTCGCCCTCGAACCCGGTGCCCGGCGAGCTGAACCCGGTGGAGTGGTGGTACGGGAGCCTGCTGCCGGGGTCGGGCAGCAGGCCGCCGGCGTCGCTGAGGGTGTAGACGCCGAGCGGGGAGCGCAGGTCCCCGGCCCTGTGGTGGGTGCTCCAGCCGCGCAGCGCGTTGTGCGCGGGCCACTCGGCTCCCGCCTGCCAGCCGGTGGGGGTGCGCTCGTGCACGACGACCGTGGACAGCGGGGAGTTCCTGCCGCGCCCGGTGACGACGACGGCCTGCCGGGAGCGGTCCGGTATGACGGCGGCCGTCCGGGGGCCGAGGCCGGGTATGCCCTGCGGGGCCGCTTCGGCCCGGATCCCGGGAGCGCGGGTGGGGGTGGCCGTCGGCGCCGGGCGGGTGGCGGGGGCGCGGCGCTCGGTCGCCTCGGCTCCGCCGCCGCAGCCGGTGAGCAGCAGCGGGGAGCCGAGGAGAGCGACGGCGGTTCTGCGATGGATCATGGGTCGACCATCGCCGACACATGTTTGGAACTCGTCAGGTTCTAGGCCTTGTTCGGCTTGCCCCGCGTGTAGAGCCAGGTGTGGAAGAGCCCGTCCAGATCCTTGCCGGAGACGCGCTCGGCGAGCTTCACGAACTGGGCGGTCGTGCCGTGGCCGCCCCGGTGCTCGGTCGCCCAGGCGCGCAGGATCCGGAAGAAGTCGTGGTCGCCGACGGCCTTGCGCAGCTCGTGCAGGGTCATCGCGCCACGGGCGTAGACGGGCGTGTCGAAGATGTTCTTGCCGCTGCCCGGGTCGCCGGGCGGGAAGGCCCACAGGTCGTTGCCCGCCGGGCGGGCGTAGAGGGCGTCGAAGGACTTCTGGGCGCTGTCCCCGCCGTGCTGCTCGCTGTAGAGCCACTCGGCGTAGGTCGCGAAGCCCTCGTTGAGCCAGATGTCCTTCCAGGAGGTCAGCGCGACCGAGTCACCGAACCACTGGTGGGCGTTCTCGTGGACGAGGGTGCTCACGTCGGGCGCGGAGTCGTAGACGGGCCGGCTCTCGGTCTCCAGGGCGTAACCGACGTTCGGCGCGTGGTCGACGATCGAGCCCGCGGCGCGGAACGGGTACGGCCCGAACAGCTTGCTCTCCCAGTCCAGCACGGGGGGCAGCTTCTTGAGCACGGACGCCGCCGCGCGCGCCTCCCGGGCGTCGACGGCGTTGTAGACCTGGATGCCGTCGTGGGTGGTGTACTGCTCGACCTTGAACTTGCCGACGGTGGCGGTGGCCAGGTAGGCGGCCATGGGCTCGGCCTGGTGCCAGCGGAAGGTGGTGCGCCCGTTGGCGGTGTGCTGACCGCGCAGGACGCCGTTGGCGACGGCGGTGCGACCCTTGGGAACCGTGATCGTGAAGTCGTACGTCGACTTGTCCTTGGGGTGGTTGTTCGCCGGGAACCAGGTCATCGCGCCCTGCGGCTCGCCCGCGACGAACGCGCCGTCGTCGGTGGGTATCCAGCCGTCCGCGGAACCGTCCGGGTCGGTGACCGGCTCGGGGGTGCCGTGGTAGGTGACGGTGACGCGGAACTCCTGGCCCTCGCGCAGCGCGTGGCGCGGCGTGACGACGAGTTCCTGGCCGCTGCGGCGGAAGCCGGCGGCGGTGCGGCCGACGGTGACGCCGGTGACCTTCAGGCCCTTGAAGTCGAGGTCGAAGCGGGTGAGCTTCTGGGTGGCGCGGGCGGTGAGGACCGCCTTGCCGTCGAGGTGCCGGGTGCCCGTGTCGTAACGGAGCGTCAGGTCGTAGTGCTTGACGTGGTAGCCGCCGTTGCCGCTGAGCGGGAAGTAGGGGTCGCCCGCCCCGGACGAGCCGGCGGTGCCGGCCGCCGCGGGTCCGGCCGCCGCCAGCATCGCCGCCACGGCGACGGGGACGGTGGCGAGGACCGCCTCCCGGCGGAGGACTGCGGTACGTCGTCTTGGGGCCTGACTGCGCGGTGGCGTCACGGGCGCTCCTCTTGGGGGGGTGGCGAATGATCGTTTCGCCACAGACTAGGGGCGAGGGCGTCCCGGTTTCCCTCTCATTCTGGTCAAGTCACGCCGCGTCGCCACCGAGGAGGGCGGGACGGCCGAAGTACGCTCGCGGCACCGTCCGCGCCCCGAAGGGAAGCCCGACCGTGAGCGTCCGCGTACGCCGGATCTACGAACCGCCCGATTCCGACGACGGCCTGCGGGTCCTGGTGGACCGGCTGTGGCCGCGCGGTCTCGCCAAGGACGCGGCACGGATCGACGAGTGGCCGAAAGGACTCACGCCGTCGACGGAGCTGCGCCGCTGGTTCCACGCGGACGAGGGCTCGTACGAGGAGTTCCGCCGCCGGTACGAGGCGGAACTCGACGCTCCCGAGGCCGCCGAACTCCTCGACGGACTCAGGAAGTCGGCACGCAAGGGGCGGGTGACGCTGCTCACGGCGTCCAAGACGCCGGAGCAGAGCCATGCCTCAGTGCTGGCCGAGCTGCTGGCGGGCTGAGGCTCAGCCCGTCTGCTTCGCCGCCGCCCGGCCCGCCGCGCGGCCCGAGAAGAGGCAGCCGCCGAGGAAGGTGCCCTCCAGGGCGTTGTAGCCGTGGACGCCTCCGCCGCCGAAGCCGGCCACCTCGCCGGCCGCGTACAGGCCGGCGACGGGGCTGCCGTCGGCGCCGAGGGCACGGGAGTCGAGGTCGGTCTGGATGCCACCGAGGGTCTTACGGGTCAGTACGTGCAGGCGGACACCGATCAGGGGGCCCGCGGCCGGGTCGAGGATGCGGTGCGGGCCGGCGACCCGGCCGAGGCGGTCACCGATGTAGCGGCGGGCGTTGCGGATCCCCTGGACCTGGGAGTCCTTGCTGTACGGGTTGGCCATCTGCAGGTCGCGGGCCTCGATCTGGCGGCGCACCTCGGTCGCGTCCAGGAGCGGCTTCCCGGTGAGGCCGTTCATCTTCTCGACCAGCTGTTCCAGGCTGCCCGCGGAGACGAAGTCCGCGCCCTTGTCGAGGAACGCCCGGACCGGCGCGGGGGCGCCCTTGCCGAGCAGGCGGTCGCGCAGCACGGCCTTGCGGTCCTTGGCGGTGATGTCGGGGTTCTGCTCGGAGCCGGAGAGGGCGAACTCCTTCTCGATGATCTTCCGGGTGAGGATGAACCACGAGTGGTCGTACCCGGCGATGTCCTCGGTGGTGCGCAGGTACTTGAGCGTGTTGAGGGTGTCGTAGCCGGGCAGGCACGGGTCGGGCAGCCGGCGGCCGAGGGCGTCGAGCCAGATGGAGGACGGACCGGGCAGGATCCGGATGCCGTGGCCCGGCCAGACGGGGTTCCAGTTCTGCAGGCCCTCGGTGTAGTGCCACATCCGGTCCCGGTTGACCAGGCGCACGCCGGCCTCGGCGCTGATGTCGAGCATGCGGCCGTCGACGTAGGCGGGGACGCCGGTGACCATCTCGGCGGGGGGCGTGCCGAGCCGGTCGGGCCAGTAGCGGCGCACGATGTCGTGGTCGGCGCCGATGCCGCCGGTGGTGACGACGACGGCCTGGGCGGTGAGTTCGAAGTCGGCGACCCGGTCGCGGTTGGAGGCCACGCCACGCGGTGCGTCGTCGTCGGCCAGGACGGTACCGCGCACCCCGCGCGCCGTGCCGTCCTCGACGACCAGCTCGTCCACCCGGTGCCGGTGGTGGAAGGTGAGCAGTCCGTCCCGGGCGGCCTGCCGGGCGTACCGGACGAAGGGTTCGACCACGCCGGTACCGGTGCCCCAGGCGATGTGGAAGCGGGGCACCGAGTTGCCGTGCCCGTTCGCCCGCAGGTCGCCGCGTTCGGCCCAGCCGACGGTGGGCAGCAGCTCGATGCCGTGGCCCTGGAGCCAGCTCCGCTTCTCGCCGGCCGCGAACTCCACGTAGGCGCGGGCCCAGCGCACGGCCCAGGAGTCCTCGTCCGCCTGCCGGTCGAACCGGGCGCTGCCGCGCCAGTCGTTCCAGGCGAGGTCGAAGGAGTCCTTGATGCCGAGGCGTCGCTGCTCGGGCGTGTCGACGAGGAAGAGCCCGCCGAAGGACCAGAACGCCTGGCCGCCGAGGTTGGCTGCGTTCTCCTGGTCGACCAGGGCCACGCGCCGGCCCCGGCTGGTGAGTTCGTGCGCCGCGACCAGGCCCGCGAGGCCCGCTCCGACGACGATGACGTCCGCGTCCATGGCGGCCATGGCGTGTGTGTCCTTCCCTCTGCGACTCATACGGGGTTGGCGCTGCCGTCGGTCAGCAGCGCGGTGAGCAGTTGCTTCAGCCAGGTGCGGGCGGCGTCGACGTCCCTGTCCAGCAGCAGCTGGGTGGTGACGCCGTCGTAGGCCGCGACCACCGCGCGGGCGGCGCCGTCGGCGTCGCCGAGCACGGCGGGCAGTTCGGTGTGGCCCCGGGCCCGGAAGAGCCGGTCGGCGATGGCCTCCCGGAGCCGGGTGCGGTGGTCCAGGAGGGCCTGAGCGACGGCCGGGTCGCGGGCCGCGTGCACCAGGAAGTCGGTCTTCACCAGCAGCCAGTCCACGTCCAGCAGCAGCACGTCGGTGACCCGGTCCACGGAGGCCGGTACGTCGAGGTCCGGACCGTCCTGGGCGAGGGCGTCGGCCACCTGGGAGGCGATGAGGTCGGCCCGCTCCCGGTACAGCGCGAAGAACAGCTCGTCCAGGGTGGCGAAGTTGGAGTAGAAGGCGCCCCGGCTGTAGCCGGCGGTCTCGCAGACCTCCTCGATGGACACACGGCCGAAGCCCTTGGCGGCGAACACCGTGAAGGCGGCGTCGAGCAGGTTGGCCCGCGTCCGGGCCCGCCGGCGGGTGACGCGCCGGGCCGTGTCCTCCGCTGTCATGGCGAGACCTCCAGTTCGATACGCGAATGTATCCGATACATCGATGTATCGAAAGGGGGTCGCCAGATTCATCGAATACACATTCGATTAAGGAGTACGCTGGGCTCATGTCCACGCACCTCCAGGGCTCCCTGTTCGACCAGACCGACGAACTGCGGCTCGGTCCCCTCGGCGGGCTGCGCCGGACCGAGCTGGGTTCGGGCGCCTGGATCGACGTGCTGCCGGGCTGGCTGAGTGGCGCCGACGCCCTGTTCGAACAACTGGCGGCCGAGGTCCCGTGGCGGGCGGAACGGCGCAAGATGTACGACAACGTGGTGGCCGTACCGCGTCTGCTCGCCTTCCACAAGACCGACGACCCGCTGCCCCACCCGATCCTCGACGAGGCACGCGCGGTACTGAGCGCGCACTACGCCGAGGAACTCGGTGAGCCGTTCACCACCGCCGGGCTGTGCTACTACCGCGACGGCCGGGACAGCGTCGCCTGGCACGGTGACCGGATCGGGCGCGGTGCCCGTGAGGACACCATGGTCGCGATCCTGTCCGTGGGCGCGCCCCGTGATCTGCTGCTGCGGCCTGCGGGAGGCGGCGGCAGGACGGTCCGGCGGCCGCTCGGGCACGGCGACCTCATCGTGATGGGCGGCTCCTGCCAGCGGACCTGGGAGCACTGCGTCCCCAAGACCGCGCGGGCCACGGGACCCCGCATCAGCGTCCAGTTCCGGCCGCACGGCGTGCAGTGACACGTCCCGCCCGGCTCTGGTTGGCTGTCCGGCGACGACCAGCGGCTCGGGGAGACCATGCGGGCAGACATACGCCAAATCGCCGACGGCACCTACCTGGTGCACGGCCACCACACCAACTGGGTGATCCTCAGGGACGGCGACGCCGTCACGCTGGTGGACACCGGGTATCCCGGGGACCGCCGGGGCCTACTCGAATCCCTCACCGCGGTGGGCGGTTCACCGGAGGCGGTCACCGCCGTACTGATCACCCACGCGCACAACGACCACATCGGCTCGGCCGAACACCTGCGCCGCGCCCACGGCATCCCGGTCCAGCTGCACCCCGCGGAAGTCCCGCACGCGCGGCGGGAGTTCCTCCAGCAGGCCACTGTCGGAGACGTGGTGCGAAACGCCTGGCGGCCGGGTGTCCTGCCCTGGGCGGCGCACGTGCTGCGCGTGGGCGGCACCGGTCACCATCCCGTCCTCGCGCCGGAGCCGTTCCCGAACGAGGGCCCGCTCGACCTGCCCGGCCGGCCCGTGCCCGTGCACACCCCGGGCCACACGGACGGCCACTGCGCCTATCACCTGCCCGGCGCGGGGGTCGTCCTCTCCGGCGACGCCCTGATCAGCGGCCATCCGGTCTCCCGGGCCGAGGGCCCGCAACTCGTGCCCGGCTTCTTCCAGCACGACCGCGCGCGGGCGCTGGCCTCGCTGGAGCTGATCGCGGCACTCGACGGCGACACCCTGCTGCCCGGACACGGCCCGGTCCACCGGGGCTCGGTACGGGCGGCCGCCGAGCGGGCCGTGGAACGCGCGCTCCGGTGAACTGCCGGACAGGCCCTCGGGGGATCTAAGGTTCGCCCCATGGCCTTGCAGATCAGTGCCACGAACCCGGAGCACCCCGCTCTCCTGCTCGAACTGCCCTGGGACGTGCCCCTGGAGGAGTGGCCCGAGGAGTACCTCGTGCCGCTCCCCCGCGGCATCTCCCGGCACGTCGTGCGCTACGCGCACGCCGGTGCCGAGGTGATCGCCGTCAAGGAGCTGGCCGAGCGGCCCGCACTGCGCGAGTACGGACTGCTGCGCGACCTGGACCGGCTGGGCATCCCCGCGGTCGATCCGCTCGCCGTCGTCACCGGCCGCACCGACCGCTCGGGCGCCCCGCTGGAGCCGGTGCTGGTCACCCGGCATCTGCGCGGCTCGATGCCGTACCGCTCGATGTTCGAGACGACCATGCGCCCGGCGACCATGCACCGTCTGATGGACGCCCTCGCGGTGCTGCTGGTGCGGCTGCACCTGGCGGGGTTCGCCTGGGGCGACTGCTCGCTGTCCAACACCCTGTTCCGGCGGGACGCGGGCGCCTACGCCGCCTACCTGGTGGACGCCGAGACCGGCGACCTGCACCCCCGGCTCAGCCCCGGGCAGCGGGAGTACGACCTCGACCTCGCCAGGGTGAACATCAGCGGCGAGCTGCTGGACCTGGAGGCGTCCGGGGCGCTGCACCCCTCGGTCGACCCCATCGAGTTCGGGCACGAGATCTGCACCCGCTACGGCGGCCTGTGGCAGGAGCTGACCCGCACCTCGGTGTACCCGGCGGGCAAGTACCACTACATCGAGCGCCGGATCCGCCGCCTCAACGAACTCGGCTTCGACGTGGCCGAGATGCAGATCGAGCACTCCACCAACGGGGACACGGTCACCTTCGTGCCCAAGGTCGTGGACGCCGGCCACCACCACCGCCAACTGCTGCGGCTGACCGGCCTCGACACCGAGGAGAACCAGGCGCGGCGGCTGCTCAACGACCTGGAGAGCTGGATGGCCACCCAGGACGACCACGCGCCCGGCGACCCCCTCGCCGCCCGCCCCGAGGTGCTCGCACACCGCTGGGTGCGGGACGTGTTCCGGCCCACGGTGCGGGCGGTCCCGCCGGAGCTGCGCGGCTCCATGGACCCGGCCGAGATCTACCACGAACTCCTCGAGCACCGCTGGTACCTGTCCGAGCACGCCCAGCACGACATAGGCCTCGGCACCGCCGTCGAGGACTACGTCGAGAAGGTCCTGCCCAAGGCCCGCACGACCCTGGAGCCGACGGCCCTCGAGTAGCGGGGGTGCCGCGCGGCCCCGCGTCGCCGGCCCGGTGCCGCACGGCACCCTCGGGTCACTCGTGCGGGACCACGGCCACCGGGCACTCGACGTGGTGCAGCACACCGTGCGCGACCGACCCGATCCGGGCGCCCACGGCCGTACGGTGCGCTCGCCGCCCGACGACCATCAGCTGGGCCCGTTCGGCCGCCTCCAGCAGCACCTGTCCCGCGCTGCCCATCTCGACGTGCTCGGCCACGGGCACCTGCGGGAAGCGCTCCCGCCACGGCCGGAGCGCCTCCGCCAGGGCCTGCTTCTCGTACGGTTCGAGACCGCCGACCTCGTCCAGGAGCTTGAGCGAGCCGGGGCTGTAGGCGAAGACCGGCGGCAGGGTCCAGGCCCGTACGGCCCGGACGGTGGCGCGCCGCGCGGCCGCCGTCTCGAACGCGAACCGCAGCGCGGCCGCGCTGTCCTCCGGGCCGCCGTGCTGGCCGACGACCACGTCCCGTCCGGCCGCTTCCGCCGCCGGCCGGTCGCCGGCGCGCACCAGCACCACGGGCCGGGTCGCCTCGGCTATCACGTGCCGGCCGACGGAGCCCAGCAGGAACCCGACCAGCCTGCCGTGCCCCCGCGAGCCGAGCACCAGCATCTCGGCCTCCGCCGCCGCGCCGGCCAGCGCCTCGGCGGCGGAACCCTCCAGCACGTCCACGCTCACGTCCAGCTCCGGATGACGTTCGCGGACGGAGCGCACGGCCCGCCGCACTCCCTCGGCCACCCAGCCGTGCTGCGTGTCCCGGTCGGCGGTGGCGAGAGTCTGCTCGTAGCGCCAGACGTGCACCACGCGCAGGGGCAGCCCCCGGCGTACGGCCTCCCGGCCCGCCCAGTCCAGCGCGGCCAGGCTCTCCTCGCCACCGTCCACCCCTGCCGTGATCGGGCGTGCCATGCGTGGGCCTCCTCGTTCTTCCCCGTCGGTCCCCGTCGGAGATCCCCCGTCGACGGGATCAGTCTTCACTACGCTGCGGTCATGTCCTTGCAATGGGAGCAGGTGATCATCGACGCCGCCGACCCGGTTGCCCTGGGCGGCTGGTGGGCCGAGGCGCTCGGGTGGGTGGTGGTCAACGACGCCTCCGACGAGTACGAGATCCGGCCTGCTCCGGACCGGCTGCCGGGGCTGCTCTTCGTACCCGTACCCGAGAAAAAGGCGATCAAGAACCGGCTGCATCTCGACTTCAGGCCCGCGGACCAGGCTGCCGAGGTCGCCCGGCTGCTGGCGCTCGGGGCCCGGCACGCGGACGTCGGGCAGGGCGAGCAGCCGTGGGTGACGCTTGCGGATCCCGAGGGCAACGAGTTCTGCGTGCTCGCGCAGCCGCACGGCTGAGCCACCGGTCCATGCCCGTATACCGGAGCGAACCCGGGCGATCGAACATACGATGGGCGGGAACCGGTGCGGTGGGCCCAGCGACACCGTGCCGTGGATCCGACCGCTCGGGGTGGGAGAGGCATGGCACAGGCCGCCGAAGCAGCGCGGACCGTCATCCTGACCGTGGACGACGACCCGGGAGTCTCCCGAGCCGTCGCCCGTGACCTCAGACGGCGCTACGGCGAGTCGTACCGGATCGTGCGCGCCGAGTCCGGCGAGTCCGCGCTGGAGGCGCTGCGCGAGCTGAAGCTGCGCGGCGACCTGGTGGCCGTGATCCTCGCCGACTACCGGATGCCGCAGATGAACGGCATCGACTTCCTCGAACAGGCCCTGGACGTGTACCCGGGGGCGCGCCGGGTGCTGCTGACGGCGTACGCGGACACCAACGCGGCGATCGACGCGATCAACGTCGTCGACCTCGACCACTATCTGCTCAAGCCGTGGGACCCGCCGGAGGAGAAGCTCTATCCGGTACTGGACGATCTGCTGGAGGCCTGGCGCAGCAGCGCGTACAAGCCCGTGCCCAGCACCAAGGTCGTCGGGCACCGGTGGTCGGCGCGCTCGTCGGACGTGCGCGAGTTCCTCGCCCGCAACCAGGTGCCCTACCGCTGGTACTCGGTGGAGGAGCCGGAGGGACAGCGGCTGCTGACCGCCGCCGGGCAGGACGGGCAGCGGCTGCCGCTGGTGATCACCCCGGACGGCGCGGTGCTGGTCGAGCCCGAGGCGCCCGAGCTGGCCGCGCGGGTGGGCCTGGCCACGACGCCGACGGCCGACTTCTACGACCTCGTCGTGATCGGCGGTGGACCGGCCGGGCTCGGGGCCGCCGTGTACGGGGCCTCGGAGGGGCTCAGGACCGTGCTCGTGGAGCGGTCGGCGACCGGCGGGCAGGCCGGGCAGAGCTCCCGGATCGAGAACTACCTCGGCTTCCCCGACGGCGTCTCCGGCGCCCAGCTCACCGACCGGGCGCGGCGGCAGGCGGCCAAGTTCGGCGCCGAGATGCTCACCGCGCGCGAGGTGACGGGACTGGAGATCAACGGCGCGGCCCGGGTCGTACGGTTCGCGGACGGCTCGGCGATCGCGGCGCACAGCATCATCCTGGCGACCGGCGTGCAGTACCGGCAGCTGGAGGCCCAGGGCTGCACCGACCTGACCGGCTGCGGGGTGTTCTACGGCTCCGCGCTGACCGAGGCGTCCGCCTGCCAGGGGCACGACGTGTACATCGTCGGCGGCGCCAACTCGGCGGGCCAGGCGGCGATGTACCTGTCCCGGTTCGCCAAGTCGGTGACGCTGCTGGTGCGCGGCCCCGACCTGTCGGCGTCGATGTCGTACTACCTGATCCAGCAGATCGGCGAGGCGCCGAACATCTCCGTGCGCAGTCAGACGGTGGTCGACGCCGCGCACGGCTCCGACCGGCTGGAGCGGCTGACCCTGCGCCATGTGGCGACCGGGGAGAACGAACAGGTCGACGCCCAGTGGATGTTCGTGTTCATCGGCGCCGCCCCGCTCACCGACTGGCTGGGCGATACGGTGCTGCGCGACGAGCGCGGCTTCATCCTCGCCGGACCGGATCTGACCGCCGACGGGCGGCCGCCGGCGGGCTGGGACCTGGACCGGCCGCCGTACCACCTGGAGACCAGCATTCCCGGTGTGTTCGTCGCGGGCGACGCGCGCGCCGAGTCCGCCAAACGCGTCGCGTCCGCCGTCGGAGAGGGAGCCATGGCCGTCATGCTCGTCCACCGGTATCTGGAGCAGTCATGAGCGGACAGGTGATGCCGTGCAACCCCAAGGAGATCGGCTCCCTGTTCCTCTTCGAGAAGCTGGCGCCCGAGCAACTCGGGCGGCTGTGCAGCGAGGGCCGCGTGGAGCTGTTCCAGCCCGGTCCGGTGTACACCGAGGGTGAGCCGGCCACCTGCTTCTTCGTGATGATCGAGGGCACGGTCGTGCTCTCGCGGCGCGTCGGCGGCGACGACGTGGAGGTCATCCGCAGCTCGCAGCGCGGGGTGTACGCGGGCGCCATGCAGGCCTACCTCGGGGACCGGGTGCGCCAGGTGTACAACAACTCGATGCGGGTGACGGAGCCGACGCGGTTCTTCGTGCTCCCGGCGGACACCTTCGCCGAGGTCATGAGCGAGTGGTTCCCGATGGCCGTGCACCTGCTGGAAGGCCTGTTCTTCGGCTCGAAGAGCACACAGGCCGCCATCGGGCAGCGGGAGCGGCTGCTTGCGCTCGGCTCGTTGTCCGCCGGTCTCACGCACGAGCTGAACAACCCCGCCGCGGCCGCCGTCCGGGCCACGTCCACCCTGCGGGAGCGGGTCGCGAAGATGCGGCGCAAGCTCGCCTTCATCGCCGAAGGACCCTTCTCCCGGGACTCGTTGGCGAGCCTGATCGAGATCCAGGAGCGCACCGCCGAGCGGGTCGCCAAGGCACCGGCGCTCAGCCCGCTGGAGGCCTCCGACCGGGAGGACACGCTCACCGACTGGCTGGAGGACCACGGCATCGACCAGGGCTGGCAGGTGGCGCCCACCTTCGTGCAGGCCGGACTCGACGTCGACTGGCTGGAGCAGGTCGCGGCGGCCGTGGACGAGGAGATCCTGCCCGGTGCGGTCGGCTGGCTCAACTACACCGTCGAGACCGAGCTGTTGATGAACGAGATCGAGGACTCCACCACCCGAATCTCGCACCTCGTCGACGCGGCCAAGCAGTACTCGCAGCTGGACCGGGCGCCCTACCGGGTCGTGGACGTGCACGAACTCCTCGACAGCACGCTGCTGATGCTCTCCGGCAAGATCGGCCCGCGCATCCATGTCGTCAAGGAGTACGACCGCACGCTCCCGCAGGTCCCCGGCTACCCGGCGGAGCTGAACCAGGTGTGGACCAACCTCATCGACAACGCGGTGTGCGCCATGAACAGCGTGGACGGTGAAGGCACGTTGACCGTGCGGACCGCGCTGGACCACGAGCGGGTGCTGGTCGAGTTCCGGGACACCGGGCCCGGGGTCCCGCCGGAGATCAGGAGCCGCATCTTCGATCCGTTCTTCACCACCAAGCCGGTCGGCCAGGGCACCGGTCTCGGCCTGGACATCTCCTGGCGGATCGTCGTCAACAAGCACCACGGCACCCTGCAGGTCGAGTCGGTGCCCGGCGACACCCGGTTCCAGGTGCTGCTGCCGCTGACCAACGAGATCCCCGACGAGGCGTCCGTCCCGACCCCCGAGGAGGCAGCATGAGCGACGAGGCAGCGATCGACCCCGGTACGCCGCCGAGCGGCACCGGCTGCGTGGAGTGCGACGAGGCCGGAGGCTGGTGGTTCCACCTGCGCCGCTGCGCGAGTTGCGGGCACATCGGCTGCTGCGACGACTCCCCCGCCAAGCACGCCACCGCGCACTACCGGGCCACCGGTCACCCGGTGATCCGCAGCTTCGAGCCGGGCGAGGACTGGTTCTGGAACTACGACACGAACGAGGTGTACACCTCCGGTCCCGAACTCGCGCCGCCCGCCAGCCATCCCGCCGACCAGCCGACGCCGGGTCCGGCCGGACGGGTGCCGGCGAACTGGGCCGAGACGCTGCGCTGAAGCGGCCCCGGTCACGCACGCGGGCGTTGTCGGTGCCGCGTGTCAGGATGGGGCCGTGTCGCACACCGCCTTCATCACACCGCCGCTGATCGGCCGGGACGAGGAACTGGCCCGGCTCACGGGCGTACTGGAGCGTGCCCGCGGCGGTGAGGCGAGAGCGGTGCTGCTCGCCGGGGACGCGGGAGTCGGCAAGACACGGCTGCTGGACGAGATGGCCGGGCAGGCCGCTCGGGCCGGCACGACCGTGCTCACCGGCCACTGCGTGGACCTCGGTGACGTCGGCCTGCCCTATCTGCCGTTCACCGAGATCCTCGGGACGCTCGCCGCCGACGAGCGCTACGCGGCCGTGCTGGCCGCGCACCCGGCGGCCGACCGGCTGCTCGGCGCGGGAGCGGACCCGGCCCGGGACCCGGGCGGGCGGCTCAGGCTCTTCGAGGGCGTCGCGGGACTGTTCGCCGACCTGGCCGCCGCCACACCGCTGCTGCTCGTCCTGGAGGACCTGCACTGGGCCGACCAGTCCTCCCGCGACCTGCTGCGCTTCCTGCTCAGCCGGGGCGTGCTGCACCGGCCGGGCCCCGGCGCCCCCGACCGGCGGCTCGCCGTCCTCGCCTCCTACCGCGCCGACGACCTGCACCGCCGCCATCCCCTGCGCCCGCTGCTCGCGGAGCTGGTGCGGCTGCCGGCCGTCGAACGCCTGGAGCTGCGGCCCCTGCCCGACGCCGAGGTCACCCGGCTGGTACGGGCCCTGCGGGGGCGCCCGCTGCCCGAGTCCACCGTGCGCGGCATCGTCGCCCGCGCCGAGGGCAACGCCTTCTACGCGGAGGAGCTCGTCGCGGCGGCCGGCGCGGACGCCGACGGGGTGCCCAGCGGGCTGGCCGACCTGCTGCTGATCCGGGTCGAGCAGTTGTCCGAGACGGCCCAGCGGGTGCTGCGGACGGCCGCGGTGGCGGGGCGCCGGGTCGGGCACGATCTGCTGCGCGAGGCCGCGGGACTGCCCGAGGACGAGCTGGAGTCGGCCCTGCGCGAAGCCGTCGGACGGCAGCTGCTCGTCCCCGGGGACGGCGGCACGTACACCTTCCGGCACGCCCTCACCCGCGAGGCGGTCTACGCCGACCTGCTGCCCGGCGAGCGGTCCCGGCTGCACGGCGCCTACGCCCGGCTGCTGGCCGGCCGCGGGCGGATCGCGGAGACCGCGGCCGAGCGCGCCCACCACTACCGCGAGAGCCACGACCTGGCCGAGGCGCTGGCCGCCTCCCTGGAGGCCGCCGACCACGCCCAGCGGCTGGGCGCGCCGGCCGAGGAGCTGCGGCACCTGGAGGCCGCCCTGGACCTGTGGTCCTCGGTGCCGTCCGGGGCCCGGCCCTCCGACGCGGAGGTCGACCCCGTCACGCTGACGCTGCGCGCCTCCGCTGCGGCCGCACACGCCGGGGACTCCCATCGGGCGGTCTCCCTCACCCGGGCCGCGCTCGCCGGGGTCGGCCAGGACGCCGACTCCGCGCTCGCCGCCCGGATCCGCTACACGCTCGCCGGGAACCTGCTCACCGTGGACCGGTTGCAGGCCGCCTTCCGCTACAGCAGCGAGGCGCTGGGGCTGATACCCGCCGAGCCGCCGTCACGGACCTGGGTGTGGGCGGCGGCCACCCACGTCATGGCGGCCCGCCACCTCGGCGAGGACGAGACGGCCCGGAACATCGCCCACCGCGCCCTGCGCGCCGCGGAGCAGCTGGGCATGACCGACGCCCAGGCCGACCTGCTGATCTCCCTGGCCGTCCTCGAGGGCGGCGGCCGGTGCTCCGCGGAGGGCCGGGAACGGCTGCGGCGGGCGGGTGAGCTGGCCCGGTCCGCCGGCCACGGGCCGGTGGAGATGCGGGCGCTGTTCAACCAGGCCATGAGCCGTTTCGAGTCCGGCGACCTCGAGGGCTGTCTGGCCGTGCTGGCCGACGGCCTGGAGCGGGCCCGCCGGGCGGGGCTGCTGTCCTCGCCCTATCCACTGGAGATGCGGTACGTCCAGCTGCTCACGCTGTACACGCTCGGCCGGTGGGACGAGTGTCTGCGCGCGGCGGCCGACGCCGAGGCCGTGCTGCCCGCAGCGGGCGCCTTCGCGGCGGGGCCCGCGCTGTACGTGGCGGTGGCGCGGGGCGAAAAGGGGGCCGCCGAACGGGCCCGGGCCCTGACGGACGGTCCGTTCAACTGGATGGGCACGCTCGTCGCCGGCATCGTCCTCACTGACGCCGCCGCGCTGCGCGGTGACCCTCAGGCGTCGGTGGAGCGGATGCGGGCGGCGCTCACGGCGCTCGGCGACGACTCGGGGCGGCGGCCCGACGTGGCGGTCCGGCTCGCCGCGCTCTGCCTCGCGGCGGTCGCCGACCGCACCGCCGAGCTGCGCCGGGAGGGGGCGGCAGTGGAGCTGCGCCGCTGGGCGGTCACCGCGAACGAGCTGGTGGAACAGGCGCGTGCCTCGGCCGAGCGGGACGAGGAGGGCCGCAGGCAGGGCCCTGAGGGACAGGCGTGGCTGGCGCGTGCCGAGGCGGAGTGGGTCTCGGCGGTGTCGGGGCCGGACCCGGCGGCCTGGGAGAAAGCGGTCGCCGCGTTCGCGTACGGCGACGCCTACGAGCGGGCACGGTGCCGGCTGCGGTACGCCGAGGTCCTGCTGGCCGTGCAGCGGCGCGAGGAGGCGGCGGAGCAGGCGCGCGAGGCCCGGGTGACGGCGGCGGCGCTGGGCGCGGTGCCGTTGCTGGAGCGGATCGACGCGCTGACCCGCCGCGGACGCCTGACGGACGCGCCGTCCGGCGGGGACGGCGTCTCACCGCTGACCGCGCGGGAGCAGGACGTGCTGCGGCTGGTCGCGCGCGGGCGCAGCAACCGGCAGATCGGCGAGGAGCTGTTCATCACCGGCAAGACGGCCAGCGTGCATGTCTCCAACATCCTCGCGAAACTGGGCGCCGCGAGCCGTACGGAGGCGGTGGCGATCGCCTACCGCCAGGGGCTGATCGCGCCGGAGCCGGCCGGGTCCGGCTGACCCGGCCGGCCCCCGGTCAGCGAGCGCAGTCGAGGCTGTGCGGGTCGACGGCGTCGGCGAGGGCCTGCATGCCCTTGTCGTTGGGGTGCAGATGGTCTCCGTTGTCGAGGAAGGGCAGGACCCGTTCGGGGTCGTAGGGGCTGCGCAGGATTCGGTCGAAGTCGGTGACCGCGTCGAACTCCCTGCTGGTGCGGATGAACCGGTTGACGTCCTGGCGTACGGCTTCGGCGGCCGGGTCCCATTCGGGCCAGCTCTTGAACGGTCCGACGGTCGCGGCGACCACGCACTTCCCGGCGGCGTGCGCCCGCTGGACGATCTGCCGGTATCCGGCGATCAGGTCGGCCGCGGTGACGCCGGTGTGGGCCTTGAGGTCGTTCACCCCCTCGAGGAGGAAGACGGTGCGCACTCCGGGCTGGGAGAGGACGTCCCGGTCCAGCCGGTGGAGGGCGCTCTGCCCGGCGCCGTCCGCGAGCACCTTGTTGCCGGAGATCCCCTCGTTGGCCACGCCCTTGACCGTGGTCCCGGCGGTGCTCAGGCGCCGGGCCAGATAGTCGGGCCAGCGCCGGTCGCGGTCGGTGGTGGACTGCCAGCCGTCGGTGATGGAGTCGCCGAGCGCCACCACGGCTCCGGTGGCGGTGCTCTCCGGGCGTACGGAGACGGCGTCGAGGTACCACCAGGAGCCGCTCGCGTGCGTCCAGTTGGCGGCTTCTTCCTCGGCGGAGTGGTCGCCCAGGGCGAGGTACGACGTCTGCAGGGCCATCCCGTGGCCGGTGGCCGGTCCGGCCGCGTCCGGGGTGTGCAGGCTGACGACCAGGTTGACGGCGGCGGGGACCTTTCCGGGCAGCGGGTCGCTCCAGACGAAGGCGCCGGCCGGGACGGTGACCGTGCGGGCCCCGCCGAAGGTCAGCCGCCGGTTGCTGCCCGGCCGGAGCGCGGCGCCCTCGCTCTGCCGGCCGGCGTAGACGCTGTCCAGGGTCAGCGTGCGGTCGCCGAAGGCGTTGGACAGGCGGATGCGCAGATCGCTGCCGCCGACGCTGGTGTGCACGACGAGCCGGTAGCCACGGTCGGCGCCGGCGTCGCCCAGGCGGTCGGCGCTCGCGGCCCAGGTGACCACCCCGGAGGCCCGCGTGGTGGCCCCGGGAGGCGGGGCGGCCGCGTGGGCGGGTACGGACTGGCAGGCGACGCCCATCAGCAGGACGGCGGCGATCCGGCGGACGCGCCGGAACCGGCCGGTCACCGGGTGAGGTCCCTGAGCGTGACGGACTCGCCGGGTTCGAGGCGGACCGTCCGGGACGTGCCTGCGTATCCCACGGAGGTCATGGTCCCGCCGACGCTGCGGATCCGCACCTCGGTGGGTCTGCCGTCCCGCCAGCTCAGGTCGACGACGAATCCGCCGCGTGCCCCGGCGCCGGTGAGCGAGCCGGAGCCGGCCCAGGCGTCCGGCAGTGCGGGCAGGAGTTCCAGGTGGCCGGGGCGTGAGTACAGCAGCATCTCCACCACGGCCGCCGGGGTGCCGAGGTTGGCGTCGATCTGGAAGATGCCCCGGCCCTGCCCGACCTGGTAGATGTCGAAGAGGTTCGGGGCGGTGCCGTTGCTGCCGCCGCTCGACGGGCGGAGGTTGTTGACGATCAACTGGTAGGCCTTGCCGGGGTTCTTCAGCCGGGCCCAGCACAGTGCGCGCCAGGCGTTGGCCCAGCCGAAGCTCTCCGTCCCGCGGGCGGTGAGCAGGGCGGTGGCTCCGGCGACGATGTCGGCGGGGGTGGAGTCGTCGGGGCGGATGCGGTCGCCGGGGAAGAGGCCGACGAGCGGGGACAGGTGCCGGTGGGTGGTCTCGCCGAGGTTGTCCGGGGACATCCACTCCTCCAGCCATCCCGTCTTCGGGCTCACGACCGGGAGGTAGAGGCGCTCGCGCAGTACGCCGACGGTACGGGCGTAGTCGGCGTCCCCGCCCAGCTCGGCGGCGGCGGTGCGGTAGTTGCCGAAGAGGGCGTGGACGAGTTCCTGGGCGTAGGTGATGCCCTTGGCGTCGAGCGGGCCCTGTTCCGGTGACCAGTCGCTGTCGGCGATGAGGACCTCCCGGCCGGTGTCCGGCAGGGTGTGGGTGATCAGCCGGGCCTCCCAGAACTCGCAGGCGCCCTTCAGCAAGGGGTAGATCTTTCTCAGGTGGGCGCGCGAGGCCGTGAACTCGTAGTGCTCCCAGAGCGAGTTGCACAGCCAGGCGTTGCCGGCCGGGTGCCACCACCAGCCCCCTCCGCCATAGGGGTTGGTGGAGATGGCCACCGTCCAGCCGGCGTTCTTCCCGCTGGAGTTGCGATAGCGGTTGCGGGGGTCGTCGAAGAGCCTTCTGGTGAGGTCGGTCCAGGAGGGGAGCTGGGCCACGCAGTAGTCGGTGAGGGCGTCGAAGCAGGACGGCAGGCCCACCCGGTCGGCCATCCAGTAGTTCATCTGGATGTTGATGTCGGTGTGGTAGTCGCCCATCCAGTCCGGGTCGTTGCCGTCGAGCCACAGGCCCTGCAGGCCCATCGGCAGGCTGCCCCGGGAGCCGGCGATCATCAGGTAGCGGCCGAACTGCAGGTAGGCGGCCTCCAGTTCGGGGTCGGGGACGCCGTCCCGGGCGCGTGCCCCGATCCGCTCCCAGGTGTCCTGGGCGCGCTGCCGGCCGGACGAGGTACCGAGGCGGATGTCGAACCGTCCGTACAGGGCCTGGTGGTCGTCGACGTGTGTGCGCCGCAGCGTGTCCGCCGGGTGCCCGGCGGCGTCGCGGACCTTGGCGCGGGCCAGCGCCTCGGGGTCGAGGGAGGGGTTCAGATAGTGGGTGGAGGCGTCGGGCGCGTAGGTGGTGCCGCCGCTGACCACCACGGTCAGCTCCGTGCAGCCGGTGAAGGTGACGTGGCCGCCGTCGACGCGGACGGTGCCGCCGCTGCCGTGGGCGGTGACCGCGGCCGCGTACCGCAGTCCGTTGGCGAAGGAGCCGGCGAAGGACGTGGCGCCGGAGGTCTTCTCGCCGTGCGTGCCCTCGAGGGTCACGGTGCCCGTGTAGCGGCCGCCGCCCCGCTGCGTGAAGTGCAGGACGATCACGTCGTCGGGGCGGCTCGCGAAGAGCTGCCTGTCGTAGGTCACTCCGGAGCGGACGTACGACGTCGTCACGACGCCCTGGGCGAGGTCGAGGGTGCGGCGGTAGCCGGCGACGGCGGACAGGTCGTGGTCGGGGATGTCGACGGTGAGGCGGGCGAGGAGGGTGAGCGAGCCGAAGTCGGCGCGGCCGTAGGGGAACTGGCCGTCCGAGTCGAGGGTGTCGTTGAGGCCGCCGGTCCACATCGTGGCGTCGGTGAGGAGCAGCAGTTCCCGGCCGGGGTCGTTGGTGGCGAGGGCGCCGAGGCGGCCGTTGCCGACGGGGAGGCCCTGTTGGATCAGTGAGTGCTCGTCCGCGGGTGCCTGCCACCACAGCTGGTGGCGGGGGTCGGGTGCGGGAGTCGTGTCAGGCCGCCGGGGTGCGGCGGTGGCGGTGAAGGCGGGCAGTGCGGCGAGGGCTCCGGTCGCCGCGGCGAGGGCGAGGAAGTCGCGTCTGCGGGGCGGGTTCTCCATGGCGGGCTCCGGTCACTGGCGCGGTGAGGTGGGGACGTCGACGCGGTCGATGTCCGGCGCGTAGTCCGAACCGCTGTCGAAGGAGAGGGTGTTGGCGCCCTCCTTCAGGGTCACGGGCACGTTCACCGTCTCGACGCTCCCCCAGTCACCGGTCGAGGGGAACTTGTGGCGGGTGGCGGCGGAGGTGTTGGCCGAGACGTTCACCGAGCGGGCGTCACCGCTGACGTAGGCGACCTTGATCAGGTAGGTGCCGGGCCTGTCGACGACGATGTCGTCGAAGCGGAGCTTGCCGCCGAGGTAGAGGTTGCCGACCTTCTTGCCGCCGGAGCAGGCGGAGCAGTCGGCGACGGACGCGTTGCCGCCGAGTGTGTTGCCCGTGGCCTCGGCCTCGTAGCCGGTGGTGTGCAGGGCGCTGCCGTGCGGAGTGACGGTGAACAGGCGGGAGCCGTGGGCGGGCAGCGCTTCGGTGATCCCGTTCTTGTGGGAGCCGAGGTTCTCGTGGTTCCACAGGTCGCGGACGCTCGCCCCGCCGGTGAAGCCGAGGGACGACCAGTCGGCGGTGACGGCGGCGGGGGCGTCGGCGAGGTTGAACAGGGCGACGGTGTAGGTGCCGCCGGGATTCTTCGCGGCCCAGACCTGCTGCGGGTCGGAGGGGGTGACCGGCCGGGCGGGCGCTGCGCCGTTCCGGTCGACGGCGATGACCTCCCGGTTGGTGAGGAGCCCCAACCCGTAGTCATCCAGCTTCGTCAGGTCGTCGCCGGTGTAGAGCGGGGACTTGGCGACGGCCCACAGGGTGGCGTAGCTCTGCCGTTCGGCCTTGGTCAGGCCGTCCATGGCCCCATTGCCGACGTCGAGGGAGTCGAGGTCGTTCCAGCCGCCGGGGCCGGCGTGCCTCGTCCAGCCGGGTGTGTCGTCGAAACGGTCGTCGACGGAGTTCTCCCAGCTGACGAGGGTGTTGCAGTAGCACTCGACGTCGGTGTCGACGCGCCAGCCGTTGGAGTACTTCTTCCAGTCGGCGGCGTGCCCGATGTCCAGGGACCAGGAGATCTCCAGGTGGATCTGGCGGCCGGTGGCGGCTATGGCCCGCTGCCAGGCGGCCACGTCGGCAACGTTGTCGTAGTTGTCGCCGCTCTTGAAGGAGCCGGGGCCGACGCCGTCGAGCTTGAGGAAGTCGTAGCCCCAGGAAGCGAGCGACTGGGCCTGCGAATCGACGTACTTCTGGGTGCACGGCCTGCCGAAGTCGAGTTTGTAGGCACTGTCCCAGCCGTTGGTGGTGCGCAGGTCGCCGTAGACGATGTCGGCGGTGGTGCAGCCGTCGGCGTGCCGGATGGGCACCTTGCCGTCGCCGTAGGCCTCCTTCTCCAGGCCGACCGGCAGGTAGATGCCGGCCTTGAGTCCCTTGGCGTGGATGTGGTCGGCGACCGCCTTCATGCCGTGCGGGAAGCGGACCGGGTCGGCCTGCTGGCGCGCGTAGGCGTCGAACCCGGGTTTCCAGGACGTGTCCCGCCACCATCCGGCGTCGATGTTGACGTACTCGTAGCCGTAGGGCTTCAGTCGGGCGGCGAGGGCGTCGGTCTGCTTCAGGACGTTGGCCTCGGTGAGGTAGCTGTAGTCGCCGTCCGGGTTGAGGCCCGGGTACCTGGAGGACTGCATGCTCCAACTCGACCAGCCCATGTAGGGCTTGTCGGCCACGGTGGTCGCGGCCCCGGCGGGCGGGGCGGTGGCGGCGAGGCCCGCGGTGAGGGCCAGCACGACGGCGGCTCTGAGCCCGCGTGCGGGCAGGACGGAGTACGAGGGTGACCGCATGGGCCGTACCTCCTGGGGGTGGGTTCGGGTCGGGGCCGCTCAGCCCCTCCCCCTGCTGGGAGTCGAGGTGATGAAGGACTGGATCGCGGTGGCGGCGGCGCCGCGTGCCCACTCCTCGAAGGGAAGCGGGCGGGTCTGTACGTCGCACCGCGCGGCGGAGCCGAAGGCGGCCGCGGTGAACGACTCCCGGATCTGCTCGGCGAACAGCTCGTGGGCGGCCAGGCCCTCGCCGGAGATGATCACGCGCTCGGGACCGAGCAGGTTGGCCACGGTGGCGATGCCGCGGCCGATGGCCTCCCCGGCCCGCGCGTAGACCTCGCGGGCCCCGGGGACGCCCTGGTGGGCCAGGGCCACCGCCTCCTCGCCGGCGGTGATGTGACGGCCGGTCACTTCGCGGACCCGGGCGACGATCGCGGCGTCCCCGGCGATCGCCTCCACACAGCCGCGGTTGCCGCAGTGGCACGGCGGCCCGGCCGGGTCGACGACGACGTGGCCGATCTCGCCCGCCACGCCGTGGGCGCCCGCGACCACCTGTCCGTGGACCACGAGTCCGCAGCCGATGCCCGCACCGACGGTCACCACGGCGAAGTCGCTCAGGCCCGCTCCGGCGCCGAACCACTGCTCGGCGACGGTCAGCGCGCGCACGTCGTTGTCGACGGTGACCGGCAGCCCGCTGGTCGTCCCGGCGAGTTCCGCCAGCGGTACGTCCCGCCAGTCCAGGAAGGGCGAGTAGCGCACCACGCCCTCGGCGCGGTCGACGTCACCGGAGACGGCGATGCCGGCCCCGAGGACTGGGGCTCCCGACTCGGCGGCGTGGGCGAGGAGTTCGTGGACGAGGTCCGCGACCGCGGCGAGGACCTTGGGGGTCGCCCGGTCCGGCAGGGGGGCGCGACGGGAGAGGCGGATGCGGCAGCACAGGTCGGCGAGGACCGCGATCAGTTCGTCGCCGGTCAGCTTCACGCCGATGAACAGCGCCCGGTCGCCGTTGACCCGGACCAGGCCGGCGGGCCGGCCGAGGGCGGGGCGGGCCTCCTCGTCGGCGGCCTCCACCAGGTAGCCGGCCTCCAGCAGGGGCCGGACGGCCTTGGTGACGGCGGCCGGGGACAGCCCCGCCCGGCGGCCCGCCTCCAGGCGGGTCAGCGGGCCGTGGGACAGGACCGTCGTGAAGACCTGCGAGGCGGCCGGCGTGTGGGCCGGGAACGTCTCGGCGGCGGGGGTCGAGCGCATGGCCGGGAACCTATGGCCATTATTTTCCGCTGTCAATGAAAGAAACAACGGTTGATGCGGGGGCAGTTGCCGGCCTGCGGTCACCTCTCGGGCGGGGCGCCGCCGGACATGCGGATGCCCCGCGCGGGGCGGGGCATCCGGTCGTGCGGTGTGCGCTGCCGTGCGTCAGTGACGGGCGGCCGGCGTGTTGGCGGCGGTGACGTTGACCGCGGCCCACGCCTTGTCCACCGTCTTGTACTCGGTGCTGCTCGCGCCGTACAGGTCCTTGGCCGCCTTCAGCGTCGCGACGCGCGCGCCGTGGAAGTCGGTCGTGGAGACCATGTAGCGGGTCAGCGCACGGTAGAAGATGGCGGTGGCCTTGGTGCGGCCGATGCCCTTGACCGTGGCACCGTTGAAGGTCGGCGAGTTGTAGTTCACGCCGCCGATCGTCTTCTTGCCGCTGCCCTCCGCGAGGAGGTAGTAGGCGTGCGAGGAGACACCGGAACCGGCGTGCACCTCGGTGTAGTAGGTGTCCGGCGACCAGTAGTCGATCGTGCCCTCGAGCTTGTCGAGCGACGGGTGGTCCAGGCGGCGCAGGAACTTCTGCTGCAGGCCCAGCTTCTCGCCGATCAGGTAGTCCGGGGTGTCCTTGGTGTTCTTGGCGTAGAACTCCACGTTGGAGCCGAAGATGTCGGCGAGCGACTCGTTCAGCGAGCCGGGCTCGCCGTACTGGTTGCCGTCGGAGTCGACGAAGGTCGGCTCCAGCTTGGCGGTCGCCTCCACCACGCCGTGGGTCAGCTCGTGACCGGTGACGTCGAGGACGACGAGCGGCTTCTTGAACATGTCGCCGTCGCCGTCGCCGTACAGCATGCAGTTGCAGGTCGGGTCCCAGAAGGCGTTGGCGACCTTGTTGCCCCAGTGGACCATCGCGCGGGCGGCCTTGCTGTTGTTGGCGATGCCCTTGCGGTTGAAGGTGTTCTTGTAGAAGTCCAGCGTCTTGGTGACGCCGTACTGGGCGTCGGCGGCGGCGCTGGCACGGCTGGTGGTCTTGCCGTTGCCCCACACGTTGGTGGTGTTGGTGAACTTCGTCCCGGCGCCGAAGCTCTCCGTGTACTTGCCCTTGGCGTCCCGCGTCTCGGTGCCGTACCGGCTCGGGTCCTTGAGCTGGTAGTGGCCGCGCGAGGTCGCCGTGGTGGTCAGGCCGACGTTGCCCACGAAGAGGGTCTTGCCGGTGCCGTGCGCGGTGGCCGGGTAGTGGGTCGCGCCGGAGACGCCCGAGCCGAGCAGCCCGGCGTCGGCTGAAGCGGTTCCGGTGGCCGGGTCGATCGTCTCGCCGCTCTTGCGCAGCGTGTCGATCAGCTTCGGGGACAGGAACTCGTCGGCGGTGGGCGTGTTGCTGCGCACCTTGCCGGTGACGGCGTCGATGACGACGGTGCTGGCGCTGCCCTTGTCCGTGACCGTCACCTGGTAGGCGAGGGCGGAGGCGCCGCTGCGGGCGTCGACCACCAGCTCGGCGCTGCCCGCGTCGCCCTTGGCGACCTGGGCGGCCTTGGCCGCGGCCTGACCGGCGGTCAGCTTGGCGTCGGCCGTGGTGGGCTTGACGGAGTGGCCGGCCGCGCGGGTGACGCCCGTGTAGGCCAGCTGCCGGTTCAGGTGGACGACGAGGTCGCCGCCGAGCACCGGCAGGCCCTCGTGCGTGCGGACGAAGCGGACGTGACGCGCGCCCTCGGGGTCGATCAGCACGTCCTGGGCGTGGAGTTCGTCGCCCTTGGAGACGCCCGTCGCCGCGGTGTGGGCGAAGGCCGCGGTGCGCGCTGCCTCCACCACCGCCGTGGCAGTCGAGGCGGCGGACGCCGCGGAGCGCTCCACCCCCGTGGAGGGGCCCGCGAAGGCCGTACCGGCCAGGCCCGTGGCAGCCGTGGTCACCGCGACGGCGACCGCCACGCTGCGTATGTGCGGTCTACGCAATCTGATCAGAGTTCCTTCGTTCGAAGGCAGCCGAGAACAACCAACTGCCTTGAGACATGGCGCCGTTGGGCGACACGGAGGCTGGTCGGGCCTCGAGGAGCAACCCTTACGGATCAGTCATGCGCACGTAAAGCCGGAATGATCCATTTCGCGGATTTCTAGAGGAATCCTTTACATATGCCTGCCGCAGAGTGATCGCGAGTGGACCAACTGTGTGTCGGCTGTGGAGACGTTGCCCACATCGCCTAGGTTCCCAGGCCGGAATGTGACCGATGTCGCATCAAAATCCACATGGACGGGAGTGGGAGCCGGATGGTCTCAGCAACGGTGAGCAGGGGTGCGGTACTCGGAGCGGTCGTGCTGTCGCTGCTCGCGGCCCCGGCGCGGGCCGCGAGCACCGAGGCGGACGCCCGTGCCTCGACGGCGCTTCCCGCTCCCGACACCACCGGCCTGGACGGGGTGCTGCGCACGGCGGTGGCGCAGGGCGCGCCCGGCGCGCTGGCCGAGGTCGACGACAACGGCAGCACGTACCGGCTGAGCCGGGGTGTCGCCGACCGCGGTACCGGGCGGGGCATCAGCGCCGACGACCGCTTCCGCATCGGCAGCGTCACCAAGTCCTTCTCGGCCGTGGTCCTGCTGCAACTGGCCGACGAGCACCTGCTGGACCTGGACGCCCCGGTCAACCGCTATCTGCCCAAGCTGCTGCCGGACGACCGCATCACGGTCCGGCACGTGCTGAGCCACCGCAGCGGCCTGTACGACTACAGCAACGACCTGTTCGCCGACAGCGTGGCCGGCTTCGAGGCGGTGCGCGACAAGGTCTTCACCTACCAGCAGCTGGTCCAGCTCTCCCTGAAGAAGCCGCGCACCAACGCGCCCGGTGCCGCCTACTCCTACTCCAACACGAACTTCGTCGTCGCGGGCCTGCTCATCGAGAAGCTCACCGGGCAGCCGGTGAGGACCGCGTACGAGAAGCGCATCCTCGAACCGCTGAAGCTGCGCGACACCTTCTACGTCCACCCCGACACCAGGATCCCGGGCCGGTACACCCGCGGCTACCTCACCCCGGACACGGCCGGTGCGGAACTGGTCGACGCGACCGACCAGACGGTGTCCTGGGCGCAGAGCGCGGGTGCCATCATCTCCAGCGCGCGGGATCTGAACACCTTCTACTCGGCGCTGCTCGGCGGGAAGCTGCTGTCCGCCGAGCGGCTCGCGGAGATGGAGTGGTTCACCCCGGTCACCAGCTCCACCTCGTACGGGCTGGGGCTCCGGCGGCGCGACCTGTCGTGCGGAGTGTCGGTGTACGGGCACACGGGCGCGGTGCAGGGGTACTACACGTACGCGTTCGCCACGAAGGACGGCAGGCGCAGCGTCACCGCCGTCGCCAACACCTCCAACAACGGCAAGGTGCTGGACACGCTGGCGGGGGCGCTGGAGTCCGCCTTCTGCGGCAAGCAGGCGAAGGCACCGCGCGGCTCGGCGGTCGTGGAGCGGAACATGCGGTACATGCGGTACATGCGGGACATGAAGGAGTAGGGCTTCGAGCAGGGCTTGGTGACCGGGCGCGGGCGGGTGGGGGCCGGCCGCCCGGTGGCCGAACGGGCACGTTCCGTGATCTTGGCGGAACAACATCGTCCGGGACACGATGCCCCGCATGAAGGGTGATCTCTTTTCCAGTCAGCACATGGTGCAGCCGGCCGTCGAGCCCGGCATGTCCGTCGAGAACGCCAAGTGCATCAAGTACGCGGTGAGCGGCGAGATGTACGCCCGCCAGGGCGCGATGATCGCCTACCGCGGCGGCCTCCAGTTCGAGCGCAAGGGCCAGGGCGTGGGCGGCATGCTCAAGCGTGCGGTCACCGGTGAGGGACTGCCCCTGATGGCGGTGCGCGGACAGGGCGAGGTGTGGTTCGCGCACGAGGCGCAGAACTGCTTCATCGTCGAGGTGGAGCCGGGCGACCGGTTCACCGTCAACGGCCGCAACGTGCTGTGCTTCGACGCCTCGTTGTCGTACGAGATCAAGACCGTGAAGGGCTCCGGCATCGCCGGCGGCGGCCTGTTCAACAGCGTGTTCAGCGGGCACGGCCGGCTCGGTCTGGCCTGCGAGGGCAACCCGCTGGTCATACCGGTCTCGGCGCAGCAACCGGTGTACGTCGACACGGACGCGGTGGTCGGCTGGACCGCGCACCTGCAGACGTCCCTGCACCGCTCCCAGTCGATCGGCTCGATGCTGCGCGGCGGTTCCGGTGAGGCCGTCCAGCTGATGCTGCAGGGCGAGGGGTTCGTCGTGGTGCGGCCGAGCGAGGCGACGCCCCAGAAGGCGCAGCAGCACTGACGAGCCCATGAGGTGATCTGCGCCTCACAGGCAACCCCCCTTGCCGTACCGGCGTCTTGACCGACAACAGACCAAGCCCCGGCCCCCCGGGCCGGGGCACGTTTTCGGCGTGCTATACACGCCATGTATACACATGGTGTATAGAAAGGCAGGCATGTACGGCAAGGCTTTCGCCCCGGAGTACCAGGGCGCCCTGACCACCCTGTCCGTGAACTCCTCGCTGGTCGACGTGCTGGCCGAGGGCACCGAGCGGCTGCGCGAGGCCGAGCGGTCGGGCCGCCCCGACGAGGCGGCCCGCTGCGGGCTCGCCGTTGCCGAGGCGCACCGGCGGCTCGGTCAGGTGCGCGACGCCGACCGTGCCTGGAAGGCGAGTTACCGGGCCGCCCGCGAGGCCGGGGACACGGCCGCGATGGCGTGGGCTCTGTGGAGCGGTGGCACCCTCGCCCGGCAGCGCGGGGCGTTCCCGCTGGCCTGGCGGCTGCTCGGGCTCGCGGCCGAACTCGGCGAGAAGGGCGGCGACGTCGTTGTCCGCGGCTACTCCCTGGCCGGCCTCGCGGAGACCGGCCGCATCCAGGGCGACTACGCGGCGGTCGGCCGCCTGCACGAGCAGCTGCTGGCCGAGGCCCGCAGGCGCGGTGAGGCCCGGCACACGGTGTGGGCGCTGGAGGGCATCGCGCAGATCCACCGCAACACCGGGGAGTACGACAAGGCGTACGCGCTCTTCGAGGAGGCGGCGGAGATAGCCGAGCGGGCCGAGGACCGGCGCGGGCACGCCTGGGCGCTGCGCGGACTCGCCGACGTCCTCTCGGTCCGCGACGGGAACACCGAGCGGGCGCTGGAGCTGCTGGCGCGGGCCGAGGCCGGCTGCCGGGCGATGAACCTGTCCAGCGCGCTCGCCTACAACCACAAGATGCGCGGCAACGTGCTCTACCGCGCCGGACGGTACACCGAGGCCCGGGACCTGTACCTGCTGGCCCTGGAGGAGTTCCGCGCGATGAGCGAGCCGCGCGGCGAGGCACTGGCCCGCCTCGGCCTCGCCAAGTCGCTGGCCCGGCTCGGCCGCGACCGCGCCGAGACGGCGGCCGAACTCGCCGACCTGGCGGGAGTGCTGGAGCGGATCGGGCTCCGGCACGCCCGGGCGATGGTGGCCCGGGCCCAGGAGGAGTTCGGCCTGGTCGCGGAGGTCGCCCGGTGACCGCGCTCCCCCCGGCGGTCCGGACACCGCCCTCGGCCACGGAAGTCCTGGACCGCTGCCGGGAGTTGGTGCGTCCCGCGCTGACGGAGGCGGTGGGCCGGCTGCATCCGTGGGTGGCCGAGATGGCCGCGTACTCCTTCGGCTGGTGCGAGGTCGGCGGCGCGCCCGCCGCCGCGCCCGGCGGCAAGGGCGTACGGCAGGCGCTGGCGGTGCTGGGCGCCCGGGCGGCCGGAGCCGACGCGCGGGCCGGGGTCCCGGCGGCTGTCGCGGTGGAGCTGGTGCACGCCTTCTCACTGCTCCACGACGACATCATGGACGGCGACGCGACCCGGCGCCGCCGGCCCGCCGTGTGGAAGGCGTACGGCACGGGTCCCGCGGTACTCGCCGGGGACGCCCTCTTCGCGCTGGCCGTGGAGTCCCTCGCCGCGGCACCGGGCGGCCCCGGTGCCGTACGGCTGCTGTCCGTGGCGCTGGCCGACCTGGTGCGCGGGCAGGCCGACGACCTGCTGTTCGCGGCGCGGCCCTTCGCCGGGCCGGAACGGGTGACGCCCGAGGAGTACCGGGCGATGGCGGAACACAAGACGGGCGCCCTGCTGGGCTGCGCCGCGGCACTCGGGGCGGCGCTCGGCGGGGCTCCCGCGCCGGTCGTGGCCACGCTGGACCGCGCCGGACGCCATCTGGGCATCGCCTTCCAGCTCATCGACGACGTGCTCGGACTCTGGGGCGACCCGGCCGTCACCGGCAAGCCGGTGGGCGGCGATCTCCGGGAGCGCAAGAAGACCTTCCCGGTCCTGGCCGCGCTCGGCTCCTCCCGGGCCCGTCACCTGCCCGCACTCCTGGACTCCCCCGGGCGCGTCGAGGAGGCGGCCGCGCTGATCGAGGAGGCGGGCGGCCGTACGGCGACGCTGGCCGAGGCCCGCGCGCACACCGCCGCCGCACGCGCCCTGCTCGAGGAGCCGTCGCTGGCGGCGGGCCCCGTCGACGAGCTGTTCCGCCTGCTCGACCTGCTGGCGGGCCGCCACCTGTGAAACCGTGTTGACCCCGGACGGCACCGCGGGTCAGGGTGCGAGCGGCGCGGTCCCCAGCCCCGCGCCGGGAAGGTGAACCACCTTGATCGGCATCTCGGACATCGAAGCCGCCGCCCGACGGATCGCCGGACACGTGGTACGGACGCCGACCGTAGCGAGCCCCGGCCTCACGGCGCTGATCGGTGTCCCGGTCACCGCCAAGCTCGAACTCCTCCAGCGCACGGGCTCGTTCAAGGCACGTGGGGCGACGGCCAAGCTGCTGTCGCTGAGCGAGGCCGAGCGGGCGGCCGGTGTGGTCGCGGTCAGCGGCGGCAATCACGGGATCGCCCTCGCGGTGATGGCGGCGGCCCTCGACGTGAAGGCGACGGTGGTGATGCCGCGCACCGCGCCGGCGCGCTCCATCGAGCTGGCCGCGGAGGCCGGGGCGTCGGTGCGGCTGACCGACGGCATGGACAGCGCCTTCGAGCTGGTGCTCCGGCTGCGGGACGAGGGACTGACCCTGGTCCACCCGTTCGACGATCCGGTCGTGATCGCCGGGCAGGGCACGGTGGGGCTGGAGCTCGCCGAGGACGTGGCGGAGGGCGAGCTGACGGACGTGATCGTCAGCGTCGGCGGCGGGGGGCTGATCGCCGGGGTGGCGGCCGCGCTGCGCGCCCGGCGCCCGGACGTGCGGGTGTGGGGTGTGGAGACGGAGGGCGCCGAGGCCATGGGCGCCGCGCTGAAGGCGGGTGGTCCGCTGCCGGTGCCGGTCTCCTCGCTGGTCACCACGCTGAGCGCGCCGTCCGTGTCCCGGCTGACGTACGACCATGTGTCCGCGCTGGTCGAGGAGGTCCTGGTGGTGCCGGACCGGGAGGCCGTGCAGGGCTCCCTGGACCTCGCCGACCGGGCCAAGGTGTGGGCGGAGCCGGCCGCCGGCTGTCTGCTGCCGGCGGCCCGGCAGGTCGTGGCGCGGGTCGGCGACGGCGCCCGGCTGGGGCTCGTGGTGTGCGGCGGCAACACGGCACCGGCGGAGTTGTTCGGATGGGCGGACCGGTTCGGGCTGCTCTGAACGCATCCACGGCCGGGCCATTACCGTCGGTTACCCGCAGGTCGAAGCCCGACCTTGGGACGATTCCCCAAACCGCAAGCCCTTTCGAAGTTTTGAATAAAAGGCAAGAAGGGGGCTGGAGTTGAGGATTCTTTGAACGCACCCCCGCGCGCCCCGCGTACCACTGGGAAAGGACGAGTCAGGGGTTTCAGCGAGGGATGACCATGGTCGAGGCGCACGTCTCCGCACACGAGTTGATCGCCGGCCGGTACCGGCTCCTCGAGGTCTTCGCGCGCGAGACGAACCGGCTGTGGTGGTACGCCGAGGACGTGCCGGCGAACCAGCCCCGCCTGGTGGCCCAGGTCGCCCTCCCCGAGACCTGCGACGCGGACACCCTGCGCCGGGCCAAGGCCCGGGTCGTCCGCACCTCAGAGATCATGCGGCTGCTGTGCCCCGGCCAGGTCGCGACCGTCGTCGACGCCGTCGTGGAGTCGGGCACCCTGTGGACGGTCACGGAGTGGATCGACGGCATCCCCCTCGGAGAACTCCTCGACCGCGACGGACCGTTCAACCCGGTGCGGGCGGCACTGCTCGGCCTCGAGATGCTCGATGTGCTGCGGGCCGCGCACGACGAGGGCATCACCCACGGCGAGCTGAGCCCCGGCCAGGTCTTCGTCAGGGAGTCCGGCCCGGTCGTGGTCGCCGGGTTCGGACTGGCGGGCACGACCCTGGCCCCGAGGCTGACGGCACCGTCGTACGCCTCTCCGGAACAGGCCCGCGACGAGCGCGTCGGACCGGCCGCGGACCTGTGGGCGCTCGGCGCGATCCTCTACACGACGGTGGAGGGCCGCCCGCCGTTCCGCGACCGCGGCCGGCCCGAGGCCACCTTGAAGGCCGTGGACCGGCTGCCGCTGCGCACCCCGCTGCGCACCGGCCCGCTCACCCAGGCCGTCCAGGGGCTGCTGCGCAAGAACTCCCGGGAGCGGCTGGGCCGGCCGGTGGTCCGCGAGGCCCTGCTCCGGGCCGTGGACGAGGACGCCGACGCGGACCGGCAGCTCGCCCCCGCGCCCCGGCTGCGCAACGCGTACGCGGCCGTACGGCACGCGGGCCAGGCGCGCGGCCGGCGGATGATGGCGATCGGAACCGCGCTGGCCGTCGTCACGGTCGCGGCCGCGGTGCTGGCCGCCACCCACCACCTGCCCGGCGCCGCCACGGCGAAGCCGGCCGCGCGGCCCGGCGCCACGGCCGCCCCGCCGGCCGGCCGCACCGAGAACAACACCCCGCGGCCGAGCGGCAGCCCCGGCGCGGGCAGCAGCGGCGGCACCGACGCCCTGCCGGGCGGCTATCGCCGGTACACCGCCCCCGAGGGCTTCTCCGTGGCCCTGCCGGACGGCTGGAAGCGACTGACCACCACACGCGTGTCCGGGGTCGCCTACCGCGTCACGTTCGGCACGGACGGCGGCTCCCCGGCCCTCGCCGTCACCCACAGCGAGCGCGTGGGCCCGGACCCGGTCGCCGTGTGGCGCGACGAGGTCGAGCCCCAGCTGGCGCGGCTCCCCGGCTACCACCGGGTCGGCACCGTCGAGGCCACCACCTACCAGGGGCACAGGGCCGCCGACCTGGAGTGGCTGTCCGGGTCCGGGGACGCCCGGGTGCACACCTTCGGGCGCGGATTCCTGCTGGACGGCGGGGACGGCTTCTCCCTGCGCTTCACCACACCGGCCGGGACCTGGGGCGACCAGGCCAACCGGCTGGCCCTGCGGACCTTCCTGCGGACGTTCCGCGCGCCCGGCGACTGACCCGCGTCCCGGCCGTTTTCGGTCCCGCAGCCCGGGGACTCGCCTCTCATGGTGCAAATCGGATACACGATGATGACCGAGCAGGCCGGTCCCCGTGACCTGGTGGACCACTTGGTGCGGGCCGAGGAGGCGGGCTTCGACTTCTCCGTGACCTCCGACCACTACTTTCCGTGGCTGCGTTCGCAGGGCCACTCCCCCTATGCCTGGAGCGTGCTCGGCGCCGCCGCGCAGGCCACCTCGCGGATCCCGCTGATGACGTACGTGACCTGTCCCCTGATCCGGTACCACCCGGCGGTGGTGGCGCAGAAGGCGGCGACCATGCAGTTGCTGTCCGAGGGCAGGTTCCGGCTCGGGCTGGGCGCGGGCGAGAACCTCAACGAGCACGTGGTGGGCGGCGGCTGGCCTCCGGTGGACGTACGCCACGAGATGCTCGAGGAGGCGGTGGAGATCATCCGCGCGCTGTTCGAGGGCGGTCACCTCACGCACCACGGCCCGCACTACGACGTGGAGTCGGCCCGCCTGTGGGACCTGCCCGACCAGCCGCCGCCGATCGGCATCGCGGTCTCCGGCGAGCGGTCCTGCAGACTCGCCGGGCACCTCGCCGACCTGGTCATCGCCACCGAGCCGGAGAAGGGGCTGCTGGACGCCTTCGACCGGCACGGCGGCACCGGCAAGGGCCGGGTGGGCCAGCTGCCGGTGTGCTACGACCCCGACCGGGACACCGCGGTCAAGCGCGCCCACGCCCAGTTCCGCTGGTTCGGCCTCGGCTGGAAGGTCAACGCCGAGCTGCCGCACCCGGACTCCTTCGAGTCCGCGACCCGGTTCGTGACCACGGACGACGTCGCCTCCTCGATCCCCTGCGGCGACGACCCGGACGCCTTCGTGGAGGCCGTACGGCCCTACGCCGAGGCCGGGTTCGAGGAGATCGCCCTCGTCCAGATCGGCGGCGACTCGCAGCCGGAGTACCTGGACTGGTCTGCGAAGACCCTGCTGCCCGCACTGCGGGAGGCGCTCGGCTGACGCGGACGGCCGGGGCCGCCAAAGCATGGCCAATGGGCCCATATAGGCTTCCTGTCTGCACTCGCGCCGAGTGCCCGAGACCGCCGTGCCTCCAGGAGAGCCATCCGTGACCCTTGCCGTCGACCCGTCCGAGACGTCCACCCCGGTCGCCGCGCCCCTGTCCGACCTCGTGGCGCGGGACGCGCGCGAGTTCGGCGTCTACGCGCGCACCGGGGGCTGGGCGTTCGCGCTCATGGTGGCCCGCAGCGTGCGGCCGGGCGGGCAGGCCGCCGACGGGACCCCGAAGGTCTCCGCGAAGGAGTTCGCGGAGTTGGCGGGCTGCTCGCCCGAGCGGGTCATGCGCTACTACCGGGCCTGGGGCCGTGCGGCCGACGACGGTCTCGTCCAGCAGTTCGAGGTACTCCGGCCCGGCGAGGACGTCGAACTGCCGGACGCCGACGTCTGGCTGAGCTACTACGTCTCCCGCAACAGCGCCGCCTCCGAGCGTGGCACCGCCATCGCCCAGGCGGCCGAGGCCGAGGGCATCCGGCCGACCAAGGCCCTGGAGGTCGCCGAGAACCCCACCGCACTGCGCGCCGCGATCCTGGCCGACCCGTCCACCGCCCGCGCCGCTCGCTCCGCCCTGCTGGACCGGCTGAAGGAGGACCCGGACCTGCAGGCCGAGCTGGCCCGGGACGTCGTACGCACCGACGACCTGAAGAAGGCCGTCGCCAGCGAGAGCCGCGCGGCCGACCGGATCGGCTACGTCCGGCAGATCGCCGAGTCCGGGCAGATCAGGACCCCGGCCGGGCAGACCGTGGAGGCGCCGGCCCCGCTGCGCCAGGAGGCCGAGCGTCATCTGTCGCTCATCGACGAACTGGAGGACGACGAGGACACCGGCGAGTGGGCCACCGAGGCCTACGACACCATGAAGTCCCTCGTCGTCGAGACCGTCGAGGCCGACCCCGGCCTGCGCGTCCAGGAGCGCCGGACGAAGTTCTACAGCAGCCTGCAGAAGGCGACCAGGGCCTTCGATGAACTGACCTTCGACGACGCGCAGGACTTCTACGAGGACGACATGGTCCAGCGCCTGGAAGAACTCCAGCAGGCCATCGGCACCTGTCTGGCCGCGCTGCGGGGAGCACACACGAATCAGTCACTTGGGTGAGCATCTTGTGCGAGACGGGGGTACTAGAGGGCCCTACGCCGATTGTTCCCGGAGGCCCTCGCATGAATCCCTTCGTGCACAAGACCCTGGTGGTGCAGCTCCAGGCGGAGGGCACCGACCGGTGTCCCGTGCTCGCGCACCTGAGCTACGACGCCGATGACCCGTTCGCCGTCACCGTCGTGTTCGGCCACGACGGCCGGGTGCTGGCCCGGTGGACGCTGGACCGGGAGATGCTCGCCGACGGCCTGACCAAGGAGGTCGGCCTCGGTGACGTGCGGATGCGTCCGCTGTCCACCGGGAGGTGGCGGGAGCTGCGCATGGAGTTCCTCGGCGACTTCCGGCCGGACGGCGGCCGGCACCACGCGGTGGTGTTCGCCTGGGCGCCGGCGATCGCCGCGTTCCTGCGCGAGACCAACGAGGTGGTGGCGCCCGGGCGGGAGGAGGTCCCGGTCGACGAGCTGCTGGCGGAGATCCTCAGCGCGGGCTGAGTAGCGGTACTCATGCCCGTGCCCGCCGGCCGGCGCCACGATGGGCTTCCTTCGACGCCCAGGGCAAGGAGCCCCGCCATGACCGCAGTGCACCCCGCCGCACGTTCCGCGCCGCGCCGCGTGCCGCCCGCCCTGTTCGCCGGTGTGGTGGCCGTGGGCCTCGCCGTGTCGGCGTGGGGCGCACGCGACCGCACCACCTGGTTCCTGGAGACGGTCTGGGCACTGGTCGGGCTGCCCCTGGTGGTGCTGGCCTGGCGGCGCTTCCCGCTGACCGGGCTGCTGTGCGGGCTGCTGGCCGTGCACGCGCTGGTCCTCGCGGTGGGCGGCCACTACACGTACGCGCAGGTGCCGGCGGGCGACTGGGTGCGGGACGCCTTCGGCCTGTCCCGCAATCCCTACGACCGGTTCGGCCACCTCATGCAGGGCTTCGTGCCGGCCGTCCTCGTACGCGAACTGCTCAGCCGTACCTCACCGCTGCGCGGCAGCCGCTGGCTCGCCCCGCTCACCGTGTGCGCCTGCCTCGCCTTCAGCGCCTGCTTCGAACTGCTGGAGTGGGCGGCCGCCGTGGTCGGCGGGCACAGCGCGGACGCCTTCCTCGCCACCCAGGGCGACGTCTGGGACACGCAGTGGGACATGTTCTGCGCCCTGATCGGGTCGGTGGTGTCGCTGCTGCTGCTCAGCAAGGTGCACGACCGGCAGCTGCGGGAGCTTCAGCGCCGTACGGCGGACTCGTCGTCCGACCGGCTGGTGTAGCGGACCCGGGCCCACAGCGGGAGCCCGTACCAGCACGCCAGGTACCAGGCGACGACACCCGCGACCACCCATGTGACATAGCCGCCGTGCGTGGCCACCCGGAGGATCAGCACCAGGGACGAGGTCATGGTGGCGAGCAGCAGGACCAGCCCGGCGAAGGTCAGCCGGGAGGCGAGCCGCACCGCCTGCGGCTTGACCCGGCGGCCGGACACCAGCCGGTGCAGGGAGACCGGCCCGATGAGGGCACCGGTCGCGCAGGCACCGAGCACGACGGTCACGATGTAGATGACCTGGTCGGTGTGGGGCAGCGTGGCGTACTTCGGCTGGAAGACGACGGTCAGCAGGAATCCGAAGAGGATCTGCACGCCCGTCTGGGCCACCCGGACCTCTTGGATGAGTTCGCCCCACATCCGGTCGGCCCGCTCCTCCTCGGTCTCGTTGCGCCCTCTGCGCCGTCCCTCCTGCGTCATGCGGTGCGTGTAACCGCATGGACGTTCGTTCAAACGGAGGGTCCGCGGTTCGCTACCAGCGGTGCTCGACCTGGTCCTTGACGCGGCGGTCGTACAGGGCGCGGATCGCGGTGGACGTCTCCTCGGGCAGCGGCGGCAGCTTGGCGGCGGCGGCGTTGGCGCGGGCCTGCTCCGGGTTGCGGGCGCCGGGGATGACCGTGGTCACGCCTGGCTGCTCGATGATCCAGCGCAGGGCCAGTTGGGCCGGAGTGCAGCCTTCCGGGGCGAGCGCCGCGAACTCGGCGGCGGCCTCGACGCCGGTCGCGTAGTCGACGCCGGAGAAGGTCTCGCCCTGGTCGAAGGCCTCGCCGTGCCGGTTGTAGGTGCGGTGGTCGTCGGCGGCGAAGACCGTGTCCCTGGTGTACTTGCCCGACAGCAGGCCGGAGGCGAGCGGGACGCGCGCGATGATGCCGACGCCCGCCTCCCGGGCCGCCGGGAGCACCTCGTACAGGGGCTTCATGCGGAACGGGTTGAGGATGATCTGCACGCTCGCCACGTTCGGCCGGGCGATCGCGGTGAGTGCCTCGGCACAGGTCTCCACGCTCACCCCGTACGCGGCGACGCGGTCCTCCTCGACCAGGGTGTCGAGGGCGTCGAACACCTCGTCGGAGGAGTACACCGGCGTCGGCGGGCAGTGCAGCTGCACCAGGTCGAGGCGGTCGACGCCGAGGTTGCGGCGGGACCGGTCGTTCCAGGCGCGGAAGTTGTCCAGGACGTAGTTCTCGGGGATCTGCTCGACCCGGCGGCCCATCTTGGTGGCCACCAGCACGTGCAGGTCGGGCCGGCTGCTCAGGAAGGTGGCGATGGCCGACTCGCTGCGCCCGTCGCCGTACACGTCGGCCGTGTCGAAGAAGGTGACTCCCGACTCGGCCGCAGCCTCCAGGACGGACAGGGCCTGCTTGTCGTCCACGTCGCCCCAGTCGGCGCCCAGCTGCCACGTGCCGAGTCCGACGACCGATGCCCACTGCCCCGACCTGCCGATTGCGCGTTCGTCCATGGCGTCAGTGTGTCATCCGGCCCCGCATCCCGCGGAACAGGCCGCTCCGGAAGGACGGTCCGCGCGTTTCCCGCCCGCACGGCCGGGGAGGGCCGCCGGAGGGCCGGTGCAGGTGAAGCGGCGCCCCGGCGGGCGCCCGTGACCGGTCGTCGCGTCAGGCGCCGGGCGTCAACTGTGCCTGGACGACGGGGCCGTAGTGGTCGGCGATGGTGTCGATGTCGGTCACGCGCAGATGCGGGCCGCGCGCGATGCCGTACATCACGCCGAGGCCGAGGAGCTGCGCGACGGCGAGTTCGGCGCGCAGGCCCGCGTCGGGTCCGGGGAGCCGGCCGGCGAGGCGTTCGGTCACCTGGGCGCGGAAGTTGGCGCGCAGGACGTCACCGTGGTCCCCGTGCAGGGGGGCGAAGGCGATGCGCAGGAGCGGGTCGGCACCGCGCTCGCGCTGGCTGGCCAGCACATGGCGGACCATGTGGCGGCCCAGCTGCTCCAGGGGCGCGTCGAGCAGGTCGTCCGCGTCGGTGTCGAAGGACATCACGCGCGCGAACAGGGCGTCCTTGTTGCCGAAGTACTTGAGGATCAACGGCGGACTGACACCGGCCCGTTCGGCGACCGCCCGGAGGGTGATGTCGGCGTGCGCGTGCCGGGCCAGCAGGTACCGTGCCGCCTTCAGGATGACCGCCCTGGTGGCCTCGGCGTCACGGCGGGCGGGGGCGGCGGGTGCGGGGCCGGGGCGTGTGCTCACGGCACTCATGCTTCCTCCATGGCCTCGTCGCGCGCGCCCCGGGTGGCTCCGCGGGCGCGCCGGGTGCCGCCGGACGGCCCGTCGCCCGGGATGGTCAGGGCCGCGACGCAGGCGGCCAGGGCCACCGCGCCCGCCATCGCGAACGCCAGCAGATAGCCGTACAGGGTGGGCACCGCGAGGCGACCGACGAGGCTGCTGTGGTGCACGAGGACGGCGGCGACGGCGGCGCTGGAGGTGGCCTGGCCGATGGTGCGCATCAGGACGTTGACGCCGTTGGCCGAGGCGGTCTGGCCGGCCGGGACGGCGCGCAGGATCAGGGTGGGCAGCGCGGAGTAGGCGAGGGTGGTGCCGGTCGCCACCACGGTGGCGCCCAGGATGATCATCCACAGGTCGCGGCTGTCGGCGATGCGCACCGCGTAGCCGCAGGCGATGACGGCGGCGCCGAGGGCGAGGGTGATGCGCGGGCCGCGCGCCGCCGAGATCCGTGCCGACAGGGGCGAGAAGAGCAGCATGGTGACGCCGCCGGGCAGCAGGCACAGGCCGGTGGCGACGATCGACAGCCCGAGGCCGTAGCCGGTGGCCTTCGGCGCCTGCACCAGCTGGGCGGTCACGAGCGAGTTGGCGTAGAAGGCGAACCCCGTGAGCAGGGCCGCCACATGGGACAGCCCCACCCGCGGCCGCGTGACCAGGCGCAGGTCGACGAGCGGCCGCTCGGTGCGCAGCTGCTGCCACCACCACAGGGCCACGATCGCGGCGGCCGCGAGGAACAGTCCGAGGATCCGCGGGCTGCCCCAGCCCCAGGTGCCGCCCTGCGAGACGCCCAGCAGCAGACACGTCAGCCCCCCGGCGAGACCGAGTGCGCCGAGGACGTCGAAGCGGCCCGGTTCGCGTACGGGCGACTCCTTCACGGCCCACCAGGTGGCCGCCACGCCGAGGGCGCCGAGCGCGCTGGTCAGCCAGAACATGGTGTGCCAGTCGGCGTACTGGATGACCAGCGCGGCGAGCGGCAGGCCGAGGGCGGCGCCGATGCCGACCGTGGAGCTCATCAGCGCCACCGCCGAGCCCCGCCGTTCCGGCGGGAGTTCGTCGCGCAGGATGCTGATCGACAGCGGGACGACGGAGGCGGCGGCACCCTGCAGCGCCCGGGCCGCGATGAGCACGCCGATGTCGGAGGTGAGGGCGCACAGCACCGAGCCGACGGTCATCAGCGCGAGGGCCGCCGTGAGGACCCGGCGCTTGCCGTACATGTCGCCGGCCCGGCCGAGCACCGGGGTGAGCACCGCTCCGGAGAGCAGGGTCGCCGTGACCGTCCAGGAGACCGCGGCCGCCGAGGCACCGGTGAGCCGGGGCAGGTCCGGCAGGAGGGGCACGACCACGGTCTGCATGACCGCCATGAGGATGCCGCCCGACGCCAGCACCGGGATGGTGAGGCGGTCCCGCAGCGGGGCCGCCGGGGTGGCGGTGCCGGGCGGCTGGGGTATCGGGACTGGCTGGTCCATCGGCGCTCCTGCGACTGCGGAATTCGAGGTGAATAACAATTCACCCTATCGAGTGAATGGCCATTCACCAAGGCAGCCAGGGACCGGCCCGGGCCTGTCAGGTGAGGTTCTTCTCGAGGGCGGTCAGGTAGTTGTGCATGAAGTGGTCACGGGCGCCGTCGGAGGCGGGGGCGAAGGGGTCGGAGTTCATCCCCCTGGCCCGGTCGCCGAGCACCGAGAGCATCGGCATCGCCTCGTGCAGCCTGCCGTGCGAGTCGACGTAACGCAGCGCCCTGACGTGTGTGTAGCCGGGCTCCGGCGGGAGTTGGGGGACGATGTCGTTGTTGTTCACGAAGCGGTACATGCGGCCGCCGAAGCCCTGGTTGAAAGCCTCGGCGAGCAGCCGGTCGCAGGTGCGGGGCTGGCCGAAGGTGTAGACGCCGTCCGCGGCCAGGTGCGGCTCCTCCAGGTAGAGCCGCGCCCCGGCCAGCATCGCGAGCGCTCCGCCCAGGCTGTGTCCGGTGAAGTAGACGGTCCGTCCGTCGGTGCCCAGTTCCCGGAGAGTGTCGTGGACGGCCGGGTAGACCGATTCCAGGGCCTCGGCGAACCCGTGGTGGACGTAGCCGTTGCCACCGGGCCCCGGCCGGGGCGGGGTGGTGGCGTCGGAGAGCCAGTCCTTGAGCCGGGCGGGCTCGGTGCCGCGGAACGCCGTGACGATCATCCGGTCGCCGGCCATGGTGTACGCCTGGGTGTCCCGCAGCGGAAACGGCGGCGCGAAACGGGTGTGGTGGTGCCTCACCCGGTCGAAGCCCCACCGGGCGGCCCGCTCCTCGATGACGGCGCGGTCCCGGTAGGCGAGGTCGGCCGCGCGGGCCAGCCAGTAGGCGCGCCCCAGGCTGTAGCCGGTCGACGCGTGGTCGAAGTCGAGGGGTACGGCCATGACGCGGACTCCTTGGGTGGGGGAAGGAGAAGGGGGTGACGGCCGCCGCCCTGGGGTCCTTCTTCAGGATCTGGCCGGCTCGGAGCGGCGGCGCCTGCTGTCCGGCCCGAGCGGGGTCTGGTGCGTGCAGTTGCAAGGCGGAGGAGGGAGTCGACGGGATGGGGGTGCCCGCGCGCGAGCGAAGCCGAGCGTGGGGGAGCCGGCGAGTGACGACGACGCGGCGGATGCGCGTGCCGGTCCCCGCGCCCCCGGCAAGATCCGAAAGAGAGGCCCTAGTTCCGGTGGCCCGCCGACCGGGACTGCAGGGCGCGGGCCACCCGGGGGCCGAGCCGGCGCTTGAGCCTGCGCAGGACCTCCAGTTGACCTGCCGCCTTGTCGAGGCCGTAGTAGAGCTGGGGCGGGACGTACGGCAGCAGCGGCGAGTGACGCTGGCCGAGCAGGGCGAACATGCGGTGCGGCGGCAGCTGGATGTAGCGGGGCAGGCTCTCGTACCACTGGGCGCTGTGGCGGGCCGCGCTCTGCGCGGAGAGCAGGTCGGACCTGCGCTGCCGCTCGTAGGCGGACAGGGCCTCGGGCAGGACGGTGTGCTCGCGCAGGGCGGCGGCCAGGCACATGGCGTCCTCCAGGGCGAGGGTGGTGCCCGCGCCGATGGAGTAGTGGGTGGTGTGGGCGGCGTCGCCGAGCAGGACGAGGTTGCCGCGGTGCCAGGTGCGGTTGGTGACCGTGCGGAACCTCGGCCAGGGCGCGCTGCCGCCGGCCGCGGAGCGGCCCACGAGGGGATGGCCGTCGAGCACCCGGGCGAAGAGCTTCTCCAGCAGCGCGAGCCCCTCGCCCTCGTCCGCGCGGTCCAGGCCGAGGCCGGTCAGGGTCTCCGGGGAGCACTCGACGACGCAGGTGCTGTGCTCGCCGCTGTAGCCGTAGCCGTAGGCCCAGATCCAGCCGTGCTCCGTCTCGACGAAGGCGAAGGTGAAGGCGTCGAAGACCTTGCTGGTGCCGAGCCAGAGGTAGTGGTTGCGGCCCTCCTCGATCCGGGTGCCGAAGTGGCCGGAGTGCCGGGTGCGCAGGGCGCTGTGGATGCCGTCGGCCGCCACGACCAGGTCCGCGCCCGGCGGGTCGGCCGCCGTCACCTCGCTGTCGAACTCCAGCCGCACCCCGAGGGACCGGGCGCGGTCGGCGAGGATCCCGAGGAGGCGGTGACGGCCGATCCCGTGCCCCTCGTCGCCCGGCTGCCGGGCCACCTGGCCGCGCACGTGGGCCACGCCCTGGTTCCAGCGCACCGAGGCGTCCTCGATCGCCCGCGCGGACTCCGGGTCGTGGGCGTGGAGCCGGTCGAGCAGCCCGCGCCAGTACGTCACGCCCCAGCCGTAGGTCGAGCCCTCGGGATCGCGTTCGTGGACGGCGATGTCGTGGGACGGGTTCTGTCGCTTGAGCAGGATGGCGAGGTACAGGCCGGCGGGCCCACCCCCGACGCAGACGACCTTCACGTGCACACCCCTGACGATTACTCAACGTGCTCGAACGGCACCGCAGGGTAGCAGGAGCGGAGGGGTGTGGCCTCGCTTCCGGATCGCGCCAGTCTGGCGTGGTGACCCGCGCCACTCGGGCGGGCCCCGAACGAGAAGGATCGCCGGAACCCCGGGCCCGGCGGCAAGGAATTTCCCGTTCCGCGGCGGATGCGCCCTCGGGACAGCAAGATCATCTTTGTTCAATCCTGCATGACATGTGGCCAATTGTCCGGATCACAGCCAACCGGTTCGGGGCGATTTCCTCCCGCCTCCGGCGGCCCGGTAGGCATGCGGAGTCACCACTCGAACACCTCTGCAGGAGCACCCGTATGCCCGAACTCACCCGGCGCCGCGCACTCACCGCGGCGGCCGCCCTCGCCGCCGCGGCCGGAACCGCCACCCTCGTCGCACCCGGCGCCTCGGCCACCGAGCACCACCACGGCTCACCGGAGTCCTTCGACGAGGTCTACAAGGGCCGCCGGATACAGGGCCGGCCGTCGAGCGGGGGCGGTCACCACCACGAACACGGCGGCGGCTACTCCGTGTTCGTCGACCGGGTGGAGCTGCACGTCATGCGGAACGCCGACGGCAGCTGGATCAGCGTCGTCAGCCACTACGACCCGGTGCCCACGCCGCGTGCCGCCGCCCGTGCCGCGGTGGACGAGCTGCAGGGCGCCCCGCTACTGCCGTTCCCCGCCAACTGACCGCCGCCGCAAGGACTTCCGGAGCATCCCGCACATGACCGTACGCAAGAACCAGGCCGCCCTGACCGCCACCGAGAAGAAGCGGCTCACCGACGCCTTCATAGAGCTCAAGCGCAACGGACGCTACGACGACTTCGTCCGCACGCACAACGAGTTCATCATGTCCGACACCGACTCCGGTGAGCGGACCGGCCACCGCTCCCCGTCCTTCCTGCCCTGGCACCGCAGATTCCTGCTCGATTTCGAGGCGGCACTGCAGTCGGTGGACTCCTCGGTGGCGCTGCCCTACTGGGACTGGAGCACCGACCGCACGGTGCGCGCCTCGCTGTGGGCGCCGGACTTCCTCGGCGGCACAGGGCGCAGCTCGGACGGCCGGGTGACGGACGGCCCGTTCGCCGCGTCCACCGGCAACTGGCCGATCAACGTACGGGTGGACGGCCGCACCTTCCTGCGCCGCTCGCTCGGTACGTCCGTGCGGGAACTGCCGACGCGGGCCGAGGTGGAGTCGGTGCTGGCGATGGAGACGTACGACATGCCGCCGTACAACAGCGCCTCGGACGGCTTCCGCAACAACCTGGAGGGGTGGCGCGGGGTCAACCTGCACAACCGTGTCCATGTCTGGGTGGGCGGCCAGATGGCCACCGGGGTCTCCCCCAACGACCCGGTGTTCTGGCTGCACCACGCCTACGTCGACAAGCTCTGGGCCGAGTGGCAGAGCCGGCACCCGGGCGCCGGTTACCTGCCCACGGGCGGCACCCCGGACGTGGTGGACCTGAACGACACGATGAAGCCGTGGAACGACGTGCGCCCCGTGGAGCTGCTGGACCACACGAAGCACTACACGTTCGACTCCTGATCAGCCCTCGGCCGCCCGGCACTCCGGGTGACCCCAGCCCTGCGCGTTCTTGGCGATGGACTCGCCGGCCGCGTACGAACGGCCGCACAGGCAGCGGCCGGGGAACTTCGCCTTGATCGTGCGCGAGGACGCTCCGCCGCCGGTGCGGCGGGGCGCCTTCTTGCGGGGTGCCTTGGCGACCGGGGCGTCCGGCGACGGCGGGGGCACCGGGGAGCCGAGCGCACTGCCGGCCGCCTCCTGCACGGAGGCCGCCTGGCTGGCCGCGCGGTCGGCGAAGTCGTTCAGCGGGTCGCCGTCGACCTGGTGGGCGGGGACGTAGCGGAACTCGACGGACCGGCCGTCGAGCAGCGCGTCGATGCGGACCACCAGGTCCTGGTTGGCGACCGGCTTGCCCGCGGCCGTCTTCCAGCCGTTGCGCTTCCAGCCGGGCAGCCAGGTGGTGACCGCCTTCATCGCGTACTGGGAGTCCATGCGGATCTCCAGCGGCACGTCCGGCTCGACCGCGGCCAGCAGCCGCTCCAGGGCGGTGAGTTCGGCGACGTTGTTGGTGGCCCGGCCGAGCGGGCCCGATTCCCAGCGGGCGGGGGTCCGCTCGTCGTCCGAGACCACCCATGCCCATCCGGCCGGTCCGGGGTTTCCCTTCGAAGCCCCGTCGCACGCGGCCACCACACGTTCACGCATGGGCACGATCATGCCATGGCCGTGCGCGCCGCCGGCCCGGCCCCGGTCAGACGTCCAGGAAGCTCGGCCTGTCGCCCTCGGTCGTCGTGGTGTCGATCACCGAGAAGTTCGCGCCCTGTGGATCGGTGAGTGCGGCGAACCGGCCGAAGGGGCTGCTCATGGGGCCGAAACGCAGCACGCCGCCGAGCTTGGTGGCCCGGGCCACGGCCTCGTCGCAGTCGTCGACGCCGAAGTACACATTGATGTACGACGGGATCTCGGGCGGGAACTCGTCGGTCATCCGCATCCGGCCGAGGACCGTGTCGTCACCGATGTTGAAGACCCGGAAGTCGACCCCGTCGTCCTCGAGCTGCTTAGCCACGTAGGGGAAGACGGCGGTGAGGAACGCGTCCGACCTCTCGGGATCGCGCGTGAAGACCTCGGCCCAGTTGTAGGCGCCGGGCACCGCGACCGCCTCGAAGCCCTCGTGGACACCTCCCTGCCACACGCCGAACACGGCGCCGCCGGGCTCCCGGGCCAGGCACATGGTGCCGAACTCGCCGACCTGCATCGGCTCCATCAGCACCTCGCCGCCGTTGTCCCGGATCCGCGCCGCGGTCGCGGCCGCGTCCGGCGAGGCGAAGTACAGGCACCACTGCGACTGCCCCTCCTGGCCGGGCATGGGCGGTACGACGGCGGCCACCGCCTTGCCGTCCGCGTAGGCCTGGGTGTAGTTGCCGTACTCCGACGACGACTCGCCGAAGGTCCAGCCGAGGACGTCGCCGTAGAAGCTCTTGGCGCCCTCGAGGTCACTGAACATCGCATCGGCCCAACAGGGTGTTCCTTCAGGTTGCACGGCCATGGTCGGTGCCCTCCCGGTCGGCTGGTTCGTCCCCGTACCTCACGCTAGCCACCCTGCGGTCGGCCCGCGCGCCGAAGCGTCCGGGACGAAACCCCGGGCCGCCGGGGGCGCGGGGGCGACGGACCGGCGCGCGATCATCACAACCGTCGCAGAACGCTCTCAACGGCGGGTTTGCACCACGCCTTGATCAAAACCGCCCCTTTCGCGCTGTACCCGGACATCACGCGCGCTGTTTGGCTTGTCCCTGCGCACCGGCACCCCGCGCACCACCGACCGATCCGCATCACCCCTGTCCGCCTCTCCGCAGGAGGGAATGTGTCCACTCCGGACATCGCCACCGGTTCCGCAGTCGACGAACCCGATCCCGTGACCCCGGCCGACGGGCAGCTCACCAGCCTGAGCACCCAGGCGGCCCGTCGGCTCACCACCACCACGAAGTCCGAACCGCAGATGCAGGCCATCACCTCGCGATGGCTGCTGAAGACCCTGCCGTGGGTGGACGTCAAGGGCGGCGCCTACCGGGTCAACCGGCGTCTGCAACTGCGCACCGGTCGCGGGCGCGTGCACTTCGAGCAGAACGGCGCCGACGACATCCGGGTCGTCCCGCAGACTCTGACCGAGCTGCCGATCCTGCGCGGCTACCCCGACGCGGACGTGCTGCGGGAGATCGCCGCCCGCTTCCAGCCCCGGGAGGTGCGGGCCGGGCAGGTGCTGTTCGAGGCCGGGCAGCCGGTCACCGAGGCCTACCTCGTCGTCCACGGCCGGTTCACCCGGTACACCAGCGGAAAGTACGGCGACGAGGAGATCATCGGCGTCGTCACCGACGGCGACCAGATGGGCGACGAGGCGGTCGGCCAGTCCGATCCGTTGTGGCTGACCTCGGTGCGGGCCGAGACCGCCGGGGTGGTGCTGGCGCTGCCCTGGGCCGTCGTGGAGGAGTTCACCGAGCGGGTACCGTCCCTCGCCGCCCATCTCCGGGGCTATGTCGAGCGGCAGCACCTGCCGATGAACCGCAAGGGCGAGGCGGAGGTCCCGGTCCAGGCCGGCCATGTGGGTGAACCGACGCTGCGCGGAGGCTTCGTCGACTACGAACTCGCCCCGCGCGAGTACGAGTTGTCGCTCACGCAGACCGTGCTGCGGGTGCACACCCGGGTCGCCGATCTCTACAACGACCCGATGGACCAGACCGCCCAGCAACTCCGGCTCACCGTCGAGGAGATCCGCGAGCGGCAGGAGTGGGAGCTGGTCAACAACCGGGAGTTCGGGCTGCTGCACAACGTCGACTACGGCCAGCGGATCAGCACCTACACGGGGCCGCCGACGCCGGACGACATGGACGAGCTGCTGTCGATGCGGCGCAAAACCAAGGTGTTCCTCGCCCACCCGAAGGCGATCGCGGCCTTCTTCAGGCAGTGCAACCGGCGCGGCCTGGTGCCCGGCACCGCGAGCGTCGACGGCCACGAGGTGCCCGCCTGGCGGGGGGTGCCGATCTTCCCCTGCAGCAAGATCCCGATCACCGAGGACCACACGAGCAGCATCATCGCGCTGCGCACCGGCGAGGCCGACCAGGGCGTCATCGGCCTCTACCAGACCGGCATCCCGGAGGAGTACCAGCCGGGCCTGAACGTCCGCTTCATGGGCATCGACACTGCCGCGATCATCAACTACCTCGTCACGGCCTACTACTCGCTGGCCATCCTGGTCCCCGACGCGGCGGGAATCCTGGAGAACGTCCAGCTCGGCCGGAACGCCGACTGACGGCCTGGAGCACGCCATGAGCGCACCGACCCCCTCCTACACGCTGCCCGGGCCGCCGAACATCGCCCGAAGCCTGCGCGGGAACCGGCGCACCGGGGCGATCCCCGGTCTGCACCACCAGCCGGCCGCTCCCGCCGACCCGGTGAAGGCCGCCGAGGTCGACCGCCGCCTGGAGACCTGGGCCCGCGGCCTGGACCTGTTCCCCGAGGCCTGGAAGGGGGACTTCTCCGGCTTCCAGTTCGGCCGGGCCGTCGTGCTGCAGCATCCGGGCGCCCTCGACCTGGAGCGTCTGACGGTCGCCGGCAAGCTGCTGCTCGCCGAGAACGTGGTCGACTCCTGCTACTGCGAGGAGGACGAGGGCCGGGGCGGAGCACGCCGCGGCCTCGGCGGCCGGCTGATCATGGCCCAGTCCGCGCTCGACCCCTACCACGGCATCCCGGAGCTCGAGGAGGAGTGGCGCGAGGGTGTACGGGCCGACGGTCCGCTGCGCTCGTACCACTTCGCCCTCACCGACTACGCCGCCTTCGCTACGCCCAGCCAGACCGACCGGTTCGTGCACGACATCGCCCGGCTCCACCTCGGCTATCTGGCGGAGGCCGCCTGGGCCGAGACCCGGTACGTGCCCCGGGTCTGGGAGTACCTGGTGATGCGGCAGTTCAACAACTTCCGCCCCTGTCTGTCGATCGTGGACGCGGTGGACGGCTACGAGCTGCCCGAACAGGTCTACGCCCGCCCGGAGATCCAGCGGATCACCGCCCTGGCGTGCAACGCGACCACCATCGTCAACGACCTGTACTCCTTCACCAAGGAGCTGGCGAGCGACCCGGACCACCTCAACCTGCCGCAGGTCGTCGCCGCCAACGAGCGGTGCGGGCTGAAGGCCGCCTATCTGAGGTCCGTCGAGATCCACAACCGGATCATGGCGGCCTTCGAGGAGGAGTCGGCCCTCCTGTCCGCCGCCTCGCCCCTCGTGGAGCGCTACGCCCAGGGGCTCGCCGCCTGGGTGTCCGGCAACCACGAGTGGCACGCCACCAACACCCACCGCTACCACCTGCCCGACTACTGGTAACCGTCCGCACCCGCGGAACGAAACACCGTCACATGCACAACGAGGAGTCAGCGTTGACGACCGTCCCCGTCGCCCGGACCGCACCCGCCCCGGTGCCGGCCCAGTCCACGTACCAGAGCCGCGTCGCGGACTACTGGAACGCAGAGGAGAACCCGGTCAACCTCGAACTCGGCAAGATCGACGATCTGTACCACCACCACTACGGCATCGGAGCCGCCGACCGCTCGGTGCTCGACGAGCCCGACGCCGGGCTGCGGCGGGAGCGGATCACCACCGAACTGCACCGCCTGGAGCACGCCCAGGCAGAACTGCTCGCCTCCCACCTCGGGCCGCTCTCCCCCGCCGACCGGGTCTTCGACGCCGGCTGCGGCCGCGGCGGCGGCAGCGTGGTGGCCCACCTGCACTACGGCTGCCACGCCGACGGGGTGACGCTCTCCGCCAAGCAGGCGGACTTCGCGAACGAGCAGGCCCGCGGCCGCGGCATCGACGGCAAGGTGCGCTACCACCACCGCAACATGCTCGACACCGGCTTCCCGTCGGGCGCCTACGCCGCGTCGTGGAACAACGAGTCCACCATGTACGTCGAGCTGGACCTGCTGTTCGCCGAGCACGCCCGGCTGCTGCGCCGCGGAGGGCGGTACGTGGTCATCACCGGCTGCTACAACGACACCTACGGGCAGGCCTCCCGCGAGGTGTCGCTGATCAACGCGCACTACATCTGCGACATCCATCCGCGGTCGGCGTACTTCCGGGCGATGGCCCGCAACCGGCTGGTGCCGGTGCACGTGGAGGACCTGACGGAGGCCACCGTCCCGTACTGGGAACTGCGCAGGGAGGCGGACCACCTGGTCACGGGCATCGAGGACACCTTCCTGTCCGCGTACCGCAACGGCAGCTTCCAGTACCTGCTCATCGTGGCCGACCGGGTCTGAGCCCGGCGAAATCCCGTCGACAGCGGGGGCGTCGAGGCGCTGGGATGGCCCTGATGAGTGCCTTCCAGAGCCAGAAGACGCAGAAGATGCACGCGGACGAGGCCGACCTCGACGCCCCGCTGGTCCATCGCCTGATCGCCCGCCGGTTTCCGGAGTGGGCCGATCGCCCCGTACGGCGCCTGGCGTCCTCCGGTACGGAGAACGCCATGTTCCGTCTGGGGACCGACCTCGTGGTGCGGCTGCCGCGGCGCCCCGGCGCCGTGCCGGACGTGACGCACGAGCAGCGCTGGCTGCGCCGGCTCGGGCCGCTGCTGCCGGTCGCCGTGCCCGAACCGCTGGGGATCGGCGAACCGGGCGAGGGCTTCCCGTGGCCGTGGTCCGTCTACCGCTGGCTGGACGGCCGCAACCCGGTGGCGGGGGCGGTCGAGGAGCCCGAGCGGCTCGCGGGGGACCTCGGGGCGTTCGTGCGCGCGCTGCGCCGTATCGCCCCGGAGGACGGGCCGCCCGGTTACCGGGGCGGTCCCCTGAAGGGCCGCGACGAGCCCACCCGCGCGGCCCTCGCCGAGCTGGGCACACGGGTGGACACCGAGGCGGTGACGGCCCTGTGGCACGAGGCGCTGCGGGCTCCGGAGCACACCGGGCCGCCGGTGTGGGCCCACGGGGACCTGTCTCCCGGGAACGTGCTGGTCGAGGGCGGCCGGCTGAGTGCCGTGATCGACTTCGGCACCGCCGGTGTGGGCGATCCCGCCGTGGACCTGATCGTCGCCTGGAACCTGCTGCCCGCATCCGCCCGGGACACCTTCCGCAGGGCGGTGGGGGCCGACGACGCCCAGTGGGCGCGGGGGCGGGGCTGGGCGCTGTCGATCTCGCTGATCCAGCTGCCGTACTACTGGCGGACCAACCCGGCCCTGGCGGAGAACTCGCGGCATGTGATCGCCGAGATCCTCGCCGAGGCCGGGTAGGCATCGGCCATCGGCCTTCCGCTCACTCCCCCGCGTAGGCCTTCTCCAGCGCGGCGACATCGAGCTTGCCCATGCTCAACATGGCGCGGGTGGTGCGTGCCGCCTTCTCCTGGTCCGGGTCGCCGATGAGGTCGAGCAGCCGGTCGTAGACGACCTGCCAGGAGACGCCGTACCGGTCCTTGAGCCAGCCGCAGGGGCCGCCCTCACCGCCGTTCTCGGTGAGCCGGCTCCAGTAGTGGTCGATCTCCTGCTGGTCCGAGCAGAAGATCTGGAAGGAGATCGACTCGTTGAACTTGAACTGGGGACCGCCGTTGAGCGCGGCGAACTTCTGGCCGTTGGCCGTGAACTCCACGGCGACCACGGAGCCGGCCGGGCCCGGACCGGCCTCGGTGTAGCGGCCGACGCGGCCGATGCTGGAGTTCTTGAAGACGGACACGTAGAACTCGGCGGCCTCCTCGGCCTGGCCGTCGAACCACAGACACGTGGTGAATCCGTCGGTCTGCATGAGCACCTCCTGGGGCGTGGAACACGGTCATGTGTATCGACCGGTGCGCGCCGCGAAACTCATCGGCGGACCGCCGACCGGCTTCCCGGGTGACGGGCCCGCCGCGCACTAGCATCCGGGCCATGACCTCCGTGTCCGCCGAGACCGTCCGGCCGTTCCGTCTGTCGGTCCCTCAGAGCGACCTGGACGACCTGTACGACCGGCTCGACCGCACCCGCTGGCCGGCCGAGCTGGCGGGGGCGGGGTGGAAGTACGGCGTCCCGGACGGCTATCTGCGTGAGCTGGCCCGGTACTGGCGGCACGGGTACGACTGGCGAGCGGCCGAGGCACGGCTGAACGAGTGGCCACAGTTCACCACCACGGTCGACGGGGCGCACCTCCACTTCGCGCATGTGCGCTCTCCCGAGCCGGACGCGACCCCGCTGATCCTGACCCATGGCTGGCCCGGCTCGATCGTCGAGTTCCTCGATGTGGCCGGGCCGCTCGCCGATCCCGTGGCGCACGGCGGCGAGGCGGCCGACGCGTTCCACCTGGTCGTCCCCAGCCTCCCGGGCTTCGGGCTGTCCGGGCCCACCGCACAGCCCGGCTGGGAGGCGGGCCGGGTCGCCGACGCCTGGGCGGAACTGATGCGGCGGCTCGGCTACGAACGGTTCGGCGCGCACGGCGGCGACTGGGGCGCCGTGATCTCCCGCGAGCTGGGACGCGCCCACCCCGACCGGGTGATCGGCGTCCACCTCACCCTGCTGCCGGGCGCCCAGGCGGCGACCGAGCCCGACGCCGAGGAGCTGGGTGCGCTCGGCCCGCGGGAGCGGGAGAACACGCTCGCCTCGTGGCGGCGGTGGGCGGAGTGGTCGCGCGAGGGCACGGGGTACGCGGTGCTGCAGTCGACCCGGCCGCACACCCTCGCCTACGCGTTGACGGACTCCCCGGTCGGGCAGCTCGCCTGGATCGTGGAGAAGTTCCGGGAGTGGAGCGACTGCGCCGAGCTGCCGGAGGAGGCCGTCGACCGGGACCTGCTGCTGACGAACGTCATACTGTACTGGCTGACGGGCACGGCCGGTTCGTCCGCGCGCCTCTACTACGAGCGGGCTCACGCCCGTGGCCGGACCGCCCGGCCCGCCGGGCCGTCGACGGTGCCGACGGCCCTCGCCCTGTTCCCGGCCGAGCCTCAGATCCCGCTGCGGCACAAGGCGGAGCGGACCGAGAACATCGTGCGCTGGACGGAGTTCGACCGCGGCGGCCACTTCGCGGCCATGGAGGAGCCGGACCTGCTCGCCGCCGACGTCCGGGCCTTCTTCCGGCAACTGAGCGAGAAGAGCATCGGCTGAGCGTACGAGGCAGGGTCGTGCCTCAGGCGGCCAGGCACAGTCCGTTGTACGGCCGGTACGGGTGCCGTGGCGCCACAGCCGTACGACGGCTCGTGGCCGTGTGCCGGGTCAGCTCGCCGTGCGCGAGCGACAGCAGGTCGCCGAGCCCCAGGCCGAGCGCATGGGCGGCGGCCGCGAGGACCTCGGAGGAGGCCTCCTTGCGGCCGCGTTCGATCTCCGAGAGGTAGGGCAGAGAGATACGGGCCGCGTCGGCCACGTCCCGCAGCGTGCGCTCCTGCGCCAGCCGCTCCCGCCGCAGCACCTCACCGACGAGATCCCGCCACAGAGGCTCTCTGGGAGCGGGCTCCGGGCCGCCCGGCCGGGCGGGCTGAGGGCGCAGCGGAATCACTTGGGCGTCGTCGCTCACCTGGTCGGTCACCCCCTCACCCTAGAGCCCGGCTGTGCCGTCGCGCGTGGACAGCGCCGATTTCCCGCCACCGGGGCCGAGCGGGGGCATGCGGCGCGTCACCGGGGGTACCCGCCAGGTGAACGACGCCGCGGGGACGCATGGGCGCCCGGATTCCGGGTATCCGAGACAAAACCTGTACTGGGATCGGACACATCAGGCCGCAAGGCAGACGTCGAACCGTGACTTTCGTGGGAGAGGTAATGAACACCGCCGGGATCCGGTCGGAAGCAGAGGTCGTCGAGAGGACCGAGCAGGACAGGACGGGCGAGGGATCACTGCCTGGCATCGAGGACCCGGCGTCCGTCGCGCCGCGTGACGCACGGGAGCTGTCCCGTCAGTTCTTCCGTCGGCTGGTCGAGCTGGAGGAGGGGACGCACGAGTACCAGTACGCGCGCAACACCCTCATCGAGATGAACATGTCGCTGGTGCGGTTCGCGGCCGGACGGTTCCGGGGCCGCGGCGACGACATGGAGGACATCGTCCAGACCGGCATGATCGGACTGATCAAGGCCATCGACCGGTTCGAACTGTCGCGCGAGGTCGAGTTCACCTCCTTCGCGCTGCCGTACATCGTGGGCGAGATCAAGCGGTTCTTCCGGGACACCACCTGGGCGGTGCACGTGCCGCGGCGGCTGCAGGAGCTGCGCGTGGAGCTGGCCAAGGCCCGCGAGGAGCTGTCCAGCCGGCTCGACCGGGACCCGACGGTCGCGGAGCTGGCCACGCTGATGAACCTCACCGAGGACGAGGTGGTCGAGGGCCAGCTCGCCTCGAACGGCTACAACTCCGCCTCCCTGGACGCCGCGCTCACCGGAGACGGCCCCGAGGACGGCGAGGCCGTGCTCGCGGACTTCATCGGCGTGGAGGAGGAGGGCCTCAGGCTCGTCGAGGACTTCCATGCCCTCGCTCCCCTGATGGCCGAGCTCAGCGACCGCGATCGGCAGATCATCCACATGCGGTTCGTCGAGGAGGCGACCCAGGCGGAGATCGGAGAGAAGCTGGGCTGCTCCCAGATGCACGTCTCCCGGCTGATCAAGCGGATCATCATGCGCCTGCGCCAGGGGATGCTGGGCGAGCTGGGCTGCGCCTGACGACGGGATGCCCGGGCGCCCCTGCGCCCGGGCCCACCGTGAAGAGCCGACGGTAGAGGCCGTAAACGCGAAGAGTCGACCGCAGAAGCCGTGAAAGAGGCGCTCACCGCTTCAGGTCCACCCGCGCGCACACGCGCTTGCCGACCGGGACGCGCTGCACCGTCACCTGGGAGGCCAGGACGTGCACGATCTCCAGACCGTGCCGGCCGACGCGCTCGGGGTTCTTCGGAAACCGGCGGGGGAGGGCGGAGCTGCTGTCGTACACGGCCACCACGACCGCGCTGTCCGTGCCCTCCAGCTCCAGGATGTACGGGCCGGTGCTGTGCTGGTCGGCGTTGGTGACGAGTTCGCTCACCACCAGGAGCAGCTCGCCGTCGGTGCGGCTGTCGATGGCCGCGCACCACTCGGTCCTCAGCTGCTGCAGGAACTGGGCAGCGAAAACCCGCGCCTCGGCGATGCATCCGGGTTCGCCGGTGTAGTGCGCCGCGCGTCGCAGCGGCTCAACGGGTACGTCGAAACCAGTAGGTATCACTGCCCCGCCCAGATACTCGGTCATGCGTGTCTCTCTCCGGAAGCCCGATCCGGCCGATCGCTCTTGCACCAGTCCTCGTACCCCGAGCGGCGTCCGGCAGTCCACCGAGTCTGTTCGCCGAGCGCGCACGGGGAACGGCGCAGGTCGTCTCATGTCGACGAGGGGTTTCCGGTCGACACCGGGGCGTTCCCGGTCTCCGACCGCCCGCCCTGCGAGGACTGTTCCCGGCCGGACGGGGTCTGAGGCTCGGAGCCCACCGAGGACGGGGCTCCCGGGGTGGTGTTCCGCGTCGACTCGGACTTGGACGAGGACTCGGGCTTGGACGACTCGGGCTTGGACGACTCGGGCTTGGACGACTCGGGCTTGGACGACGATTCCGGCTTGGACGACTCGGGCTTCGACGACGATTCCGGCTTGGACGACTCGGGCTTCGACGATTCAGACTTCGACGACTCGGGCTTCGACGACGATTCAGACGACGGGGACGGCGACTCGGACGGCGTCTTGGACGACGGCGACTGGGACGAGGACGTCTTGGACGGCGACTCCGACGACGGCGACTGCGAACTCGAACCGGGCGAGGTCGAGCCCGGCGACGACGAAGACGTCGAGGACGACGAGTTCGGCTTGGAGGGGGCGCTCGACGTGGACGTCGGTGTCGGCGTCGACGGGCAGGGCCTCGGGGTGGCGCCCGGTGCCACCGTCGCACCCGGAGTGGGCAGGCAGGAGGCCGGCCTGTTCCAGGGGTGGGTGTTCTTCGGTGGACTGGTGTGCCGGTCGTGGCGGCCGGTGTCGTCACCGCGTTGGCGGTGGAACCAGTTGTCGTGGTGGGGGTCGTAGATCACGAAGACCTTGACCACCACCGGAGCCGGTGTCACCACGATGACGTTCGAGGGCCGGTACGACGTCCATTGGTCGCCCACCGGCCGCGGAGCGCGCTGGGCGACCGGCGGTGTCAGCGGGTTGCCGCAGGCGCAGCGCGCCCGGGGCACGCCGTGCCCGTCGACCAGGACGGCGGTGCCCGACTGGAGGACCGCCTGGTAGCCGGTGGCGTCTCCGTCGCGGTAGCCGTGGTTGGTGACGCGGGTGTCGGCGCGCAGCGTCACGGGAGTGAGCGAGCGCAGATAGGCCGGGACGGCGGCGGGCTGGACGCCGACCTGCGCGGCGTACGCGCGGTTCTTGGCCGGGTCGGCCCGCAGAGCACTGATCTGCTTCTCCACGTCGCAGCTCGGGCGGTTCTGGACGCCGCTGTACAGGCCCGGTGCGCCACCCTCGACCGCGCGCACCTGGTTGGTGGGCGACGACGGTGCCCGCGACGCGGGGCCGGTGCCCGAAGCGGTGGAGGCTCCGGGCCCGGTCGGGGTTCCCGGAGGAGTGGCGGTTCCCGGAGCGGGAGACCTGTTCGAGGTGCTCTTCGGCGGGCCGGAGGCGTCGGTGGCGGTCGACTCGGTGAACGGGTCCGGGCCTGTCTGGTTCGCGGCCTGCAGGAAGACCTCGCCCTTGGCGGCGCCGCCGCCACCCGGACGGGTGAGGACCACCGCCACGACGGCCGCTGCGACCACGATCGCGGTGATGACGGCTATGCGAGGAGCTGACCTCCACCACGGCGGGTGCGGCTCTCCGCCTCCGGCCCCGGAGCCGCGGCCCGGTGGTGGCGTGGGGGGTGGTCCGGCGGGGGGCTGGGAGGGTCCCGACAGGGGTCCGGAGGGAGGCCCGGTCGGGCGGCCGGAGGACGGAGGTTCGACGCTCACGAGCCCTTCTTCCCGCCACGAGAGCGCGGCTTATATCAGAGAAAGTCCCGTTTTGTGTATTTAGACCACAGCGTCCCATTGTGTGCTCCGGGCCCAGGTGCCTCGCAAGCGGACGCGGACGCGGACGGGCCACCCGGCGGGCGGGATGCCCGGGCGCTGCCTAGCGTGGCAGGCGTGAGCCCTCCGACCGCCTCCGCGCGGCCCGCCGCCCGGCACGGCTGGGTGCGGGCCGTGGCCACGGTGCTGACCGGACTGGTCGTGATGGCCGTGCTCGCGGCGCTGGGGCTGTGGGCGGCCGGAGCGGCGGATCTGCCGGACGGTGCGTTCGTCCGGGTGGTGGTGGCCACCGTGGTGACCGCGGTCGGCGGCACGCTCGAACTCACCGGCAACGCGGGCGCGCTGGCGAGAACCCGGGCCGGACTGACCGTGATGCCGCTGTCGGTGACGCTGGCCGGCGCCCTGGTGATCGGCGCGGGCTTCCTGCGGCCCCTGCGGCACCGCGCGGTCGCCTCGGCCGGGGAGCTGGCCGGCTGGGCCGCCCGGATCGCGGTGGTGTGGCTGTGCGCCCTGGTCGGCCTCGCGTCGGCCGCCCGGCAGACCTTCGCCGTGGACGTGGGCAACGGCACCCTCAGCGATCTCACCAGCCTCTTCGACGCGGCGCCGAGGATCGGGTTCACCACGGACGCGCCGCTGACCGTGGTGTTCGGACTGCTCTGGCTCGCCGGGGTGCTGGTGCTGGCCCTGCTGGCCGCACCCGGCGCACCGTTGCCCGGCCGGCTGCTGCGCCGCAGCGTGTCCGTGCGGCCGGCGGCGCACGCCATGGTCGTCCTGCTGCTCGGGTACGTCGCCCTGGGCCTCCTCGTCGCGCTGGTGTCGGCCGCGGCGCACGGGCACGTCGGCGAGACGTTCGCGGTGATTCTGCTCGGTCTGCCCAACCTGGCCTGGATCGCCCTCACCCTCGGCCAGGGCGCCACCTGGCACGGCCGGGTGGACGGTCCGTTCGGACTGCCGATGCCGCATGTGCTGGACGAGATCCTGCGCACCCCCGACATCGCCACGCTGAACCTGCGCACGCTCACCGAGTACGACAGCGGCATGTGGTGGCTGCTGGTCGCGGACGCGGTGCTGGTGCCGGCGGTCGCGTTCCTGATGGCGGTGCGTTCCCCGGCCCGCGTCCCGGCCTGGCAGCACGCCCTGCGACTCGCCGTCGCCCTGGCCCTGACGGTGCTCACGGTCTGTCTGCTGTGCCGGATCTCGGCGCACTACGGCCTGTCCCTGCTCGGCATCGGCGACCTGGGCGGCGGCCTGTCCGGGGAGCTGTTCCTCAGACCCCGGCTGTGGCAGGCGGTGGGGCTGGGCGCGCTGTGGGGGCTGGCCGCCGGCTTCGTGGGTGCGCTGTCGGCCCGGCCGGTGCACCGGCGTGGCAGGGTCGACACGCCCTAGCGGAACTGGCGGAACACGGGTTGAGCCCACTGCGGGGGCAGCCGGGACTCGACGGGTGGCCTTCGGTCCGTCCGGGTGGCCGGGTGCTCGTCGGCCGGGTCGACGGCGAGGTCGCCGGTGACATCACCGGATGGGGCGGTGCGCAGGGCGGCGACGAAGTCGAGACAGGTGTCGTAGCGGCCGTCCGGGCTCTTGGCGAGTGCCTTGGCGAAGACGGCGTCGACGCCCGTCGGGAGGTCGGGGCGCGCTTCGCTCGGCGGGGGCGGATCGTCGTACTGGTGGGCCCACAGCAGGGCCATGTCGTCCTCGCGCTGGAAGGGCGGCCGTCCGGCCAGGGTCTCGTAGACGACGCAGGCGAGGCCGTAGACGTCGCAGCGGCCGTCGACGGGGCGGCCGGAGATCTGCTCCGGGGCCACGTAGTCGAGGGTGCCGACGAACTGGCCGACGCTGGTGAACCCGGTCAGGGACAGCGACTTCTTGGTCAGCCCGAAGTCGGTGAGGTAGACGTGCTCGGGGTGGTCGCGGTCGGCACCCCGGGCGACCAGGACGTTGCCGGGTTTCACGTCCCGGTGCACCAGGCCGTGCTCGTGGGCCGCGTCGAGCGCGGAGGCCACCTGGGCGGCGATGCGCACGGCGACGTCGTACGGCAACGGCCCGCGCTCGTCCATGAGGTGGCGCAGATCGCTGCCGGGGACGAACCGCATGGCGATGTAGAGCACACCCTCCGTCTCGCCCGCCTCGAAGACGGGCACGATGTGCGGGTGGTCGATCGCGGCGGCCACCCGGGACTCATGGGTGAAGCGCTGCCGGAAGGTGTCGTTGCGGGCGAGTTCCGGGGCCAGGAGCTTGAGCGCGACCGGGCGGTCCAGGCGCAGGTCGCGCGCGAGGTAGACGACGGCCATGCCGCCGCGGCCGACCTCGCTCTCGACCAGGTAGTTGGCCACCCGGCTCCCGATCAGCTCCGAGGGCCGGCCGGAGGACAGGCCCGCCTGGCGCGCCATCAGGTCTCACCCTTCGGGGCGGCGAACCGGGTGGAGGCGTGGTGGGAGTCCTCGTCCGAGGCCGTCCGGTCGGTGGCGTAGGTGGTCAGCTGCCGTCCGTCGCCGTACAGCCAGCGCTCTTCGTCGTGGTCGTACACCCACATGGACTCCCCGTCGACCACGACCCCGATCCGCAGCCCGCGGGTACGGTCCTCGAAGGCCTGCCCGTCCAGGTCGCCGTCCACCAGCTCCTCGACCGCCGCCCGGTAGTCGGCGAGGGCCTGTTCGGCGCGGGCCAGCAGGGGGCGCGGGTCGGCCGTGCCGGCGGGCGGACCGTCGGCGGCGGGCGGGTCCTGGGGTACGGCGACCAGGTGGCGGCCGTCGACCCAGGCGGCCCAGCCGTTGGCACAGCGGATGTGCCCCCAGTCGCCGAGCCGCTCCACCAGTTCCACGGGCAGCAGCGGGTCGAGGGACACCGTGGGCCGGGCGGGGTCCGGGGCCTCCCACGCGGGCAGGCCGCCCGGCGGAACGACGTGCGACGGCCGGAACACGGAGGCCGGCGGTTTCGACGCTCTCATCGCTCGCCTACCTCCGTATCACGGCGGGTTCGTGCCGGCGCAGCAGCCGGGCGACCAGGACGCCGTAACCGGTGGACAGCACCACCAGCATGGCCAGGTCCAGCAGCCACACGCCGGCCGAGTGCCGGAACAGAGGGTCGCCGGTGAGGTCGCCGGGCACGATCCGGGCGAGTCCGACCGTGCTCGCCATGGCGCCGAACGCCCACCGCGAGGGCACCAGCCAGGCCAGCTGTTCGAGCACGGGTACGCCGTGCAGCGGGAGCAGGGCGCCGCAGAAGACGACCTGGACGATGGCGAGCAGCACCAGCAGCGGCATCGTCACCTCCTCCTTGCGCACCAGCGCGGAGACCAGCAGGCCGAGCATCATCGCGGTGAACGAGAGCAGGGCGACGGCGAGGGTGATCTCGGCCAGGGGCGGCAGCAGGACGCCCCGGCCGCCGGGCGTATTGAGGTCCACGCCGAGCAGCGCGACCAGGGTGAGGACCACGGCCTGTACGACCGTGATCGCGCCGAGCACCACGACCTTGGACATGAGGTAAGCCGATCTGGGCAGGCCGACGGCGCGTTCGCGGCCGTAGACCGCACGCTCCTTGACGAGTTCGCGCACCGCGTTGGCGGCGCCGGTGAGAACGCCGCCGACGCACAGAATGAGCAGCGCGTTCATCGCGGTGTCCTGGATCAGCTTCCCGCCCGCCAGGGCCCGGTCCATGGCGCCCATCACGAAGGGCAGGGCGATCATGACGGCGAGGAAGGTGCGGTCCGCGGCGAGCACGGCGGTGTAGCGGCGGACCAGGGTGCCCAGCTGGGCGCGCCGGCTGCGCGGGCGGGGCCTCGGCACGGGGGCGACCGGCGCGGACTCCGGGTGGCGGGGCTGGGTGGTGGCCTCGGTGACGTAGTGCCGGTGGAACGGCGAGTCGCGGTACTCCCCGGCCCAGTCCCGGTCCTGGTCGCGGTCGAAGGCCTCGAAGGCCTCCGGCCAATGCTCGAAGCCGAAGAAGGCGAGGGCGTCGTCGGGATGGCCGTAGTAGGCGATCCGGCCGCCGGGCGCGAGGACCAGGAGGCGGTCGCAGACGCCCAGGCTGAGGACGCTGTGCGTGACGACGACGACGGTGCGGCCGTCGTCGGCGAGGCCCCGCAGCATGTGCATGACCGAGCGGTCCATGCCCGGGTCGAGGCCGGAGGTCGGCTCGTCCAGGAACAGCAGCGACGGCTTGGTCAGCAGTTCCATGGCCACGCTGACCCGCTTGCGCTGCCCGCCGGAGAGGCTGTGCACGGGCTGGTCGGCGCGCTGCTCCAGGCCCAGTTCCCGCATCACCTCCTCCACCCGGGCCCGCCGCTCGGCCTTCGCCGTGTCCTCGGGGAAGCGCAGCTCGGCGGCGTAGGACAGGGCGGCGCGCACGGTGAGCTGGGGGTGCAGGATGTCGTCCTGCGGGACCAGGCCGATGCGCCCGCGCAGTTCGGCGTAGTCGTGGTACAGGTCGCGGCCGTCGTACAGGACGGTGCCGTGGTCGGCGGGCCGCTGCCCGGTCAGGGCGTTCAGCAGCGTGGACTTGCCCGAGCCGCTCGGTCCGACCACCGCGAGCAGGCACTTCTCCCCCACCGGGAAGGAGACGTTCTCGAGGAGCGTCTTGCGGCCGCCGTCGACGGTGACGGTGAGGTCCTGGGCGTCGAGGGAGACCTCGCCGGTGTCGACGTACTCCCGCAGTTCGTCGCCGACCAGGCGGTACGTGGTGTGTCCGACGCCGATGATGTCGTCGGGGCCGACCGGGGCGTCGGTGACGGGAGCGCCGTTGAGGTAGGTGCCGTTGTGGCTGCCGAGGTCGACGATCTCGTAGCCGCCGTCGGGGCGGGCGCGCAGTTCGGCGTGGTGGCGGGAGACGGTCAGGTCGTCGACGACGAGGTCGTTGTCGGCGCCGCGGCCGATGCGGATCATGTGCGCGGGCAGCGGCCGTACGCTGCTCGGGGCACGGAAGGTTCCGGTCAGTTCGGGGTGCCAGACCGCCGGGGGGCGGTCGGCGGCGGGGGCGAGCGGCCCGACCGGGACGGCCCGGGGGCCGTCGTCGGGGTTGCCGAAGCGGATGACGCTGCCGGGGCGGACGTCCCACTCCTGGATGCGCCGGCCGTCGGCGTAGGTGCCGTTGGTGCTCGCCGCGTCCTTGAGGGTCCAGCCGTCGTCGGCGCAGCGCAGCACCGCATGATGCCACGAGACCCTGGCATCGTCGAACACGATGTCGCTCAGCGGATCGCGTCCGACGTGGTAGTCCTGCCCCGGGCTCAGCACCGTGGAACCGGTGTCGGTCTCCAGGACCAGTTCGAGTGCCGTCGGGGCGACCGGTCGCTCCGCCATGGCCTGAATTCTACCGATCTGCCCTCATAGATGCCCGCGCGGTCGAGGGTCCACGGCGTGCACCAGAGCGGCCGTGGCACGTGTCAGGCGACGGGTACGACGAGCGCCGGCAGGGTGCGCTGCATGCGCAGGGCGTCGACGGACTCGGCGAGCAGCTCGTACTCGGTGGTGTCGTCGCTGGCGGCGATCCGGACCATCCGCCCGCCCGCCAACTCGTCGGCCACCAGCTCCTGCCCGGCGGCATCGGCACACCAGGCGCGCAGCAGCGCGGGGACGTCGGCCACCGTGTCCGCGACCGGGACGAGCGCGCCCGCCGGATAGGAGGAATCCTCCGGGGTCGGGTCGAGCCGCTCGGCGATCCAGGACGCGCGGTCCCGTAACCACCACAGGGCCAGCGCCAGGGTCGGCGCACGATAGGTGCCGAGCGGTACGCCGATGCGCTGCCCGCCGCACGTGCCGTACGCCGTGACGTGGCACAGGAATTCGTCGTGCACGATCACTCCCCCGTCGCCTCGCCGGTGTGCCGGTCCGGACCTCGCTTTCCGTGCGGCTCCTGTGCGGTGAAGTGCCCCTGACATTCGAGTATCGCCACCCCAGAAACACTGTCACCACGACTTTCCGGCCAGTCTCCTGGCATATTCACCGCCCGTTCTGGCCGAAAACGCACCGGGTATACGACGGCCCGTCATTACCCGGGAGGTAATCGACCCGGCCGGCGCCGCTCGGGCATGGTGTTCACACCGGATCGACGAACTCCCGGATCCGGCTTCCGACCAGCAGTTACGACCTCGATGGAGGCTGATTCGCCATGACCGCGAACACCCACAGCTACGACAGCGCCGTCGCCCGTTACTTCGAGGCCTGGAACGCCACCGAGCCGGAGGCCCTGCGGAAGGCGGTCGCCGAGGCCTGGACCGCGGACGGCAGCTACACCGACCCGCTCGCCGACGTCCGCGGGCACGAGCAGATCGCGGCCGTGATCGCCGCCGCCCACGAGCAGTTCCCGGGGTTCGCCTTCCGTCCCCTCGGCGCGGTGGACGGGCACCACGACACCGCGCGCTTCGGCTGGGAGCTGGTGAACGAGGCGGACGGCTCGGCGCCGGTGGCCGGGTTCGACGTGATCACGCTGGACGGCGAGGGCCGCATCCGGCAGGTGCTGGGCTTCCTGGACAGGGTGCCCGCCGGGGCCTGAGGCCGGGCCGCGATGAGTTTTCCGGCTCGCGGTGGTCTTTTCCAGGGAAGCGCCCGGGACACGCGTCCACAGGCGGACCGGAAAGGATCACCGCGAGCGGAGACCGTCATGGCCGGCATCGGCAAGAACGACAGGAACCAGAAGTCAACGGAAACGACGGGGAACGACGGGGAACGCGGACGCGGAATTCACCGCGGTCCTGCGGAAAAGCCCGGAGAAAGGAGGCTGGACATATGTCGTCCGGCCGCGGTCCGCAGAATTCTTCGGCACCCGCGGACCGGTCAAGGCCCGCGGCACGGTCGACGGCCATCCGGTCCGCAGTTCCTGCATGGCCCTGGGCGACGGCACCCACAAGCTGCCCGTCAGGGCCGACGTGCGCAGGACCATCGGCAAGGGCGAGGGCGACACGGTGACCGTGCACCTCCAGGAACGGCTCAGCTCCTGACCGCCTCCCACCCTCGGGACGTCGGCGAGCGGCTCACGGCCCGACCGCGGTCACGCCCTGCGGTCTCACCCGTTGACGATCGCGTCGATCCGCGCCAGCTCCTCCGCGTCGAAGTCCAGGTTGCGGATCGCGCCGACACTGTCCTCGATCTGCCGCACGCTGCTCGCGCCGACCAGGGCGGAGGTGACCCGGCCGCCCCGCAGGACCCAGGCCAGGGCCAGCTGGGCCAGGGTCTGGCCGCGGGACTTGGCGATCTCGTCGAGGGCGCGCAGCCGGCCGACCAGGTCCTCGGTGACCGCGTCCGAGTTCAGGAAGGGGCTGTCGCTCGCGGCCCGGGAGTCCTCGGGGATCCCGTCGAGGTAGCGGCCGGTGAGCAGGCCCTGCTCCAGCGGGGAGTAGACGATGGAGCCGACCTGGAGTTCGTCCAGCGCGTCCAGCAGGCCCTCGTCCTCGGGGCGCCGGTCGAGCATCGAGTAGCGCGGCTGGTGGATGAGGAGCGGGGTGCCGAGGTCGGCGAGGATGCGGGCCGCCTCGCGGGTCTGCTCCGCCGAGTAGTTGGAGACGCCGACGTAGAGCGCCTTGCCCTGTTGCACCGCCGAGTGCAGCGCGCCCATCGTCTCCTCCAGCGGAGTGTCCGGGTCGGGGCGGTGGGAGTAGAAGACGTCGACGTAGTCCAGGCCCAGCCGGGCGAGGCTCTGGTCGAGGGAGGAGAGCAGGTACTTGCGCGAGCCCCACTCGCCGTACGGCCCGGGCCACATGAGGTAGCCGGCCTTGGTGGAGACGACCAGCTCGTCGCGGTACGGCGCGAAGTCGGCCTTCAGGGCCTCGCCGAGCGCGGACTCGGCGGCGCCGGGCGGCGGGCCGTAGTTGTTGGCGAGGTCGAAGTGGGTGATGCCGAGGTCGAAGGCGCGGCGCAGGATGGTGCGCTGGGTGTCGACGGGCCGGTCGGGCCCGAAGTTGTGCCACAGGCCGAGCGACAGCGCGGGGAGCTTCAGGCCGCTGCGTCCGGTGCGCCGGTAGGGCATGTCGGCGTAACGGTCGGGGTGTGCGGTGTACAACGCGACTCCAGAGGGGTTGGCACACGGTCTACCGGATCCCACTCTTCCCCCGGCGGTGGACAGCGGTCCAACAGGAGAATCCGATGGAATTCAGCGGTTAGGCTTCTCAATCATGGAACTGCGCCATCTCCAGCACTTCGTCGCCGTCGCCGAGGACCAGCATTTCACCCGGGCCGCCGAACGCCTGATGGTGTCCCAGTCCGGCCTGTCGGCTTCCATCCGGGCGCTGGAGCGGGAGCTGCGGGCGCCGCTGTTCGTGCGGACCACCCGGCGGGTGACGCTCACCGAGGCGGGCCGCGCCCTGCTGGTGGAGGCCGAGCGGATCCTGGCGCAGGTGCGCTCGGCCCACGAGGCGGTGGCCGCAGTGCAGGGCGTGCTGCGCGGCACGCTGGCGCTGGGCACCGAGCAGTGCATCGCGGGGGTGCATGTGGCGCGGCTGCTGGCGGGCTTCCGGCGGCGGCATCCGGACGTGGAGATCCGGCTGCGGCAGGCGGGCTCGGGAGTGCTGGCCGAGGAGGTCGCGGCCGGGCGGCTGGACCTGGCCTTCGCCTACCGCACCCGGGCGGACAGCGACCAGTTGCGCTCGGTGTCCCTGACCAGCGAGCCGATGACCGTCCTGTGCCACCCCAGCCACCGGCTCGCCTCGGCCGGCGCGCTCCTCGCCCCGGACGACCTGGTCGGTGAGGTCTTCGTGGACTTCCACCCGGACTGGGGGCCGCGCCGCGCCACCGACGCCGCCTTCACCGCGGCCGGTGTCCGGCGCACGGTCGCGCTGGAGGTCAACGACGTACACAGCCTGCTGGACCTGGTGGACGAGAACCTCGGCATCGCCGTGGTGCCCCGGCACTTCCGGCACAAGCGGCCCTCGCTCACGGCACTCCCGCTGAAGGGCACGGGCGAGACGGAGTACGAGACGGTCGCCCTGCTGCCCCCGGAGCGGGCCACCAGCCCCGCGGCCCGCGCGCTCGTCACGCTGCTGGAGACAGGGGACCTGGCACCACCCCAGGAGGGGCCCCAGCCCTCCTGATTCCGGCCGCCCGGCGCCGCAGACTCATGACAGTCAGTCACGTCGAGGGCGGTCGGGGGTACGGAAGATGACGGAACACACACGGCGGACGGTGCTGCGGGGCGCGGCCGGCGTCGCGGCGGCGGGGGCGCTCGCCGGAACGGCCGGCCAACGGGCGGCGGCCCGGCCGGCCGACCCGAGGACGAAGCGTCACTTTCCTTTTCTGGAGGGAGCGTTCACGCCCGTCACCGAGGAGCTGACGGCCTTCGACCTGCCGGTCACCGGCCGCGTCCCGCGCGAGCTGAACGGCCGCTTCCTTCGCAACGGCCCCAACGTCCTGGGCCTGGAGGATCCCCGTGCACACCACTGGATGCTCGGCGAGGGCATGGTGCACGGGGTGCGGCTTCGCGAGGGAAGGGCGGAGTGGTACCGCAACCGGTGGGTGCGGTCCGCCGCGGTGGCAGAGAAGCTCGGGGAGCCGCGCCCGGGCCCGGCGCCGCAGGACGACTTCGCCTGCAACACCCATGTCATCGGTCACCGGGGCCGGATACTGGCCCTGCAGGAGAGCGGCCCGGCTCCCTACGAACTGGACGGCGACCTCGCCACGGTGGGCCCGTACGACTTCCGGGGCACCCTGGACGGCGCCTTCGCCGCCCATACCAAGCTGGACCCACTCACCGGCGAACTGCACGCGATCGCCTACTACCCGGCCTGGGACCACGTGCGGCACCTGGTCGTGGGCCGGGCGGGCGACGTCACCCGGACCACCCGTGTGCCGCTGGCGGGCGCTCCGATGATGCACGACTTCGCGCTCACCGAACGGCATGTCGTGCTCTTCGACATCCCGGTCACCTTCGACGCGGCCGCTGCCGGGCGCGGCGCCCCGGTGCCGTACGTCTGGAACCCCGAACACCCGGCGCGGATCGGCCTGTTGCCGCGCGCGGGCGGTCCGGTGCGCTGGTTCGGCGTGGACCCGGTGTTCTACTCGCACACGCTCAACGCCTACGACGAGGGTGCGCGCGTGGTGGTCGACGTGACGACCTACCCGGCTCCCTTCCACGTGGCCGGCCGCGGTTCGGACGGTCCCTACGGGGCGGGCACGACGAAGCTGGAACGCTGGACGGTCGATCCACGGCACGGGTCGGTCCGCCGGCGGGTCCTGGACGACCGGCCGCAGGAATTCCCGCGCGTGAACGAGGCGTTGGTCTCCCGCCGGCACCGGTACGGGTACTCGGCCGCGGCCGCCGACCTGACGGCCGCGTATCTGACCCCGAACGGCGGGAACCCGCCCGACGAGGCCTTCTCCAACGCGCTCATCAAGCACGATCTGCTGCGCGGCACCACCCAGGTGCACCGGCTGCCCCGCGACGCGGCGGCGGGCGAGGCGGTGTTCGTACCGAGGGATCCCGGAGCGGTGAAGGCGGCGGAGGACGACGGCTACGCGGTCGCGTACGTCCACAACCCCGACCGGGGGGCCGCCGACCTGGTGATCCTCGCGGCGCAGGACTTCACCGGCGAGCCGGTGGCCCGGGTGCACCTGCCCGGGAGGGTGCCGCTCGGCTTCCACGGGAGCTGGATTCCGGACGCATGACCGCGGGCGATGCGCGATGGTGGACCTTATGCATGCAAAGGACATCCTCATCGACGGCTACGGCCGTATCCAGGAAGAAGTCCATGCCGCCCTCGACGGCCTCGGACCGGACGAGCTGCACTCCCGCCCGGCGCCCGACGCCAACTCCGTCGCCTGGCTGGTCTGGCACCTGACCCGGGTGCAGGACGACCACCTCGCCGACGCCTTCGACCTCGACCAGGTCTGGTTGTCCCAGGGCTGGGAGAAACGCTTCGGGCTCGACCTGCCCCGTCACGACACCGGGTACGGGCACGGTCCCGCGAAGGTCGCGAAGGTGCGGGTCGAGTCGGCCGAACTGCTCACCGGGTACTACGACGCCGTGCACGAGCAGACTCTGGGCGCCCTGCGCTCCCTCGCCGCCAAGGATCTGGAGCGGGTCGTGGACGAGCGCTGGGATCCTCCGGTCACACTGGGCGTGCGCCTGGTGAGCGTCCTGTCCGACGACCTTCAGCACGTCGGACAGGCCTCCTACCTCAAGGGGCTGCTTCAGAGCGCGGCCGCGTAACCCGGCAGGACCACGTCCTCGATGAGGGCGTTGCGCTCGTCGAACGGGATGAACGCGCTCTTGAGGGCGTTCACCGTGACCGTGCGCAGGTCCTCGACGGTCCAGCCGGCCTCCTCGACCAGCAGGGACATCTCCCGGGTCATCGTCGTGCCCGAGACCAGACGGTTGTCGGTGTTGAGGGTGACCCGGAAGCCCAGGTCCTTCAGCGCGGTGATGGGGTGCTCGGCGATCGAGGTGGCGCAGCCCGTCTGCAGGTTGGAGGTGGGGCACATCTCCAGCGCGATGCGGCGGTCGCGCACCCAGGAGGCGAGGCGGCCGAGCTTGCCGGCCGCGAGGTCGGGGATGTCCTCGGTGAGGCGCACCCCGTGACCGATGCGCTGGGCGCCGCACACCTGCAGGGCCTGGTGGATGCTGGGCAGGCCGTGCGCCTCGCCGGCGTGGATGGTGAAGGGCACGTTCTCGCGGCGCAGGTGCTCGAAGGCGGCCAGGTGGTCGGCGGGCGGGAAACCGTCCTCGGCGCCGGCGATGTCGAAGCCGACGACACCGGCGTCACGGTAGGCGACGGCCAGGTCGGCGGCCTCGCGGACCCGGTCGAACATCCGCATGCCGCACAGCAGGGTGCCGACACGGACGGGCGTACCGGCGGCGGCCGCCTTGGCCATGCCGGCGGCGAGACCCTCCTGGACGGTCTCCACGACCTCGCTGAGCGTCAGCCCGCCCTTGGTGTTCAGCTCCGGGGCGTAGCGCACCTCGGCGTAGACGACGCCGTCGGCGGCGAGGTCGAGGACGTACTCCTCGGCGACGCGCAGCAGGCCCTCGCGGTTCTGCATGACGGCGAGGGTGTGCTCGAAGGTCGCTATGTAGCGGACCAGGTCGCCGGAGTTGGCGGCCTCGAAGTACCAGGCGGCCAGCTCGTCGGGGTCGGTGGTCGGCAGGGTGTGGCCGACCGCGGCGGCGAGCTCCACGACGGTGGCGGGGCGCAGGCCGCCGTCGAGGTGGTCGTGCAGGACGGCCTTGGGCAGGCGGCGGATCACTTCGGTATCTACGCGCGTAGCAGACATGGCGGGTCTTTCCTTGGACGGGTGGTTCAAAGCGGTGGGAGCGTGCGGCGGGAGGAGGCTCAGCCGGCGGGCTGGAGCAGGTCCCAGCGGTTGCCGTACAGGTCCTGGAACACGGCGACCGTGCCGTACGGCTCGTGGCGCGGCTCCTCCAGGAAGGTCACGCCGGCGGCGCTCATGCGGGCGTGGTCGCGGGCGAAGTCGTCGGTGTGCAGGAAGAAGCCGACCCGCCCGCCGGTCTGGTCCCCGATCCGGGCGCGCTGCTCCTCGCCCTTGGCCCGGGCCAGCAGCAGGGCGGTGCCGTGGCCCGTCGCGCCCTGGCCGCGCGGCCCCGGCTCCACGACCACCCAGCGGGAGCCGTCCGGCCGGGGCTCGTCCTCGGCAACCCGGAATCCGAGGGCCTCGGTGTAGAAGCGGATGGCCTCGTCGTAGTCGTCCACGACGAGGGTGACCAGGGCAACGCGTCGCATCGGGGCCTTCCGGTGGGGGTGGTTAGCCGGAGAGGTTATACGTAAAACTTCGACGACGCCAGTCGCCCCCGCAAGGGTGGTCGCCGGACCGTCAGGAGGTCAGGGCCGCTCGCCCTGGGCGATCTCCACCCGGTGGTGGAAGTCGGCCATCCCGGTCACCGCGGCCACGCAGGACACGGCGGTGCAGGCGAGGAGGAGGGCCGCGACGCGGCGGCCGGTCCGACCCGAGGCCCGGGGGGCGGCCAGCAGGGCCCGGACGCGCTGCGGGACCGGGCCCGTGGTCGCGGCGGCGGCGAAGTCGGGGCGGTCGGAACGGGCGGCCTGACCGGCCAGGGCGGCGCGGGCGATGGCCCGGGCGGTCAGCCGCCGGTCGCCGACCGAGACGGCGGCCGCCTCGTCGGCCGCGCGCTCGGCGGCCAGCCGGATGGTCTCGCGTACCGGGCGCAGGGCGGGATGGCAGTGCGCCGCGAGTTCGGCGGCGGCGAGGAAGTAGTGGTGACCGCCCTCGTTGTGCGCCCGCTCGTGCGCGAACAGCGCCTCCCGCTCGGGACCGTCGAGGCTGCGCAGCATGGCGGTGGTGACGACGATGCGATGCGGGCGCCCGGGCAGCGCGTAGGCGTCGGGGCGGGGCGAGTCGACGACGCACAGGTCGCCCGCTGCGGGCCGGCGCCCGGCCTCCGTGCGGGCGGCCCGGAAGGCGCGGGTCTGGTGCAGGACCGAGCGGCAGAGGGTCCAGCCGCACACGGCGAGGGCGCCGACGGACGTCGCTGCGGCGGGGAGGACGACGAGGTCCGAGGCGGTGCGCAGCGGGTGGATGAGTTCGCCCAGGGCGGCGAACAGCGGCAGCCTGAGCAGGCCGGTCAGCACGATGGAGCCGAGCGCGGCCAGCGAACAGCCCGCGAGGACGACCGCGCACGCCGTTATCGCCCACAGCGCGGCGACCGGGGCGAGCCGGCCCAGGGTGCGCCGGGCCAGTGCCGGCAGGGCGAACGGCAGCAGCAGGGGCAGCAGGAGCAGTGCGGTCATCGGTCGTCGGATTCGAGCAGGTCCCGCAGGATGCGTTCGTCGGCCGGGCTGAGCTGGGCGACGAACCGGGCGAGGACGGTCTCGCGGTCGCTGTCCCGGTTCAGCTCGCTGTGCATCCGGCGGGCGACGAGGCCCTGGGCGTCCTGCAACGGGAAGTACGCGTAACCGCGGCCATGACGCTGCCGCTCGACCATGCCCTTGTCGTGCAGGCGGGTGAGGATCGTGGTCACCGTCGTACGGGCGAGGTCCGCGCCGAGGCTCAGCTGGACCTGGCCGGTCGTCTGGGGCGCTCCGGCGGCCCAGAGCGCGGCCATGACACTCGCTTCGAGCTCGCCGGCAGGCCGGCGTTCGTCCTTGGCGTCGGTCATGGGAACGTTCCTCACCCCGTCTTCGTCCACCGTCGTCCTCGCCCAAACCGTCCGGACCGCCCCGGAAGGCCGTCTACATCATTGTAGTCACCCGATTGTAGTCACCCGGGTGCCGTGACGGTGGCCCGGCACCCGCAGGCCCATTATGAGAGGGGCTGCTCACCACGGCCGAAAGCCTGCGCGCGACCCGTCCGCCGCCCCTGCGGGCGATCCGGTTCCGCGGTCACCGCCCGTGCCCGTCCGGACGGAGTGCGGGCTCCGCCCTGCCCCCGGTCAGCCGGCCGTCGTGTGCAGGGCGTTCAGCCGTCCCAGCTCCTCGTGCGTGAGCCGCAGGGCGCCCGCCGCGACGTTCTCCGCCAGGTGGTCCGGGTTGCCGGTGCCCGGGATGGCGAGGACGTGCGGGCCCTGGTGGAGGGTCCAGGCGGTGCGGATCTGGGCGGGGCTCACTCCGTGTGCACGGGCGATGGCGAGCACCTCGTCGTCGTGCGAGGTGTCCGCCTTCCGGGGTCCGGCCTCACCCGCCACGGCGTAGAACGGCACGAACGCGATGCCCCGCTCGCCGCAGATGCGCAGCACCTCGTCGTCGACGGCATCGGGACGGTCGATGGCGTACCGGTTCTGCACGCACACCACCGGGGCTATCTCGAGCGCCTCGGCGAGGTGGCGCGGCTGGACGCCGGACACGCCGAGGTGCCGGATCAGTCCCGCTTCCCGCAGTTCGGCGAGGGCGCCGAAGTGCTCGGCGATGGAGTCCTGCTGCTGGCGCCGGAAGTTGACCACGTCGAGATGGTCACGGCCGAGCTGCCGCAGGTTCTCCTCGACGTGCCCGCGCAGCTGGTCGGGGCGGGCCGGGGCACCCCACTCGCCGTGGTGGTCCCGGAAGGGGCCGACCTTGGTGGCGATGACCAGGTCGTCGGCGTACGGGGCGAGGGCGGTGTTGATGATCTCGTTGGCGGAGCGCAGGGAGGAGAAGTAGAAGGCGGCCGTGTCGATGTGGTTCACACCGAGATCCACGGCCTTGCGCAGGACGGCGATCGAGCGTGCGCGGTCGCTGGGGGTGCCCAGGTGGAAGGCGGCGCTGCCCGTCAGCCGCATCGCTCCGAAGCCGATGCGGCGGACGGGCAGGTCGCCGAGCTCGAAGGTGCCGGACGCTTCCGCGTTGATCGTTTCAGCGGTCATCCGCGGAGTCTGGCACATCCCTTGCGTGCGTGCGGAGTTCAGCCGAGCGGCTTCGCCAGGACCGCCTTGCGGTGGCTGAACGTCTCGATCGAGTACCGCCCGTGGTAGCTGCCCATGCCGCTCTCCCCCACTCCGCCGAACGGCAGGTCTGAGACGGTGAGGTGGGCGAGTGGCAGGCCGTGTCCGAGGCCGCCGGAGGAGGTCTCGGCGGCGATGCGGCCGCGCGTCTCCTCGGACTCGGAGAAGACGTACAGCGCGAGCGGCTTGTCGCGGTCGTTGATGAAGTCGATCGCCGCGTCCAGGCCGGGCACGGTGACGATCGGCAGGATCGGGCCGAAGATCTCCTCCCGCATGACGGGCGAGTGCGCGTCGACGTCGGCGAGCACGGTCGGCGCGATGTACTTGTCCGTACGGTCGCTGCCGCCGCCGACCACCGTCCGGCCCGAGCCGAGGAGGGCGGAGAGCCGGTCGAAGTGGCGCTCGTCGACGATCCGGCCGTACTCGGGAGAGGCCTGCGGGTCGGTGCCGAAGAGGCCCTCGACGGCACGGGCGACTGCGGCCTCCAGCGCGGCGGCGGTCTCCGGGTCGGTGAGGACGTAGTCGGGGGCGACGCAGGTCTGGCCCGCGTTCAGGAACTTGCCGCGCGCGAGCCGGTCGGCGACCACGTCCAGGTCGGTGCCGCGGTCGACGAACACCGGGGACTTGCCGCCCAGTTCGAGGGTGACCGGGGTGAGGTGCTCGGCCGCGGCGCGCATCACGATGCGGCCGACGGCGCCGTTGCCGGTGTAGAAGACGTGGTCGAAGCGCTCGGCCAGCAGGGCCGTGGTCTCCGGGACGCCGCCCTCCACCACTGCGACCGCGTCGGTGTCCAGGTGGGCCGGTATCAGCCTGGCGAGGGCGGCCGAGGTGGCCGGGGCCAGTTCGCTCGGCTTGGCGACGACGGCGTTGCCGGAGGCCAGCGCGCCGACCATCGGGGCGAGCAGGAGCTGGGCCGGGTAGTTCCAGGGGGCGATGACGAGGACGACGCCGAGCGGGTCGTACTGCGTCCAGGCCGTCGCGTCGGCGCCGAGGTGAGCCGGGACGGGCGCGGGCTCCGGCCTCAGCCACTCGGCCAGGTGCTCGAGGGTGTGGTCGATCTCGCGGACGGTGAAGTCGATCTCGGTGCGATACGCCTCGGTGCCGCTCTTGCCCAGGTCGGCGTGGAGGGCGGCGGCGAGCTCGGCGCCGTTCTCCGTGAGCATCGCGCGCAGGCGCCGGAGCTGGTCGGTGCGCCACTCGACGGGCTTGGTGCGACCGGTGCGGAAGGTGGCGCGCAGCCGGGCCACGACGTCGGCGGGCTGCTCGGGGGCGGAGTGGTTCACGTGTGCCTCGCTGGTGGTGCCCGGGAACGTCGGCCCGGGCCCTGGATCTCGTCAGGGTCAGATGTAAATGCCAACCTTTCAGATGCCCAAGTAAATTCCGAGGTCCGGCGGCGGTGACGAGGCTCACGTCGCCGGGTGCTCGAGATCCTCTCGGCGGCGCCGCAGATACGCCCGCTCGGCCTCGCTCCCGGCCAGCTCGATCGCCGCCTCGTACTCCTTCGCCGCCTCGGCGGGCCGGTCCAGGCGCCGGAGCAGGTCGGCGCGCACGGCGTGCAGGACGTGGTACCGGCTCAGGGCGAGGGAGTCGACCAGGTTCAGGGCCTTGGCCGGGCCTTCCACCTCGGCCACCGCGACCGCCCGGTTCAGCGCGACGACCGGCGAGGGAGCCACGGCCGTCAACTGGTCGTACAGGCTGAGGATCTGCCCCCAGTCGGTGGCGGCGGCGGTCGGCGCGTCGCTGTGCACGGCATTGAGGGCGGCCTGGATCTGGTACGGCCCCGGCCGGCCGCGGCGCAGACAGCGGCGCACCAGGTCCTGGCCCTCGGCGATCCTCTCGCGGTCCCACAGTTCGCGGTTCTGCTCGGGCAGCGGCACCAGGGCACCGTCCGCGTCCCGCCTGGCCCGCCGGCGCGCCTCGATCAGCAGCATCAGCGCGAGCAGGCCGGTCACCTCGACCTCGTCCGGCATCAGCTCGGCCAGCAGCCGGCCGAGGCGCACGGCCTCCGCGCACAGGGCGGGATCGCCGTTGTAGCCCTCGTTGAAGATCAGGTAGACGACGGCGAGGACGCCGCCGAGCCGGTCGGGCAGGTCCGCGTCGCGCGGCACGCGGTACGGGATGCCCGCGTCGCGGATCTTCGCCTTGGCCCGCACCAGGCGCTGGGCGAGGGTCGGTTCGGGGACCAGGAAGGCGCGCGCGATCTGGGCGGTGCTCAGGCCCCCGAGCAGGCGCAGGGTGAGGGCGACCCGGGACTGCGGGGCGAGCGCGGGGTGGCAGCAGGTGAAGATCAGACGGAGCCGGTCGTCGCGCACGGGGCCCTCCTCGGGCGGTGCGTCGGGCGCGTACAGCAGGGCGGCCTCCGCGTGCCGGGCATCCCGGGAGGACTCGCGTCGCCACCGGTCGACGGCCCGGTTACGGGCGGTGGTGATGATCCAGCCGGCCGGGCTCGGCGGCATTCCGGTCCGCGGCCAGGTGCGCACGGCGGTCGCGAAGGCGTCCTGCACCGCCTCCTCGGCGAGGTCGATGTCGCCGAGGAGGCGGACGAGGACGGAGACCGCGCGCCCGTACTCGGCGCGGAAGACGGCCTCGACGCCGGGCGCGCCGGTCATCAGTGCTGGTCCACGAACGGCCGCACCTCGATGGGCAGGGTGGTCGCCAGAGCGGCCTTGCGCCCCCACTCAAGGGCCTCGTCCAGGTCGGCGGCCCGGATCAGGCAGAGCCCTCCCAGGTACTCCTTGCCCTCGGCGTAGGGGCCGTCGGTGATCAGGACGTCGCCGTCCTTGGGCCGGAGCACGGTGGCGGTCTCCGGGCCGTGCAGGCCGCCGGCGAAGACCCAGGCCCCGGCCGCGCGCAGTTCGTCGTTGAAGGCCTCGACGTCGCGCATGATCTCCGCCAGTGCGTCGGGGGCGGGCGGCTGTCCCCCGGCGGGCTGGACCACGCTGAGCAGGTAGTGCTTCATGACGTCCTCCTTGGTGTCCTGCCGGGCGTCTTCCCGGTCTCAGGGGTGTCTGTCACCTCCTACACGAACGGCGACAGCCCGGATCGACAGCGCGCCCCACGGAACGGGAAGAAAAATCCGGCGGGAATCTTCGGAAGAATCTCCCCCATGACCGACACCGCGCATCCGCTCGTCGCCTCCGCCCGCCGGCTCGCCGCCGATCTGCTCGTCCCCGAGGCCGAGCGGGTGGACCGGGAGGGCGTCCCCGCGAGCCACATCGCGGCGGTGAAGCGGTCGGGGCTGCTCGGGGTGGTCGCGCCGGTCGCGTACGGCGGCTCGGGGGCGCCGCCGGCCGTGCTGCGGGAGACCGCGGAGATCCTGGCCGGGGCGTGCTGCTCGACGTGGTTCGTGCAGACGCAGCACCACACGCCGGTGCAGACCCTGGCGCAGAGCGGACTACCCGTGCGCGAGCGGCTGCTGGGGCCGATGTCACGGGGCGAGCTGCTGTCCGGGGTGGCGTACGCGCACCTGCGGGCCTACCCGCGCGTCCCGGTGCGGGTCCGGCGGGCGGGGGACGGCTGGCGGTTCGACGGGACCGTCCCCTGGTACACCGGATGGGGCCTGAACGATGTGATGCTGCTGGCCGGGACGAGCGAGGCGGGTGAGGTCGTGTTCGCCTTCGTCGAGGCACGCGACCAGCCGGGGCTGCGGGCGTCGGAGCCGATGCGGCTCGCCGCGCTCACCGCCGCCCGTACGGTGTCGCTGGACCTGGACGGCCTGCGGGTGCCCGAGGAGGCGGTGGCGCTGCGGACGCCGTACGAGCGGTGGGCGCCCGGCGACCGGACCCGGACCCTCAACGCCAACCCGGCGGTGTTCGGCGTCGCGCGGGCGGCGCTGTCCCTGCTGGACGAGGAGTCCTCCGGACCGCTGCGCGCCCGCCTCGCAGACGTCCGCCGCCGGGCCTACGCCCTGGCCGACCACCCCGTGCCGCAGGAGCGGGCCGAGGAAAGGCTGGCCGTGCGGGCGGAGGCGTACGAGGTGCTGGGCGCCGCCACCACCGCGGCGGTGGTGGCCGGCGGCGGCCGCGCGATGTCCCTGACCAGTCCCGCCCAACGCCTCGCCCGCGAGGGGCTGTTCCTCCTGGTACAGGGCCAGACGACGGAGACACGCCGGGCCCACCTCCGGGCCCTGGCCGGGGCCCGGACCGGCTCGGCGGACGCGGCCCACGGATGAACCGGTTCAGTGGCGGCGCCGTATGCGGCGGGCCAGGGCGTGGGTGCCCACCGCCGCCGCGGCGGCGAACGCGAGGCCCTGGGCCGCGTCGCGCGGGCGGGTGGGGCGCAGGACCCCGGCCCGGCGCAGCCGGCCGCGGGCCCACAGGGTGAACGGTACGACCAGCAGCGGGCTGGTCACCGAGCCCGGTGTGTAGCCGCGGAACACGGCCGCCTGGGCCAGGTGCACCACCCCGTGCAGGCCGAAACCGTTGAGTGCCGTCTGGTAGACGGCGGAGCGACCGCCGGTGCGGTGCCCGTCGGCCGCGGCCGCCGCGACCACGACGGCCATCGCGGCGACGGCCGTCGTGAACTCGCGGCCGTCCACCGACTCCAGCTGCCGCCACACCGTCTCGGGCACCCCCGGAAACCTCTTGCGCAGCTCCGGAAGCCGCGTGCGCACCCAGCGCGGCACCATCACCACTTCCTCGGTGTCGTGCAGAGCCCAGGCGGCCAGCAGCCCGAGGGTGACGGACGCCCCCACATCCAGCGGTTCTCGTGCCATGAACCCGCAGTCTGCCAGGGCGGGTTGATCACTTCGCGAACGGCACCTGCGCCGAGGCGGCGGCCGTCTTCCCGTCGGGATGCCGCCACAGCCCCTGCGCGGCCAGCCGGGGCAGCACGCCCTCGCCGAACCAGTAGGCCTCCTCCAGATGCGGATAGCCGGAGAGCACGAACTCGTCGATGCCGAGGGCGTGGTACTCCTTGATCCGCTCGGCGACCTCGTCGTGGCTGCCGACCAGGGCCGTACCCGCGCCGCCGCGCACCAGGCCGATGCCGGCCCACAGGTTGGGGTGGATCTCCAGCCCGTCGCGGCTGCCGCCGTGCAGGGCCAGCATGCGCCGCTGTCCCTCGGACTCGCTGCGGGCGAGTCCCGTCTGGACGGCCCGTACGGTCTCCGCGTCGAAGCCGTCGAGCAGCCGGTTCGCCTCCGCCCAGGCCTGCTCGGAGGTGTCCCGGGCGATGACGTGCAGCCGGATGCCGAAGCGCAGGGTGCGGCCGTGCCGCGCGGCCAGTCCCCTGATCCGGGCGATCTTCTCGGCGACCTGTGCGGGTGGCTCGCCCCAGGTCAGGTACACGTCGACGTACCGGGCGGCGATCTCCCCGGCGATGGGCGAGGAGCCGCCGAAGTACACCTCGGGCACCGGATCGGGCACCCGGCTCAGCCGCGCGTCCTCGACCCGGAGGTGCTCCCCGTGCAGGTCGACGCTCTTGCCCTGCCACAACTCCCGCACGATCTGCAGGAATTCACCGGTACGTCGGTAGCGGCCGTCCTTGTCCAGGAAGTCGCCGTAGGCCCGCTGTTCGTGGCTCTCGCCGCCGGTGACCACGTTGAGCAGCAGCCGTCCGCCGGTCTGCCGCTGGAAGGTGGACGCCATCTGCGCGGCGAGCGTCGGCGAGACGAAGCCGGGCCGGAAGGCGACCAGGAACTTCAGCCGTTCGGAGTTCTGGCTGACCATGGCGGTGGTCAGCCACGCGTCCTCGCACCAGGCGCCGGTCGGGGTGAGCGCGCCGACGAAGCCCAGGTCCTCGGCGGCCCGGGCGATCTGGCTCAGGTAGGCGACCGTCGGCGGCCGGTCCCGCCCGGAGGCGGTGGCCGGGGTGCCGTGGCCGCCGCCGACGACGTGCCGGCTGTCGCCGTTGGTGGGCAGGAACCAGTGAAAGGTGAGGGACACGTGGGGTCTCCGTTCTGGTACGCGCGTCACAGGAGGCCGTGGCGGGGCGGCCGGGTTCCGTTCAGCACGTACCGGCCGATGTGCTGGATCTTCCAACGGGTCGGGTCGTGCAGGGTGTGGGTGCGGGCGTCACGCCAATGACGGTGCAGATTGAGTGAGTTGAGCGCCGAGCGGGTGCCGGACACCTCGAACAGGGCGCCGGACACCTCCACCGCGGCCTCGGCAGCCCGTACCTTGGCGGCGGCGACCGCGATGGACGCCTCGGCCGCCGTGCAGTCGGTCAGACGGTCACGGGCCGCGTCGACCGCGCGGGCGGCCTCCCGCAGCAGCGCCTCCGACGTCCGTACCTGGAGGGCGAGTTCACCGAAGCGCTGGATGAGCAGCGGGTCCTCGGCGGCGGTCTCGGCCTCGCTCTCGAACCAGGGGCGGCTCTTGGTGCGCACGAACTCCACGGCCTGTTCGAGCGCCGCCCCGGCGATGCCGGTGTCGATGGCGGCGTGCAGCAACTGGGCCACCGCCCCGTGGAGTTGCGGCCCCCGGAAGGTGAGGTGGTGGGGCAGGACACGGTCGGCGGGCACGGGGACGGCGGCCAGGCGGACGGTGCCGCTGGCCGTGGTCCGCTGGCCCATGCCGTCCCAGTCGTCGATCACCGTCAGGCCGGGGGCGTTGCGGGGGACGTAGGCGACGTGCAGCTCGTCGTCCTCGGCGCGGGCCGGCACGGGGATCCAGTCGGCGAACAGGGCTCCCGTGCTGTAGTGCTTGACGCCGTTCAGCAGGTACGAGCCGTCGGCCCGCGGTTCCAGGCGGGTGCGGATGTCCTGGACGTGCCGGGTGCCCGCCTCCGACTGCGCGTTGCCGAAGCGGCGGCCGGCGAGCAGCTCGGCGAAGAAGAACTTCCGCTGCTCGTCCGTGCCCTGCCGGCGGATCACGTTGACGTAGGCGAAGTGGCTCTGCGGGATCTGGGCGAGGCTGCCGTCGGCGGAGCCGAGCAGCCGGAAGATCTCCGCAAGGGTGCCCGAACCGACATCCGCGCCGCCGTGTTCGGCGGGCACGGTCACGGCGAGCAGCCCGGACGCGGACAGCCGGTCCAGCTCGGCGCGGGGCAGCCTGCGCTCGGCGTCCCGTGCGGCGGCCCCGGCCCGGAACTCCTCGGCCAGGGCCGCGGCGACCGCGAGCGCCTCCGCGTCGTCGGCGATGACATGGGCGGTCATGACGCTCAGCTCGCCGCCGCCAGCACCGGCGTGCGGTCCAGGGCCGCCGAGAACTGGTCCACGACCTGTCCCAGGGCCTCGGCGGTCGCCGGGGCCACGGTGAGCGAGCCGTCCTCCAGGACGGTGATGTCCTTGTCGAGGGTGAACCAGCCCTGGACGACATGGGCGGCGCCCATGGAGTGCAGCACCGGGCGCAGCGCGTAGTCGATGGCGAGGACGTGCGCGGTGGAGCCTCCGGTGGCGAGCGGCAGCACCGTCTTGCCGGTGAGCGCGTACTGCGGCAGCAGGTCGAGGAGCGCCTTGAGGACGCCGGAGTACGACGCCTTGTAGACGGGGGTGCCGACCACGACGCCGTCGGCGCGCGCGAACAGCTCGGTCGCCTCGACGACGGCCGGGTGCCGGAAGTCCGCGCCGAGCAGGGCCTCGGCCGGGATCGTACGCACGTCGAGCGGGACCACCCGGTGTCCCTGGGCGATCAGCCGCTGGTCCAGGTGGCGCAGCAGGCGGTTGGTGCGGGAGGCGGCGGACGGGCTGCCGGAGACGGACAGGACGGTGGCCATGGGTCACTCTTTCTGGGAGGCCGGGCACCCGCCGACGGGCGGGCGCCCGGAGAGGAGCGGTCAGGAGTGCCAGAGGGGCTGTCAGGCGTGCGCGGGCACGGACCCGGGCTCGCCGGCGGTTTCGGGCAGCCGGGCCTCGAGTTCGCGTACGAGCGGGAGCACGCGCTTGCCGAAGTACTCGACCTCCTCGTGGTAGTGGAGGAAGCCGAGGAGGAAGAGGTCGACGCCGAGCTTCTTGTAGGCGACGACGCGCTCCGCGATCTGCTCGGGGGTGCCGATGAGCCCGGTGCGGAAGCCGTCGTTGTACTGGACGAGGTCCTCGAAGCTCGAGTCCTGCCACATGCCCTTCTGGTCAGCCGTGGACCGGCCCGCCTGCCGCACCGCGGCGCCGAAGCCCTCGACGGCCTCGGTGTCGGCCTTGGCGACGATCTCGCGCAAGGTCTCGCGGGCCTCGGCCTCGGTGTCGCGGGCGATGAGGAAGCCGTTGAGGCCGAACTTCGGTGCCCGGCGCCCGGCTTCGGCGGCGGACTCGCGGACGTCGTGGATCTGCTCGACGATCCCGTCGAAGTCCTTGCCGTTGGAGAAGTACCAGTCGGAGACCCGGCCGGCCATCCGGCGGGCGGCGGTGGAGTTGCCGCCCTGGAAGATCTCCGGGTGCGGCCGCTCGGGGGTGTTGAGAGGCTTGGGCTTGAGGGAGAAGTCTCGCAACCGGTAGAAGTCGCCCGCCAGTTCGGCGTGGTCCTCGGTCCAGATCCTGCGCAGGGCGGTGATGAACTCCTCCGAGCGGCGGTAGCGCTCGTCGTGCTCCAGCCAGGGCTCGCCGAGCGCGGTGAACTCGCCCTTGAACCAGCCGGAGACGACGTTCACGGCGAAGCGGCCGCTCGACAGGTGGTCGGCGGTGGCGCCGAGCTTGGCGAGGACACCGGGGTGCCACAGGCCCGGGTGGACGGCGGCGATGACCTTCAGGCGCTGGGTGGCCAGCAGCAGGGCGAGGCTGAAGCTGGTGGACTCGTGCTGGTACTCGGCGCCGTAGCCGGCGATGTAGCGGACCTGGCTGAGGGCGTAGTCGAAGCCGTTGTTCTCGGCGAGTACGGCGAGTTCGCGGTTGTAGTCGTATCCCCAGTCGGTGCGCTGCTCGATCTTGCTGGTGACGAGCCCCCCGCTGACGTTGGGAACCCAGTAGGCGAATTTCACGGGCACTGCGGGCATGCGGAACTCCTGTTGCGGAATTGCTCGGTGAAGGTCTCGGGCACGCGGAATTCCGGCACGGAAAAGGAATGGAATTCCAGGCGTGTCGCAAGAACCCGAGGAGCGGGCAGAAGGCGGAGATCAGACCGCCCGGCAACAGGACGCGCTGGAGACGCGCGCGAGGTCGACATGGCGTCGCCGCGTGAGGTCCAGTCGCATCGTCATGCCGCCGATCGTGGCAGTCCCTCGCGAGGGCCGTCAAGGAAAACCCGACCGGTCTCGTATCGCGGACCATTGAATTTCACGAAGGTGTGACAGGGAAACCCTTGAACCCGATGCGTCCGGCCGCGCATTCTGCGTCGGTGCGGACCGAACAGCTGGAATACATCGCGGCGGTGACCCGGCTCGGCTCACTGCGCCGGGCGGCCGACGAACTGCGTCTCTCGCAGCCCGCGTTGAGCGAGACCGTGCGCAATCTGGAGCGGGAACTGGGGGTCGACCTGCTGGAGCGGAAGCGATCGGGCGCGACGATGAGCGCGGCCGGGCGGGAGTTGCTCCCTCACATCGTCAGCGTGCTGGAGGCGGTCGACCGGCTGCGCTCGGCGGCGGGCGAGCAGCACCGCATCAGCCGGATGGTGCGGGTCGGCACGGTCAACGCGGCGACCGTGCCGCTGCTGATTCCCGTGCTGCGGGAGTTCCGGGCGGCGCACCCGGTCACCCAGGTGGAGGTGGTCGGGGCACAACAGTCGGAGATACAGCGGGGGTTGGTGGAGGGCGGCTTCGACCTGGGTCTGGTCAACCACCTGCAAGGCGACGACGTGCCGGCCGGAGTGGAGTCCACGGAGCTGCTGCGCGGCCGTCCGGTGGTGTGCCTGCGTCCGGACAGCCCGCTCGCCGCGCGGTCCGTGGTGACCGTCGAGGACCTGCTCGGGGTTCCGCTGATCGCGATGCGCGCCGGGTATGTGATGCACCGGTACGTCCACCGGCTGCTGGCCGGCCGCACTCCGTCCTTCTCGTACTCGACCGACGGCGCGGAAATGGGCAAGCTGCTGGTCGCCGAGGGGCTGGGCGTCACGGTGCTGCCGGACTTCAGCGTCGTCGGGGACCCGCTGGAGCGGCGCGGCACGATCGTCCACCGGCCCCTCGCCGACGACACGGCCCGGGTGCTGCTGATGCTCCAGCGCCGGCGCGCGGAGTCGGTACCCCGAGCGGCCCGGGAACTGCACGAGGCATTCGTACGCCGGGCACGAGAGCTACCGACGCCCTGACGGCCACTCCTGACTCGGGAGCGCTCGGGCCGACCCCTGTTTCTCACGTTCTCGCTGGGGAGCGCCTGGGCCGACAGCCGCCCCGTGTGCGGGAGCTCGCGGGCGTCCGCGGCTGAACACGGGAGCGATCGACCGGCCCGACGGCCACTCCCCGCGCGCCCGCGAGCCCGACGACCCCTGCGGGGCAGTCGCGCGCGGCGTCTGTTCGCAGAGCGCGAGAGCTGCTACCGGGCTGAGAGCCACTCACGTGGGAACCCCGGGGCTACAGCCACCCCTGCGCGGCAGCCGCGCGCCGAGCGCGGTGACCGGTGGATGGCTGAGGACCACTCCTCAGGCGGGAGCCCGGGCCTACGGCCAACCCTGCGCCGCAGTCGCGCGCGGCGCTCCTGTGGCGGGTGCGGAAGCGTCGGGCGGACCCGTGCCACTTCCTGCGCGAGCCCCCGCCGACAGCCGATCCTCGCACGGACGGCCCCACGCCCGCGGCCGCTCATCACGCGCGGGGCGGCCGTCGGGTCATGGGTGGGTGTCGTCGTTGGGTCCCTCGAGCACGACGAGGAACGCGTCGGACTTCAGGTCCATCACCACGGTCGCGGGCTCGCCCACGGCGCGGCGGGCTGCCGCGTACTCCTCCGCGGGCCATGAGCCACGCGGCGCCCCGGCGGGGAACCGCTCCAACACCTTCGCACCCATGACGGCCGGTCACCTCCAGCGCGGTCGGTCTCACGACTCGTACATCCTGTACTGGTCCGGCTGCCCCGGATGAGTGCGGACATGTCACCCGAGTGGGTGCCGGCGGAAGCAGGCGCATCCGCAGGCCGCCCGGCCCGGGAAGTGACCCGACGGGGACCACCGACGCGGAGGACCTGAGCCATGGACCACGACGAGGGGGCGGCGGGACTGCGCTGCCTGGTGACGGGCGCCACGGGCTACATCGGCGGCCGGCTCGTGCCCGAGCTGCTCGCCGCCGGACACCGCGTGCGCTGCCTGGCCCGCTCCCCCGGCAAACTGCGCGACCACCCCTGGGCCGGCGAGGCCGAGGTGGTGCGGGGCGACGTCACCGACGCCGCCTCGGTCGCCGAGGCGATGCGGGACGTCGACGTGGCCTACTACCTGGTGCACGCGCTCGGCAGCGGCAGGGACTTCGAGGCGACCGACCGCCGCGCGGCCCGCATCTTCGGGGAGCGGGCGAAGGCGGCCGGTGTACGGCGCATCGTGTACCTCGGAGGTCTCACCCCGGCCGGCGTGCCCGACCACGCGCTCTCCCCGCACCTCAGGTCCCGGGCGGAGGTGGGCCGGATCCTGCTGGCGTCCGGGGTGCCCACCGCCGTGCTGCGTGCCGCCGTCATCATCGGCTCCGGCTCGGCCTCCTTCGAGATGCTGCGCTACCTCACCGAGCGGCTGCCGGTGATGATCACCCCGAGCTGGGTACGCACCCGCATCCAGCCCGTCGCCGTACGGGACGTCCTGCGCCTGCTGGTCGGCAGCGCCCGGCTGCCCGAGGACGTCAACCGCGCCTTCGACATCGGCGGGCCCGAGGTGCTGACGTACCGGGACATGATGCTCCGGTACGCGCGCGTGGCGGAGCTGCCCCGGCGGGTCATCGTGCCCGTGCCGGTCCTCACCCCGAGGCTCTCCAGCCTCTGGGTCGGCCTCGTCACGCCCGTGCCCGCGTCCATCGCCCGGCCGCTGACCGAGTCGCTGCGCCACGAGGTCGTCTGCCAGGAGCGCGACATCACCCGACACGTGCCCGATCCGCCGGGGCATCCGCTCGGTTTCGACCAGGCGGTGCGGCTGGCCCTGCGCCGGGTGCGGGAGGCGAAGGTGACCACGCGCTGGTCGTCCGCCGCGGTGCCCGGCGCCCCCAGCGACCCGCTGCCGACCGACCCCGACTGGGCGGGCGGCAGCCTCTGCACCGACCAGCGCGAGACGCCGGTGAACGCGCCGGTGCGGGAGCTGTGGCGGGTCATCGAGGGCGTCGGCGGTGAGAACGGCTGGTACTCCTTCCCGCTCGCCTGGAACCTGCGCGGCCTGCTGGACCGGCTGGCCGGCGGCGTCGGACTGCGCCGGGGCCGCCGGGACGCGCAGCGGCTGCGGGTGGGCGACTCGCTGGACTTCTGGCGCGTGGAGGAGATCGAGTCCGGACACCTCCTGCGGCTGCGGGCCGAGATGCGGCTGCCCGGGCACGCCTGGCTGGAGATGTACGCCGAGCCGGACGGCACGGGCCGCAGCCGGTACCGCCAGCGTGCCCTGTTCCATCCGCACGGGCTGCTCGGGCACGCCTACTGGTGGAGCATCTCGCCCTTCCACGCCGTGGTGTTCGGCGGCATGGCGCGGAACATCGCACGAGCGGCGGCGCGGCCGGTTCCCGCGTCCGCGCCGGCGTCCGCCCGCTGACGCCCGCGCCGGCGGGCGGGCCGAGCGCGACCGGGAGGCGCGCATCCGTCCGGCCCCCGGGGCCGGAAGAGGTCAGCGTCCACACCCCTCTCCTCGGAGTCGCACCATGCACGTCTCGGTCGTCCTGTTCACCGCCGACCTGCGCCTGCACGACCATCCGCCGCTGCGGGCCGCGCTGCGGCGGGGCCGCGAGGTGGTCCCGCTCTTCGTGCGCGACCGGGGCGTGCTCGGGACGGGGTTCGCGGTGCCCAACCGGCTGGCGTTCCTCGCCGACTGCCTGCGCGACCTGGACGACGGGCTGCGCCGGCGCGGCGGGCGGCTCGTGCTGCGTTCCGGCGACGTGGTCGAGGAGGTGTGCAAGGTGGCGGCGGAGGTCGATGCCGACGAGGTGCACCTGGCGGCGGACGTCAGTGCCTACGCCCAGGGACGCGAACGGCGACTGCGGCGCGCGCTGGAGGGCGAGGGGCGGCAGTTGCACGTCCACGACACGGTGACCACCGTGGTGGCCCCGGGCACGGTGACCCCGGCCTCCTCGGACCACTTCGCCGTGTTCACGCCGTACTTCCGCCACTGGTCGGCGCAGCCGCCGCGGGACGTCCTCGGCGCACCCCGGACGATCCACGTGCCGGAGGGGGTCGGGTCCGAGGACCTGCCGTCCCGTGCCGCGCAGTCGCGGGTGTCGCCCGGCCTGGCGACGGGCGGTGAGACAGAGGCCAGGAGACGGCTCGGCGACTGGCTGCGCTCCGGCGCCGCCGCCTACGAGGACCGGCACGACGACCTGGCCGGTGACGCGACCTCACGGCTCTCCCCGCACCTGCACTTCGGCACGCTGTCCCCCGTCGAGGTGGTCCGGCGGGCGCGCGCGGCCGACAGCCCCGGTGCGCGGGCGTTCGTACGACAGCTGGCCTGGCGGGACTTCCACCGCCAGTTGCTGGCGGCGCGGCCCGCGGCGGCCGCCGCCGACTACCGCACGAAGCGCGATCGCTGGCGGTCCGAGCGGACGGCCGGCGCGGACATCGAGGCCTGGCGGGAGGGCCGCACCGGCTACCCGGTGGTCGACGCGGCGATGCGCCAGTTGCGGCACGAGGGCTGGATGCACAACCGGGGGCGCCTGCTGACGGCGAGCTTCCTCACCAAGACGCTCTACGTCGACTGGCGGGTGGGCGCCCGGCACTTCCTGGATCTGCTGGTCGACGGGGATGTGGCCAACAACCAGCTGAACTGGCAGTGGATGGCGGGGACGGGCACGGACACCCGCCCCAACCGCGTCCTGAACCCCGTCACCCAGGCCAAGCGGTACGACCCCGACGGCAGCTACGTGCGGCGGTGGGTGCCCGAGCTGCGGGAGATCCGGGACGGCGCGGTCCACGAGCCGTGGAGGCTTCCGGGCCTCGAGCGGGCCGCCGCCGGCGACTATCCCGACCCGGTCGTCGCACTGGCCGACGGGCTGGCCCGCTTCAAACGGGCTCGGGGTCACGGCTGAGAAGCGTGCGTCCGGCGGTTGTCACCCCGGGTGCGTGGCGGCCACCGTCAGGGTGTCGAGGGCTTCGGACAGGCTCGCCGGGCGCAGCATGCCGCGCCCGGGCCGGCCCGCCCAGCCGGGGCCGCCCAGCACGACCAGCGGCTGCGACCGGGCTCCCTTCACGCCCCACTCCGTGGCGGCGACGTGCTGCGCCAGCGGGACACTCGCGGCGGAGCGGGCCTGCGCCCACAGCACCACGGCGGCCGGGCCCAGCCGGCGTACCGCTGCCGCCAGCGCCTCCGCGGGGACGGCGGCGCCGAACATCCTGGTGGTCATGCCGAGTTGGCTCAGCCCGGCGTTGAGCGCCTCCAGCGGCAGGGTGTGCTCTTCGCCGGGCACACAGGCCAGCAGCACCGGGCCCGGCGCCGCGGGACCGGGCGCCACGACGGGTGGCCGGGTGTGCCGGCGCAGGGTGGTGGAGACGTGCCAGGACAGCAGGTGCTCCACCTCCACGTAGCGGTCCCCGGCCGAGGCCCACTTGCGCCCCACGGCGTGCAGGGCGGGCACCATCACCTCCTGCCAGGCCCCGACGAGGCCGTGGCCGGCGACCGCGGCGGCGAGTTGCTCCTCGACGGCCGGAGCGTCCAGGCGTACGGCCGCGCGGGCCAGCCCCCGGAGTTCCCGGCGCACGTCATCGGACGGCGGTGGGCCGCCCGCGCGCACGGGTGCGGACACGGGTGCGCCCTCGAGCATGGTCGTGGTCGTCTCGTCCGGCCCTGCGGCGCCCCCGCCCGAGGCCGCCGTCTCCGGCCCGGCGGCGCCCAGGGGCCCGGCCGCGGCCGCCTCGGTCCGTGCGGCCCGGGCCGCCTCGGCGGGGGCCACACCGGTCGCGGTCAGCCGGCACATCGTCTCCAGCATCGCCACGTCCGGGGGCGTCCATCGCCGGTGCCGGCCTGACGCGCGCTCGGCGGGACCGATGCCGTAACGACGCTCCCAGGAGCGCAGCGTCGTGGGTGAGACCCCGAGCCGCCGGGCGAGGGCTCCCGTGGTCAGCCCGGCCTCGGCCGACCGTCCGGGGCCGAGACGCTTGCCGTCCATGGGGCCGACTATACGGTGCAGAATCGATGCGGGTTGAGGGGTGAGCCAAGGCTCGGGCGATGACAGCACCGGCCCACCCGGGGAACCGAGGTCGCTCCGGAGCTCACTCGGGCCGCAGGTGGAGGGCCGATGCGGAAACGGTGCGGTGACCGGAGGGCGCGGCTGAGGCATGGCCCGTCGACGGACACCGGGCCGCCCGCTGCCTCCGGATTTTCCCGGCCCCTACACATAAGCGGCGAATAAGAGCAAACTGGGTAAGCGGCGCTCCCGCACCACGCATCGGCGCGGTCGGGGCTGCGCGTCACGAAGGAGACAGACATGGCCAACGTCTCGCACAGGGGTGACATGGCAACCCACCCCGACGTCTCCGAAATGCGGGAACGCTATGCCCGCATGCTCGGTGGTCGTGATGTGGCGCTGGTGGACGGGCCGGTGTTCCTGCTCGGCCTGTACTGCGCGGCATCCCCATGGATCCTTCACTACTCGACGAGCCAGCCGGCGCTGACGACCCACAACCTGATCATGGGCGTCGCGATAGGCCTGCTGGCACTCGGCTTCACCACGGCCCCCGCGCGGATGTACGGCCTCAGCTGGGCCATGTGCGCCATGGGTGTCTGGATGATCATCGCCCCGTGGATCGTGGGCAGCGCCCCCGACGCCGGAGTGATCATCAACAACGTCGTCATCGGGGCACTGGCCCTGCTCCTCGGGCTGATGTGCGCCGGTACGGCGGCGAAGAGCGCCCCCAGGCCCTGACGACGGCAGCGACCCCAGGCCCTGACAACAGCTTTCCCAGACCCTGAGGAGAAGACCGAGGAAGGGAGGACCAAGCGAATAGTGAAGGCCACGAAGAACGCGAGGCCGGTTCGCCCGGGCGGACCGGCCTCCCGACGTCCACGGCTCAGCGGCCGGGCACCTGCCAGGGCGCCTGCGGCATGGTGCGGCCGGTCTCCAGCAGCGACTTGAGGTTGGACAGCACCGCCGGCCAGCCGTAGGCGACGTCGCCGCGCTCACCCTCGTCGTTGAGGTCCTCGTGGGTGACGGTCAGCCGGACGATGTCCTCGTGCTGCCGGATCTCGAAGGTCACCCGGGAGTGCCGGTCCTCCTGGTCCTCCTGGTCGGGCGCGGCCCAGGAGGTGACCAGCCGGGTCGGGGGCTCGCTCTCGATCACGCGGCCGACCACGTCGGCGACGCGGGAGCCGTCGGTGCGCACGTGCTCCCAGCGGGAGCCGACCTGCCAGTCGGAGACGTTGCGGTGACCCCAGTAGGCGGCGGTCAGATCGGCGTCGGTGAGCGCTTCCCAGACCTTCTCGGGCGTGCTGGCGATGTAGGTGACGTACACGAAACTCGGCTTGTCGGTCATGGCTTCCTCGGCTCGTCGCTTCACGGCACCGAGCGCGCTGAGGCGCGGGCGCTCGAACTTGTCGATCCACCGCTCCTGGATCTCGTGGAGCGGTACGGGGTTGAGGTAGTGCAGCTTCTCCCGCCCCCGCCGCACGGTGCTGACCAGGTTGGCGGCCTCCAGGACGGCCAGGTGCTGGGTGACCGACTGGCGCGTCATCTCGATGCGCTCGCACAGCTCACCCAGCGTCTGGCCGTTGTGTTCGTGCAGCCGGTCGAGAAGGCGTCTGCGCGTGGAGTCGCCCAGCGCCTTGAAGACCTTGTCCATCAGGCTGTCGTCCTCTGATCGCACACTCAACGTTATGCAGGCAATCACTTGCATGTCAAGGACGGCCAGGACAGGGCCGAGCCGGGGCCCTGTCCGGCGGACGGGCGGCCGAGGGGCCTGCCTCAGCTCGCCGCGAGCTCGGCGTCCGGGTCCCGGCCGGCCACGTACTCCTCGCTGATCTCCTTCGCCCCGAACGGCCACACCTTCTCCAGCCGCGCCCAGACCAGGAAGGCCGCGCAGCCGAGGGCGAGCCAGGCCAGGGACCACTCGACGGGATGGCGACCGGGCGAGTTCCTGTCGGCGTATGCGTAGATCACGCACCAGCCGACGAAGGCGACGATGCCGGGCAGCGGGTAGAGCCACATCCGGTAGGGGCGGTGGAGCGTCGGCTGCCGCTTGCGCAGGACCGTGAGCGCCACGATCTGGGCGAGCGCCTGGACGATCACCATGACCGTGGTGAGCAGCTGGATCAGGGTCGCGAGGTCGGTGTGGCGGCCGATCAGGAAGCCGATCGCCGTGATCACGCCCATGGTCGCCAGGCCCAGCATCGGGAAGCGGTGCCTGGGGTGCAGCTTCTCGTACGGGCGGAAGAAGACCCGTTCGCGCGCGGCGTCGTAGGGCACCCTGGAGCCGCCGAGCAGACCGGTGAACACCGAGGCGAAGGCCGTGATCAGGATGAGCACGGTGACCGTGTCGGCGGCCCCCTTGCCCCAGGTCTCCTCCAGCACCGCCGAGGCCACCGAGGTGGAGGCGATGTCCTTCGGGTCGGTCATGCGGTGCCAGTCGATGACGCCGAGCGTGCCGATCTGCAGCAGCAGGTAGATCGCCATGATGCCGAGGATCGAGAAGACGATGGACCGCGGCAGGACACGGCCGGGGTCCTTGATCTCGGCGCCCATGTAGGCGGTGGTGTTGTAGCCGAGGTAGTCGTAGATGCCGATGGTCAGGCCCGCGGCGAAACCGAGCCAGAAGTGGTCGCCCGTCAGGTCGAAGGCGTGCGCGGGGTACGTGAAGGCCAGGTGGGGACTGAAGTCGGTGGCCGCGGCGACGATCACCAGCAGGACGGAGGCGATCATCACCGTCCACATCACGGCGGTGATGCGGGCGATGTGCTCGATGCCCCGCCAGAGCAGCAGCACGACGAGCGCGATCACCCCGAGGCCGATCAGGTCGCCCTTGGTCCCGCCCAGACCGGGGGCGAGATAGTTCAGGTACTGGACGAAGCCGACCACGCCCGTGGACATGATCAGCGGGATGAACAGCATCGCCGTCCACACGAACAGGAACGGCATGAGCCGCCCGGTGCGGTACTGGAAGGCCTGGCGGAGATAGACGTAACTGCCGCCGGAGCCGGGCATGGCGGCGCCCAGCTCGGCCCACACCAGCCCGTCGCAGAGCGCCAGCACGGCGCCCGCGACGAATCCGACGACCGCCTGGGGGCCGCCGAACGCGGCGACCATCAGCGGGATCGTCACGAACGGGCCGATGCCGCACATCTGGCTCATGTTGATGGCCGTGGCCTGGAACAGGCCGACACGGCGGACGAAGCCACCCGAGGGTGGCGGGCTACCGGACATGGGGACTCCTGACACGACGGGCGCGCGGACCGCGCGAGGCGCGCCGACTCGCCCGGCCGGGCTGACTGGCCGATAAAGTTAAGGAGCCTTACTAGAGGCGTCAAGTACCCGCCGCGAATGCATGAGAATGGCGAGATGCCCGCCCGTGACGTCGTAGCCCAGCAGGACCAGCCCTGGAGCCGCCGCCGCCTGCGCAGCACCAACGAGCGACTGCTCCTGGACCGGCTGCGCCGCCTCGGCGCCGCCTCGCGCGCCCAACTGGCCCGCGACACGGGCCTGTCGAAGCCGACGGTGTCCAGCGCGCTGGCCTCGCTCGAGGCGGCGGGCCTGGTCCACGAGGTCGGCACCCATGCCCCCGAGCGCGGGCGCACCGCCGTGCTGTACGCGCCGGACCCGGCCGCCGGGTACGCGCTCGGGGTGGACATCGGCCGCGGCTGGCTGCGGGTGGCGGTCGTCGACCTGGACGGCACGGTGGTCGCCCGCGCCGATGTGCGCAACCGCGCCCGCGCCTCGGCCGCCATGGCCGACCTGGTCGTGGACACCGCCCGCCAGGTGATAGGCAACTCGCGCGTGGACCCGGCCGAGGTGGTGCACGGGGTGGTCGGCACCCCCGGCGTGTACGACGAGAAGCAGCGGCGGGTGCGGTACGCGATGCATCTGCCGGGATGGGGCCGCGCGGGGCTCCTCGACCGGATGGGCGAGGAGCTGGGCATCCCGCTGGAGGTGCACAACGACGCCAACCTGGCCGCGCTCGGCGAGTACACGTACGGCGTCGGCGCGGGCAGCCGGCTCTTCGCCTACATCCTGATCGGCACCGGCCTCGGGATGGGGGTCGTCAGCGAGGGGCGGCTGTTCACGGGGGCGCGCGGGCTGGCCGGGGAGATCGGGTTCCTGCCCTGGCCCGGCCGGCAGAAGCCGGAGCGGCTGGAGGACGCGGTGTCCGGGGTGGCCGTGGTGGAGGCCGCGCGGCGGTTCGGGATGAGCGGGCAGCTCACCGCGAAGGCCGTGTTCGACGCCGCCCGGCAGGGCAACCCGGCGGCGGTGCGGGCGGTGGAGCTGGAGGGCGAGCGGATCGCGCACACCGTGGCGGCCGCGGCCGCGGTGCTCGATCCGGACCTCGTGGTGCTCGGCGGCGGGGTGGGGCACAGCGTCGACCTGCTGCTCGGGCCGGTCCGCGAGCACCTGCGAACCCTGACACCGCTCCGGCCGCGGATCGCCCCCAGCAGGCTCGGCGAGGACGCGGTGCTGCTGGGCGCGGTGGCGACGGCGCTGGGCACGGCCCGGGACGTCGTGTTCGAGCGCAGGGCGGGCTAGGGCCTTTCCTTCGGATCTGGCCGGCTCGGAGCGGCGGCGCCTTGTGCGCGACCCGGACAAGATCCGAGAGAGCCGCCCTGGGCCTGACCCGTTCGCACCCACCCCAAGGCCCTTGGCGGCCAGGCTCGTTGACATGCCCCTCCCCGCCCCCTACCTTGAGCCAGGTTAGTAAAGTTTCCTAACTTTACGAGGCTGGAGACCACGTGTTCCCTCGCCCCGCCCCCCGCCGCCGGCTCGCCGCGGGCGCCGTGCTCCTGAGCCTGCTCGGCACGCTCACCACCAGCGCCTGGGCCGGGCCCCGGGACCGGCACCCGGCGCCGCACGAACACGAACCCAGTGTCACCCATGTCCCGTCCACGGCCGGGACCGCCACTCCGCTGTCCGGGTACGCGATTCAGTCCACGGCGAAGGTGACCGACTCCGCGGAGGCCGTCTCCTCCCCCGGCTACCCGGCGAGCGGCTGGTACCCGGCGGGTCCCCGCTCCACGGTGCTCGCCGCACTGCTCGCCGACGGCGTGTACGCCGACCCGTTCCACTCCACCGACCAGCAGAAGATCCCGAAGGCCGACTTCCTGGTCCCCTGGTGGTACCGCTCCGACTTCACCGTCGAGGACACCACCCGCCGCACCCACCTCGACTTCAGCGGAGTCGTCTCGGCGGCCGACGTCTACGTCAACGGCCACCGAGTGGCCGGGGCCGCGGAGGTGGCCGGTGCCTACACCCGCCACGAACTCGACATCACCTCCCTGGTGCGGTCCGGCACGAACACGGTGGCCTTCCGGGTCCGCCCCAACGACCCGAACAAGAACCTCACGATGGGCTGGCTCGACTGGCTCCAGCCGCCGCCCGACCGGAACATGGGCCTCGTGCGTGACGTCCTGGTCCGCCGGGACGGCCCGGTCGCGCTGCGCGACGCGCACGTGGTGAGCAAGCTGGCCGTGCCCTCGCTGGCCACCGCCGACCTGACCGTCAGGGCGCAGGCCCGCAACGACACCGGTTCCGCGGTCACCGCCGAGGTCACCGGCAGCGTCGCCGGGACCGGCTTCACCAGGACCGTGCCGCTCGCCGCGCACGAGACGAAGACGGTGACCTTCTCCCCCGCCGACGTCCCCGGGCTGCACCTCACCTCCCCGAAGGTGTGGTGGCCGGCGGGCATGGGCGGGCAGCCGCTGTACGACCTCGACCTCGCCGTCTCCGTGTCCGGCACCGTCTCGGACACGGCCCGCGAGAGCTTCGGCATCCGCGAGGTGCAGGCGCCGCTGAACTCCGACGGCGCCCGTCAGTACCGGATCAACGGGCGCAGGCTGCTGATCAAGGGCGGCGGCTGGTCCCCGGACGAGTTCCTGCGCTGGGACTCCGCCTATGTGGAGGACCGGCTGAAGTACGCCCTCGACCTCGGGCTGAACACCATCCGCCTGGAAGGGCACATCGAGCCGGACGAGTTCTTCGACCTCGCCGACCGCCTCGGCGTGCTGACACTGCCGGGCTGGGAGTGCTGCGACAAGTGGGAGGGCCAGGTCAACGGGGGCAGCGAGTCCGGCGAGAAGTGGACCGAGGCCGACTACCCGGTCGCCAAGGCGTCCATGGCCGCCGAGGCAGCCCGGCTGCGCGGCCACCCGAGCGTGATCTCCTTCCTGATCGGCAGCGACGCCGCGCCCGACGCGAGGATCGAGAAGGACTACCTGGACGCCCTGAGGGCCGCCGACTGGCCCACCCCGGTGGTGGCCGCCGCCTCCGACAACGCCTCCCCGCAGCTGGGCCGTTCCGGCATGAAGATGACCGGGCCCTACGAGTGGGTCCCGCCGGCCTACTGGTACGCCAAGCGCGAGGGCGGGGCCACCGGCTTCAACTCCGAGACCAGCGCCGGCCCCGACATCCCCACCCTGGACACCCTGCGCCGGATGATGACGCCCGCCGAACTCGACACGCTGTGGAAGAACCCGGACGCCCGGCAGTACCACCGCTCACCCTCGTCCGTGTTCGGCACGCTCAAGATCTACGACAGCGCCCTCACCGGCCGCTACGGAGCCCCGACAGGCCTCCCCGACTACGTGCGCAAGGCGCAGCTGGCCCAGTACGAGAACGTCCGCGCCCAGTACGAGGCCTACGGGCGCAACGCGACGGACGCGAGCAAGCCGGCGACCGGGATGATCTACTGGATGTTCAACAGCGGCTGGACGTCCCTGCACTGGCAGCTGACCGACCGCTTCCTCGACCAGGGCGGCGCCTACTTCGGCGCGAAGAAGGCGAACGAGCCGCTGCACATCCAGTACTCCTACGACGACCGCTCGGTCGTCGTCGTGAACAACCGGCACGAGACCACGGGCCCGCTCACCGCGCGAGCGACGCTGTTCGACCCGGACGGCACGCAGAAGTACGACAGGACGGTCACCGGCGTGACGGTGAACGGCGACGGCGCGCACGGCACCGCGCTCACGCTGCCGTCGTCGGTGAGCGGGCTGTCGCCCACGCACCTGCTGCGGCTGACCCTGACCGACGCGGACGGCAGGGAGGTGAGCCGGAACGTGTACTGGCTCTCCACCCGGGCCGACACGCTCGACTGGGCGCACACCGACTGGTACTACACGCCGACGACCAGCTACGCCGATCTCAAGGGACTCGCGTCGATGGCGCAGGTGCCGGTGTCGGCGACGGCCTCGACCGAGTCGCCCGGCGGCACGTCGACCACCACGGTCACCGTGCGCAACACCGGCAGCGGGAGGACGCCCTCGCTGCTGACGGACGTCCATCTGGTCGACGCGCAGGGGAAGCCGGTGCTGCCGGTGCGCTGGTCGGACAACGAGGTCAGCCTGTGGCCGGGCGAGTCGGCGACGCTGACCGTCACCTACCGGACCGCCGACCTGCACGGCTCGGCGCCCCACGTCCGGGTCTCCGGCTGGAACACACCGGAGCGGACGGTCCCGGCCGCCTGAGCCACGCGGCCGTGCGGGGGTGGGCCCGGACGGCCCACCCCCACGTGGTTCAGCCGACGTTCAGCGCGGTGTCGTCCACGACGAACGACGTCTGCAGGGTGGAGCCCTCGGTACCGGTGAACTTGACCGTGACCGTCTGGCCCGCATAGCTCGCGAGGTTGAAGCTGCGCTGGGTGTAGCCGCTCGCCGCGTTCAGGTTCGAGTAGGTGGCGAGGGTCGACAGCACCGTTCCGCTGCTGTTCAGGACCTGGGCCTTCAGGGTGTCGTAGGCCGTCGAGGTGGTCGTCTCGGCGGTGTCGACATGGAGGTAGAAGCTCAGGGTGGCGCTGGTGCAGCCCGCGGGGATGGTCACCGTCTGCGAGAGCGTGTCGGTGTGGGCCGAGCCGTAGCCGTTCAGCCAGGCCTTGTAGGAGCCGGTGCGGGCCGCCTCGCCGGAGTCGCTGGTGATGACGCCGCTGGAGGCGGTCCAGGAGGTGGCTCCGGACTCGAAGCCGGGGTTGGCCAGCAGCTGGGCGGCGGTGCAGGTGCCGCCACCGCCGCCGCCTCCGCCGGTGCTGCCGGAACCGGCGAGCCACGCGGTGGCGTTGAGGGCGAGGGCCGCGTCGGTGGCGCCGGAGTCGTTCCAGCCGTCGTACAGGGTGTTGCCGGACTGGCCGGTGCCGTCGTCGATCGGCGAGCTGTCGCCCCAGAAGGCGACACGGCCACTGCCGAAGGTGCTGGTGAGGAAGAAGGCACCGGTGTTGCCGGAGTAACCGGTACGGTAGAGCAGGCCCTTGACGGCGGAGTTGTCGGCGGCCTTGAGCGTGGCGGTCGTGCCGCTGGCGATCAGGCTCTTGGTGACGGTGCCGAAGGAGCCGTGCAGCACCGGGTCGGAGCTGTCGCTGATCGCCGACGGGTAGTCGGAGCCGATGCTCAGCGAGTCGATGGAGAAGCCGAACGGGTCGGTGGAGTCGACGCTGTTGTTCGTCATCAGGTCGTTGAGGATCTCGACCGCGTCCTCGCCGTCGTTGTTGCGGTCGGCGCCGGTGTGGTCGGAGATCATGAACAGGCCGCCGCCGTTCTTCACGAAGTTCATGATGGCGGTCTTCTCAGCCGTCGTGAACAGCGTGTTGGGCTCGGGCAGGACCAGCGTGTCGAAGTTCGACAGGTCGGTGGTGGACGAGCCGCCGTAGCTGAGGCTGGAACCCGAGGGCAGCGTCTTCAGGCTGTAGCCGCCTGCCTTCTGCAGGGCCACGCCCCAGGAGGACAGGGCACCCGTCCAGTCGGTCTCGGCGGACGGGGAGGAGTCCTGGCCGAGCGGGTCGGGCTGGCTGGTGGAGATGATCCAGTCCGCGTTGCCCGCCGTCTCGGCGTGGGCGTTGTCGAACAGGATCCGGTGCGTGGTGGCCGCGTGGGCGGGGGTGGCACTCGTGCCGATCTGCAGGGCCGCCGAGCCGACGAGCAGCCCGAGTCCGGCCAGAGCGGTGGTGAGTCTGCGGCGGGATCTTCTCGATCCGAGCATCCGGCGAACCTCCATGAGGGGTGGGGAGAGGCGGTGCGGGCGCCAAGTCTGCGCGCGTAGAACCGGGTTGAGGGTTCTACACGCGTCGATTGGTTGAAAGGTACATGGCATGACGGCTCGGTGAACAGAAAGTCCCGGCAATGTCCGGAGCGGACTACCTCGGATCGCAGCGGGCACATGGCTCATCAGCGGGGGGGGCGAGACGAAGAGGGTGAACATGGAGATATCAGGCGTCATCAGTGCCATTCTCATTGGCATCGTCATCGGTGTGCTGGGCCGGCTGGTCGTCCCGGGGCGGCAGCACATCGGCATTCTGTGGACCATCGTCGTCGGCATCGTGGCGGCACTGCTCGGCTCGGCGATCGCCGCCGGGCTCGGGGTCGCGGACACCAAGGGGCCCGACTGGATCGAGTGGCTGATCCAGATCGCCCTGGCGGCCGTGGGCGTGGCCGCCCTGGACCGGACCAGGGTCCACCGCTGAGGAAGCGGTCAACTCCCGTACAGATAGGGGGTCGTGGTGCTGAGGGCATGGAAGCCCAGGCGTTCCAGGATCGGGCGGCTCATGGATGAGGCGTCCACCTGGAGGTAGCGGTATCCGTGGGCGGCGGCGACGCGGGCGCGGTGGGAGACCAGGGCGCGGTAGATGCCCCGGCCCCGCCAGGACTCCACGGTGCCGCCGCCCCAGAGGCCGGCGAAACGGGTGCCGGGCACCAGTTCCATGCGGGCGGCGCTGACGGGCTCGTCACCGGCGAGCGCGACCACGGCGACGACCGTGCCCGGGGCGCCGGCCAGCCGCGCGAGGAGCCGGTGGCGCAGCCGGGTGCCGTCGGTGCCGAAAGCCCTCTCGTGCACGTCCACCACGAGGTCGACACCGGCCGGATCGGTGGCCTGGACGAAGCGGATGCCCGGCGGCGGCTCGGCGTCCAGGGCGAGCCGGGCGACCTCGCCGACCAGGAGCGTCTCCTCGGGCTCGGCCCGGAATCCGGCGGCGGCGAGCCGGGCGCCCAGGTCCACCGGCCGGTCGTGGCCGTAGAGCTTCCACTCGAAGTCGCGGCCGAGGCCGGTGAAGTACGCGATCTGTTCGCCGATCACCCGGTCCGCCGACCGCCCGTCGAGCGCGGACCACACGACTCCGTTCCAGCCCTGCGCGTCGGCGACCTGACGGACCACCACGCCGGTGCGCTCGATTCGGGCGCCGGGCCCGTCGGGAGCGGCGCCCTCCCGCATGTCCCGGTCGTATAGAGCGAGCACCGTGGCGTGGTCCATGGCCTCACTCCAGCATCCGCGCCCGGGCGGGGCAACGGAATTATGGGTGCCGTCGCCCTGTGGGGCGTGGCCTTCGGCGGGGCGCCGACGCCGATCCGGACCGCGCTGGTCGAGGTCTCGGGCCCAACCGACGCCGATGTGGCGAACTCGCTGCGGAACACCGTCCGCAACGCGGGGATCGCCGCCGGTTCCCTCACGGGCGGGGCGGCCCTGGACGCGCCGGGCGCCGGGGCACTGCCCTGGACGGCGTAGCCCACGGCCGTGCTCGCGCCGGCGACGGTCGCGGGTGGGCGCCGGTACGTCTTCCCGGTGGTACGGCACGACAGCGGGGCGGCGGCCGGGGCGCCGGGGCGCGAGGCGGCCGAGCGACGGCCGGCACCGGACCACGGCCGGGCCGGACCACGTCCCAAGCGCCGTGGATGATCAGCCGAGTTCGAGCGTGGTGACGCCGAAGACCCGCTCCCGGGCATGCTCGCGGACCGGTCCGGTGTACATCCGCGCGGTCTCGAACGAGGCGCTGAATCCGGCCTCCTCGGCCAGCGCGATGCCGGCCGTGTTGGTCCCGGGAACGTCGATGGCGACCTCGCGCCCGGGCACGTCGGCGGTGAGCGCGGCGAACAGGGCCCGGGCGTCGTCCGCGGTGTCGGCGAAGAGGGGGCCGATGCGCAGGGTGTCGTGGCCGGGGCGGATCACGCCGTAGCCGGTGAGGCGGTCGCCGTCGTGGCGGACCCGGGCGCGGTGGCCGGGGCCGGTCAGCCACTCGCGGAGGAAGCGCGGGCGGTCGGCCGGGGTGCAGGCGCTGTCGTACGCGGTGACGGCGGCGAGGTCGGCGAGCCCGGCGGGGCGCACACCCTCGGGTACCGCGCCCCGCGGGGCGGTACCGGTGAACCTGATGGTGCGGTGGGCGAGTTCGAAGCCGGACTGGCGGTAGTTGTCCTGCTGGGCGACGACCCCGTCCAGGCCGATGGTGCGGTTTCCGGCGTGGGCCAGGGCGGTCTTCCAGGTGGTGAGGCCGTGGCCCCGGCCGCGCAGGTCCGGGCGGACGAGGTAGCAGCCGAGGAAGGCGAAGTCGGGACCGTGATTCACGACGGAGATGGCGGACACCGGCTCACCGTCGATCCGGCCGAGGAAGAACCCCTCGGGGTCCTGGGCGAAGAAGGCGGGGCCGTCGGAGAGTCCGGGGTTCCAGCCCTCCGCCGCCGCCCACCCGCTGATCACCGGCCAGTCGTCGAGGCCGGCCTGAGTGACGACGAGGTCCTGGGGGGCCGGAGAGGTCATCGGTGCGCTCCATTCCGCGGGGTTCGGGGTGTGCCGCACGGCGCCGTTCCGGCGGCCGCACCGCAGCATCCTCGCCGACCGGCCCCGCCCCGCGCCACGCGTGCATCGGCCGTTGTGGGCCTCAAATCGCCCGGCAGCGCGGGGCGTTGGACGGGCCGCGGCACAGGGTGGACCTCCCGTGCATGCCGAAGGCCCCATCGGATCGGCGTCCGGTGGGGCCTTCGCGCGAGAGGGTGAATCAGCGGGTTCGGCGGGGGCCGAAGCGCCGGTACAGGGCCGTACCCGTCAGCAGGAGCGCGGCGCTGCCGGCGACCGCGGGTGCCGTCAGGTCCGCCCCGGTGTGAGCGAGGGTCTCCACGGACGACCGCGGGGCCGGGTCCGAGACGTGCTCGGGGGTGTGCGGAACCGACCTGGTGGGGGCCGGCGGCTTCCGGGTCGGAGGAGTCGTGGGCGTGCTCGGCTCGTCCACCCCGTTCTCGGAGTGGTTGCCGAAGACCGGGTTGCCCACGCCGACCACGTCGACGCTGTTGCCGCTGACATTCACCGGCAGGTGGACGGGGAGCTGAATGTCGTTGCCGGAGATCACACCGGGCGAGTCCGTGGTACTGCCGTGCGCCGATGCACCGCCGCCGGACGTGGTCGAGCTGGTCGTCGACCCGCTCGCCCCGGACCCGCTCGTCCCGGACCCACCGGTCCCGGACCGGTGGCCGTTCGCGCAGCCGTTGCCGAACGTGGGATTGAGCAGCCCCACCACATCCACGGTGTTCCCGCACACGTTCACCGGAACGTGCACCGGGAGCTGGATGGAGTTGCCGGAGATCACACCGGGTGAGCCGGCCGCCGAGCCATCGGCGGTGGCTCCGTCGGCCGCGTAGGCGGCGCACACCGGCATGGCCACAGCCATGGCGCCGGAGGCTGCGGCGACGGCGAACACGCCGTTTCGGGTAGCCCGTCTCATAGGTTCCTGCCTTCCAGACATCGTCGCGGGCGCTCGCCCGCATCCGCTACAACGCACGCGAACCGTCCGAGTTATGGCCAATTCGTCTTTCACCCCCCTGAGCGACATGTTCCTTCGAAACGTATGTAACGTCATCGAATGATCATTGATCACACCGGAAAGGGGCGAAGAGTAGATCACCGGACGGGGTCCCGCTCGCGGAGAGGCGGCCCGCCCAGGGGCCGCTTATGGTGAGCGAGGGCACCGCCCCGGTCCCCGGCGGGTGGGCCCCGGGAGGCTGACGATGCAGGCCAAGCTGTCCACACGGCCCGCGGTGCGGCGCTGCGCGGGCGCCGGAGCCCTCACCCTGGCGCTGCTCGGCGCCGGGCTGCCCGCGGTCGCGGCCGACCAGCCGCAGCCCGACCTGTCGCGCTTCTACCGGCAGAAGGTGTCCTGGGCGGCCTGCGCGGACGCGGACATGCCCAAGGATCTCCAGTGCGCGAAGGTCACCGTCCCGCTCGACTACGCGCACCCCGGCAAGGACACCCTCGACCTGGCGCTGGCCCGCTACCGCGCGACCGGCAAATCCCGGGGCTCGGTGCTGCTGAACTTCGGCGGTCCGGGCGGGCAGGGCATCGCTTCGCTCGCCTCGGGCGGCAAGGAGTTCATGGACCTGACCAACGGCTACGACGTGGTCAGCTTCGACCCTCGTGGCGTCGGCCGGTCCTCCCCCGTCAGCTGCGGCGGCGGCGACCTGGTCTCGCCGGCCACGCGCGAGAGCCTCGACATCAGCCGCCCCCATGCCCTGCTGAGACAGTTGCGGCAGGCCGCCGACGAGTGCGCCAGGCACTCCGGCGCGGTCCTGCCGCACATAGGGACCGTGAACGCCGCCCGCGACATGGACGTCATACGCCAGGCCCTCGGCGACAGGAAGCTCAACTACCTGGGCTTCTCCTACGGCTCCCGGCTCGGCGCGGTGTACGCGGCGCAGTTCCCGCATCAGGTGGGCCGACTGGTCCTGGACGGCGTGGACACCCTCACCGAGCCGCTGTCCGAGCAGGGGGTGGCGGGCGCCGAGGGGCAGCAGACGGCTCTGGACGACTTCCTGGACTGGTGTACGACCGACATCGCCTGTCCGTTCGGGCAGGACCGGCGGGCGGCCGGGGAGCAGGTCGTCCGCCTGGTGCGCTCGCTCGACGAGAACCCGGTGCCGACGGACTTCGGCGGCACCTTCACCGGGCAGGACCTGGTGGGCGCCTTCGCGCAGGCCCTCTACAGCAAGGAACTGTGGCCCACCCTGGAGCGGGCGCTGACCTCGCTGGTCGACGACGGCGACACCCGGGCGGTGCTCAGCCTCTCCTCCGGCGGCGGCTTCGCCGTGCCCGTCCGGCAGGGCGGACACGGCAAGGGCCACGACCGGCAGCGGAAGAGCGGCGGTCTGGTGGACGCCGAGGACATCCCGGCGGACAACCTGCCGGCCGCGCTGGTGGCGATCAACTGCGCGGACGATCCCGACCGGCCCGCCGAAGCGCGGATCGCCAAGGACCTCAAGGACCTGCGGGCCGCCTACGAGCAGGCGTCACCGGTCTTCGGCCGCTTCCGGCTCACCCAGGTGCTGATGTGCTACGGCCGCCCCAAGGGCACGACCTTCATCCGCGACAAGGTCAAGAAGGTCCACGCGGCCAAGATGCTTCTGGTCGGCACGCGCGGCGACCCGGCCACGCCGTACCGCTGGACGGTCGAGACGGCCGAGCGGCTCGGCTCGTCGGCCGTCGTGCTCGACAACAAGGGCGACGGACACACCGGTTACTCGTCGTCCGCGTGCGTGCACCGCAAGGTCAACGACTTCCTGCTGTACGGCTCCCTGCCGGCGAGCGGCAGCTCCTGTCCGGCGGACGGGAAGGACTGGAGTTCCATCCCGAGCACCACCAATTGATGACATCAGCACTGCAAGCGGGTATCAGGCCCGAATCCGGGACAACCTCCTGGCCGTCCCGGACGTCACACTGGGCAGGCGCGCCTCGGCCCGCCCTACCCGTACGTGACCGCGACAAGGGGAACCCGCCATGCGCATCCACGCCGCCCTCGCCGTACCGGCCGTCTCGGCCGCCGCCGCGGCCCTGCTGCTCACCGCCCCGCAGAGCCAGGCGGCGCAGGGGCACGCCAAGCCCGCACGCTGCGCGGAGAAGGCACTGACGATCCGGGCGAAGGCGGCCTCCGCCCACCCTTCCGTGGTACGCGTCAGCGTGACCAACCGGGCTGCCCGCGCCTGTGTCGTCGACCGAGTGCCCACGGTCACCTTCGGCGACCTGGACGGGGCCGCGCTGCCGGTGCCGGAGGGCGGCGGCGGGACCTACCGGCTCGGGGCGGGGAAGACCGCCCACGCGGCCGTGCGCACCATCGCGGACCCGGCGGACCCCGAGGCCCGCCGGGTGAAGGCGATCACGGTGGCCGCGTCGGCCTCCCAGTGGGGCCGCTCCTTCACCGCCCCACAGCTGGGCGCCGGGAGCGAGGTCCGGGTGTGGGAACCGGTGACGACGTGGTGGCAGCCGACGGCGGCGGCCGCCGACCGGGCGCTCGGCCTCAGCTGAGGGCCAGCTCCGGGGAGTAGAGGTCCAGCCACTGGGCCAGGTCCAGGGTGCGCTCCAGTCCGCGCCGGGCCACCTGGGTGCTGACGGGGGTGTCGCGTTCGGCGGCCTGCCGGACCCGCTCCCGGTCGACGAGCTCGAAGACGGGGTGGGCGGGCCGGGCCAGGAGGTCCTTGGCCTGGCCCTGCAGCGCGCAGGCGTACCGCGGGTCCTGGGTGGACGGGTACGGGCTCTTGACCCGCTCGTACACGGACCGCGGCAGGACGTCCGCGGTGGCCTCCCGCAGCAGGCTCTTCTCCCGGCCGTCGAAGGACTTCAGCGACCAGGGCGTGTTGTAGACGTACTCGACGAGCCGGTGGTCGCAGTACGGCACCCGGACCTCCAGGCCCACCGCCATGCTCATCCGGTCCTTGCGGTCGAGCAGGGTCCGGACGAAGCGGGTCAGGTGCAGATGGCAGATCTGCCGCATGCGGTACTCGAAGTCGCTCTCGCCGTCCAGGCGTCGGATCGCGGCGACGGCGGTGCGGTAGCCGTCGGCGACATAGCCCTCCAGGTCCAGGGACTTGGCCAGGTCGGGGCGCAGCACGTCGGTGTCGTCGCCGAAGTGGCGGCCGAAGCGCACCAGCCAGGGGAAGGTGTCGGCGCGGCGCGCGTCCTCGTCGAAGAACTGCAGGTAGCCGCCGAAGACCTCGTCGGCGGACTCGCCGGACAGGGCGACCGTGGACTGGTCGCGGATGGCGCGGAAGAGCAGCAGCAGCGAGGTGTCCATGTCGCCGAAGCCGGCCGGCAGGTCGCGGGCCCGGATCACCCGCTCGCGCACGGCGGGATCGGCGAGGGACTGGGCGTCGAGGACGATGTCCTGGTGGTCGGTGCGGGCGAGCCGGGACACGTCGTGCACGAAGGGGGTGTCCGGGGTGCCGCGCAACTCGTCGGCGACGAAGTTGTCCGTCTGGCCGACGAAGTCGACGGCGAAGCTGCGGACCTTCTCGCCCTGCTCGGCGAGCTGCCGGGCGGCGAGCGCGGTCATGGCGGAGGAGTCGAGGCCGCCGGAGAGCAGGGTGCAGCGCGGGACGTCGGCGACCAGCTGGCGGCGCACGATGTCGTCGAGGAGCGAGCGCACGGTGGCGAGGGTGGTGTCGCGGTCGTCGGTGTGGGGTCGGGTCTCCAGCCGCCAGTAGACGCGGGTGGCCAGGCCCGTGCGGTCGACGGTGACGACGGTGCCGGGCTCGACCTCGCGCATGCCGTCCCACACGGCGTGGCCGGGCGTCTTGATCATGGTGAACAGCTCGCGCAGGCCGTCGAGCGCGACGCGGGGCCGGGCCAGCGGGTTGGCGAGGATCGCCTTGGGCTCGGAGCCGAACAGGACGCCGTCCGGGGTCGGGTGGTAGTAGAACGGCTTGATGCCCATGCGGTCGCGGATCATCACGAGCCGGTCGTCGCGGCCGTCCCATACGGCGAAGGCGTACATGCCGTTCAGCCGCTCGGCCACGGCGTCGCCCCATTCCAGATAGCCGTGGAGCACGACCTCGGTGTCGGAGTCGGTGGTGAACCGGTGGCCGCGGCCCTCGAGTTGACGGCGGAGTTCGGTGAAGTTGTACGTCTCCCCGGAGTAGACGAGGGCGACGGTCCCCTCGGGGGTGCGGACGGACATCGGCTGGCGGCCGCCGGGCAGGTCGATGACCGCGAGCCGGCGGTGGCCCAGGGCGGCGGGTCCCTCGGCCCAGGTGCCCCGGTCGTCCGGACCGCGGCAGGCCATCGTCTCGGTCATCGCATGCAATGCGTCGGCCTCGGTGGTCAGGTCGCGGTCGAAGGAGACCCATCCGGTGATCCCGCACATGCGCTGCCTCCCGCCTCCGGCCGGCGGCCGGATCCCCGCTCAGCTGTGCGTAGCGGGGTGGACAGGAGACGGCCGCCGAACCGGTTGTATCGAGCACCTACGTGACGAGCGTCCGTCAGGCACGGGCGGCGGTCAACGCGGGCGTCGCACGGACGGGCCCCGCTCCCCCGCGGTTTCGGCCGCGTTTTGCCTTTGCGAAAACGAGGGAGCGCCGCAGCAGCGGGCGGGGGCGGCAGGAACCGGCCACAGGCAAAGACTTCCCCAAGCGGCTCCCGGCTCACACCTTCGCGCTCAGGAACCGGTCAAGCGCCGCGGTGAGCTCGGCGGGCTTCTCCACCGGCAGTTCGTGGCCCGCGTCGATGATGCGGACCTCCGCGTCCGGGTACGCCTTCGCCATGCGCAGCATCTGCCGCACCGGAAGCTGGATGTCGTGGTAGCCGTGCACCATCAGGGTGGGGGTGCGGATCTCGCCGACCCGGTCCAGGACGTCGAAGGCCCGCATGGCGCCGTAGAGCGTCATGACCACCTCGCGCGGGGTCTCGGCGGAGGCACGGATGTACTCCCGGATCTCCTCGCGCGGGTGACCGGGCGCGAAGGCCCGCTGGATGTTGGTCGCGACGAACATCTTGTACGGCACCAGGGTGGAGGCCGCCATGAGCAGGCCCCGGCCGCGACTGTAGGTCATCCGCCCGATGGAGTTGACCAGTACCATCCGCTCCACCCGCTCGGGGTGGGAGAGGGCGATGGTCTGGGAGATCATCCCGCCCATCGAGTGGCCCACCAGCACGAACCGCTCGACCTTCAGGTGGTCGAGGAGCGCGAGCACGTCCGTCGCCAGCTCCTCGACGGTGCGCACCCCCGCCCCCGTGCTCTCCCCGTGCCCGCGCAGGTCCAGCCGGATCACCCGCCGGTCGGCGGAGAAGTGCGCCAGCTGGTGGTCCCAGCGGTGCCGGTTGGCGGTCCAGCCGTGGACGAACACCAGCGGCACGCCCTCGCCGTCGCGGGGGCCCTCGTCGTCGTACGTCAGTACGGCGCCGTCGACGTCGAGCTGCGGCATGGGGGCCTCCTGGGGTGCGCTCCGGTTACTGACCGGTACGGTAACGGGCCGCACGGCCCGCCGTCACCGGCGTCCGGCGAGGAATTCCTCACCGGCGCTCGCCGAGGAACTCGAGTATGTGCCCGAAGACGTCCAGGGCGGCGCCCCGCCCGAGGAAGGTGTCCAGGTGGCCGTAGCCCGGGATCTCGGTGTACGAGACGTCCAGCTGCGGCTGCCGGCGGGCCAGCACCTCGTGGCAGAGCCGCTGCGAGTCCAGCCACAGCCCGTTCTCGCTGCCCGAGAGCAGCAGGACGGGGGTGTCGATGCGGTCGGCGGCGTCCAGCGCGTTGGGCGGCAGCGCCCGGTAGCGGTGGTCCGTCTCGTGCCAGCGGACGACACTGCGGGCCAGCTCGATCCGGCGCAGGTGGGGGAGGATCCACAGCGGGGCGGGGCCGAGGAGTTCGGCGAGCCGGTCGTGGGTGATCCGGTCCAGGTTCTCGTGGACGAAGAGCGAAGCGCCCGTGCCCCAGGCCGAGTTGTGCAGGATCTGGCAGGTCGGATCGGGGCAGTCGGCCCGGCGGGAGGCCAGTGCGAACAGGGGTGTGTACTTCGACCACAGGCCGACCTGGCGGAAGTCGACCGGGATGTGGTCGATTCGGGTCTTGAGCAACTCCCCCGCCACGGACATCCGCAGCGAGGTCCGGCCCGCCAGCTTGGGCGTCAGGAACACCCCCTGGGAGACCACGCCGGCCAGGCCCGGCACCAGCCCGGCCGCCAGGCTCAGCGAGAGGGTGAGGGACCCGATGCAGTGGGCCACGACGAACAGCGGGCGCTCGCCGATGCGCTGCCGTATGTGGGCGACGGCCTCCGGGATGTCGTACAGGGCCACGTCGTCGTAGGTGTACCGGCGGCCCGTCTCGTTGTACGGCAGCCTGCGGCTGCCCCGCCAGTCCAGCAGCCAGGGCTCGTAGCCGTCGTCGAGGAGGACGTCGACGAGGTTGCGGGTCTCGGGCAGCAGGAACATGTCGGCGGAGGCGGTGTGCCCGTGCAGGAGCAGCACGGCGGGCCTTGCCGGGTCGCCGGGGCCGACACGGGTCAGGCCGAGGCGGACGCCGTCGCTCGTGCGGAACGGGATCTCCTCGACGCGGGCCGGGTCGAGGCGGTGGCGCAGGGGGCGGAGGGCCGCCGTGGTGCGGACCCGGCGAAGCGCCGGCCGGGCCGTCCGGGAGGGTGTGGTCCTGAAGATCATCGGTTGGGCTCCGTGAGGATGGGAGTGCGGCGCAGGTCCAGCAGGTCCGCGGCGGCCCGGGCGAAGGGGGCGAGCAGCCCGCGGCCCATCTCCAGGCCGAACCAGGCCAGCCAGGTCAGCTTGGCGGCCCGCTTCTCCTGACCGGTCAGGCGCGGGTCCACCCTGATGCCGTCGATCTGGTCGCGGACGTAGGAGTCGGCGGGGACGACGACCTCGCCGAGCAGGCTCGCGGCCTCGCCGTCGCGGCCGATCTCCACGGTGAGCGCGCGGGTCTGCCGCCACAGGTCCCGCCGGGCCCGCGCGTACTTGCGGCCCTCGAGCCACCACAGGCCGCCGTCCGCGTCCCGCAGCCTGAGCCGGTAGCGCAGGAGTTGGTGGCGCAGTCCGTGCCGCTGCGGGATGCCCTCCTCGGGGCGGACCCAGACGTCGCCCCGCTCCACGGTCAGCGGCTCGGGGTGGATCGCCGGGCAGGTCACCTCGCCGGCGACGTCCACCCGGCGCTCCTTGACCAGCTGGTACATGCTCGCGATGGACAGGGTCAGCGCCATCGAGCAGGGGGTCTCGGCGGCGGCGCCGACCGGGCCCACGGTGCCCTCGGTCGTCTCGGCGAACCAGAGGTAGGGCTGGTCGTCGCGGTGCGGGAGCCGGGCGAGGCCGTCGTCGGCGAGCTTCTCGAAGGTCCTCAGCTGGGCCCGGGCGTCGTACCGGGCGGCCGGCCGGAGGCCGAGGGCGGCGACCAGGGCGTCGGTGCGCTCGCCGCCGGCGGCGGGGCCCTGCAGAGTGGCCTCGCACAGCTTGAGGGCGGTGGGGCTCTGCAACACCCTTGAGAGGAAGGCGAGTTCTGGTATCGGCTCGGCCTCCAGACGGGCGAGGGCGTCGGTGCGCCACTCGTCCCAGTCCTGGACGCGGACGTGCATGCCGCCGAAGGCCATGTCCCGCACGACGTCGTCGAGGGTGTTGGGCACGCCGGTGAGGTTGTAGTCGAAGCCCCAGGCGTCGGGTTCGCACACCGCGGCGACGGCGACCCGGCTGACCCAGTCCACGGGGGCGGCGTTGAGGTAGCGGAACGCCGGGACCGTGCGGAAGCGGCCGAAGGCGGAGATCAGGCCGCTGCTGAGGTCCAGCGGGTTGTAGGCGCCGGTCTTCGTGTGGCCGCCGATGCCGCCGGGGCGCAGCGCGGTGACGACGAGTCCGTGGTCGCGGGCGCGGCGCAGGGCGACCTCGGCGGCCCACTTGGACTGGTCGTAGCCGGAGATGAGCCGGTCGACGTGGGCGAGGGGGTCGTCCTCGCCCATGGAGGTGATGCCCACCTCGTTGAACACGGCGATGGACGAGATGTGGTGCAGCGGTTTGGGGCGGCCGGTGGCTGCCAGTTCGGCGAGGGTGAGGGTGCCGAGGACGTTGCTGGAGCGCAGCGAGTGGTAGCCGCGCAGGAAGTCCACGGCGGCCGCCACACCGACGACGCTGTCGAGTTCGTGGGCGAGGGTGTGCCACTGCTCGTCGGTGAGGCCGAGGCGGGGGCGGCGGATGTCGCCGGGCAGCACCGTGATGCGTCGGCGCACCTCCGAGGACCACGGCAGCCGGTAGCTCCGCAGCTGGGCGCCGAGCCGTGCGGTCGCGGCCTCCTGGTCGGCCGCGCGGACCAGGCAGTACACGTGGGCGTCGCTGTGCCGCAGCAGGTCGAGCAGCATGTGACTGCCCAGGAAGCCGGTCGCGCCGGTCAGCAGGATGCGGCGGGGCGGCAGCGGTTCGGGTACGTCGGTGAACGGGAGCCGGTCGGCGAGGGCGAGGTCGTCGAGTATCCGGTCGAGGTCCTCCCGCCGGGCCCGGGAGTGGGGGTCGTCGGCTCGGTGGGGGGTGCCGAGTACGGCCGGCGGGGTGCGGGGGGCCGGGATGGGCAGGGTGCTGGGGGCGGGTGCCGGCGCGGCGAGGGGTGCCGGTGCTGCGGAAGGCGCCGATGGGGCGAGAGGCGTCCCGGCGGCCGGGGACGCCGTGCAGGGGAACGCCGACGGCGCGGCGATGGGGGCTTCGGCGATGGTGCCGGGCGAGCCCAGGGGGTCGGCGAGGTCGGCTGGCGGCGCCGCAGTGGTCGGGGGTGTCGCAGCCGTCCCCACCAGGGGCAGCCATCGGCGGGCCAGGCTGACCGGACGGGCGTCCGCGAAGACCTCGTCGAGGTCGACCTCGATGCCCAGCTCGCCCTCCAGTTCGGCGGCCAGCTCCACCGCGTCGACGGACGTGCCGCCCGCGTCGAAGAAGTCGGCGTCGGGCGCCAGCCGGCCCGAGGGCAGGTGGCGTCCGGCCGCGGCGGCGATGGTGGCCGTCAGGCCCTCCAGGTCCGGCGCCGGGGCCGCGGTGGACCCGGTCGCGGTGCCGGCCGCCCGCACCCTGGCGAGCAGGTCGGCCACGCGGAGTTCGCCACCGCCCCGTTCGATCGACTCGGCGATCGCCCGCCGGCCGGCGTACGCCGGTTCCTCGTTCACGTCACGCATGAGAGCCCTTCGGGTTGTGCTTGGTCTGGTTCCTCACTGCTGCTCCCAGGAGCGGAACGCCCGCAGGTGGTCGGGCGTGACCACGACGTCCAGCCGTTCGTCGTCCGGGTCGCAGCCGCCGAGCGCGGCGAGCAGCCGGCGGGCGGGCGCGTTGCGCGGGGTGCGCTCCGCGGTCAGCCGGACCTTGGCGCAGCCCAGCCGCTCGGCACGGTCGGCGAGGAAGGCCAGCAGCCGTTCCTCCACCCCGCGGCCGAGGGCCCGGCAGCTCATCAGCCAGGCGAGGACGTCGAGTTGGTCGCCTTCGGCGCGGACCGCGAGGAGCGCGATCTGGCCGTAGTCGCCGAACCGGTCCCGGGCAGCCGCCGTCCACACCTCGCCGTGCCCGCGCCACCGCGCGAGGTCGCCGCCGTCGGCGGAGCGGGCGCGCAGGGTGAACTGATTGGTGCGGCGGACGAGTTGTTCGCCGCGCTCGACGTCCGGGTCCGCCAGTTCGCGGATGTCCACCTCGAGGTTCAGCCGGGCGAGGAACTCCTCGAACCCAGCGCCCTCGCGGACGGCGTCCCGCTCGCGTTCCTGTGCGTAGAAGCGGGCCCGCAGGGCGTCCTCGGCGGTCGCCGCGGCCGGGACCAGGGGCCACAACCGGTCCAGGAACGCGTCGAGTCCGGTACCGGGCGGGCAGGTCACGGACAGCACCTGCGGGAGCGCCGAGCGCATCTTCGCGATCTCGGCCGGGTTGTCGTCGAGGAACAGGAAGCTGTCCAGTCCCAGGCTGAGGGTCCGGGCGGCCTCGGCGAGACGGCCCGGCTTGGGGCCCCAGGCGGCGGAGAGCACGCTGAAGTGCTCGGGCTTCAGCAGGCTGTCGGGACGTTCGAGGACGGCCCGGACCGTGGCCTCGTCGTTGTTGCTGACCAGCGCCAGCAGCGCGCCCGCCGCCCGCCACTGGAGCAGCCTGCGGGCCAACCGGGCGCGGGGTCCGGTGAGGTCCACCGCGTCCGGGCCGATCTCGCCGGCCACTCCGCCCCACAGGGTCTCGTCGCCGTCGACGGCGATCACCTTGGGCGCGGGGCGCCGTACGGCCCGTACCGCGTCGGCCAGACGCAGCGCGACCGCCGCCTGGAAGGCCGGGGTGAAGGGCAGGTGGGCGAGCCGTTCGGTGCGCTCGTCGAAGCGGTCCTCGACGGTGTGGTGCCGGGTCCACTCGTCGGGGCCGAGCACGGCGATGCCGGGTGTTTCGGCCAGGTCGGCGGCGACGGCCCGCTCCCAGTCGAGGAGGCGGCCGGCGGAGCGGGCGGTCGGCAGGACGCCGACGACGAGCGGCCTGCGGGTGCGCTCGGCCAGCGACTTCAGCGCGGCCGGGTAGGCGCTGCGCAGTTCGGCGAGGACCGTGTCGTCCACCGGTCCGTAGCGCTCCAGGTCGCCGGCCCGCAGCAGGACGACGCCCACCGCGGTGCCCGGGTCGGCGAGCACGCCGGCCGGGTCCTGGAGGGCGGCGAGCACCTGGTGGTACGGCGCCTCGGCGACGGTCGCCCGCTCGTCCTCCAGCGCCGCCTCGCACATCAGGGGCAGGTTGCCGAGGGCGAAGGTGGCGGCGAGGGCGAGCCGGGGTCCCTCGGCGGTGACCGCGGGCGCCGTGCGCACGTGTCCGGTCGCGTCCTCGGCCGTGTCGGCGAGCAGGCGCAGGAACTCCTCGCCGAGTTCGGTCGCGGTGTCCGCGTCCAGGATGTCGAGGTTGTGGTCGAGGCGGACGGTGCCCGCGTCCGGGGTGATGGTGACCATCAGATCCAGGTCGGTGTGGCCGACCCCGGCGGGCAGCACCTCCAGGTGCTTCAACTCCCCCGAGAAACGGACGTAGTTGAAGTACACCTCGACGAGCGGCGCGTTGGCGCGGTGCAGGCCCTGCCGGGCGAGCGTGGCTAGGACGTCGGAGAACATGGCGCCCTTCGCCAGGATCTTCTGCAGGCGCTGGTCGGTGCGCACGAGCACGTCCGCGACCCGTTCGCCCGCCGCCGCCTGCGCCGGGAAGGGCACGGGGACGCCGAAGAAGCCCACCGCGCCGTACGCGTCGGCGTGGATGCGGGTGTCCACGGGCACCGCGAGCACGAACCGCTCCCGCTCCCGCTTCCGGGCCAGCAGCACGGTGAGCGTGCCGAGGCAGAACGCGGCGGGAGTGACGGCCAGGGCGCTCGCGGCGGCCGAGATCCGCTCCGTGAGCCCGTCGGGGACGGTCACGGTGACGCTTCCGGACCGGTAGGAGCGGGTCTCGGGGCGCGGGCGGGCGAGGGTCAGGTCGAGCCGTTCGCTGCCCTGGAAGGCCTCGCGCCAGTCGTCGCCGGGGCCCTCGCCGCCGCCTTGCTGGGCCTCGATCAGCAGGTCGACGTCCCGGTTGGTGACGGTGCCGTCCAGCGGGGTGCCGGACAGCTCGGCGTCGATCTCCGCGGCCACGAGGAGCAGGGACTGCAGGTCGCCGACGGCGTGGTGGGCGCCGAACACCAGGATCTGGCCCCGCGGGTCCCCGTCGACGAGTTCGAACCGCCACAGCGACGGGACGGCCAGGTCGAACGGCGGCTCCAGCAGCAGCCGCAGCCGCTCGGCGGCGTCCGCTTCCGATGCCTCGGTCCAGCGCAGCAGGGGTGTGGGCGGCTGCCGGTCCACCCGCAGCTGCCGGCCGCCCTCGTCGCCGGTCACGACGGCCGTCCGCAGGGCGGCGTGCCGGGCGGCGAGCCGGTCGAGCATGCCGGTGAGGGCCTCGCGGGAGGCCGGTGCGGTGAGGCGTACGGCCAGGCCGACGCCGTGGGCCGCGTCGGGCATGCCGGGCTGGGCACTGCGCAGGAGTCGTACGACGTCCCGGGTCGCCGGCCGCAGTTCGGTCTCCGGCACCTCCGGCGCCGGTCCGGTGCCGGGCGACCGCTCCTCCGGTGCGGCGCGCTCGGGGAGGGCCTCGGCGAGGGCTTGGGCGAGGCCGCGGATGTCGGCGGCGGAGAACACGTCGGCGGCCGGCAGCTCCACGCCCAGCTCGCGGGCGAAGGCGTTGCGCAGCCGGACCAGCATCAGCGAGTCCAGGCCGAGTTCCTTCAGGGCCGTGGTGGCGAACACGTCCACGGCACCGCCGGAGACCTCGCCGACCCGGGCCCGTACATAGCTCTCGAGCCACTCGGCGCGCTCCTGCTCCGTACCGGCCGCGAACACCCGACGCACGAGGTCGTCGGTGTCCCCGCCGCCGGCCGGGGCGGTCACCAGGTCGGCGAGCAGGGAGCGGCCGCGTGCCGCGTCCGGGTCGAGGGCGAGCAGGTCCCAGTCGAGGGCGATCGGGGCGAGCTGGCGGCGGGTGGTGGCCAGTACGCGTTCGAACAACTCGCCGCCGTCCTGCGGGGAGAACGCGACCAGTCCCGAACGGCTGGTCTCGGCGGCGCGGGTGCCGGACCCGGAGACCATGCCGACGCCCGCCCAGGCACCCCAGTCCAGGCTGAGCGCCCGCCGGCCGGTCCTGGACAGGTGGTGCGCCCAGGCGTCGAGGAAGGCGTTCGCGGCCGAGTACGGGCTCTGGCCGGCCGAACCCAGCAGTCCGGCCGCCGAGGCGAACAGGATCAGGTTGCCCGCCTCCGGGACGAGTTCGGTGAGCAGGGCGGTGCCGAGCACCTTGGGCGCGAGGACGCGCCGGACGCGGTCCTCGGTGAGGTTGGCCAGGACGGCGTCGTCGAGGACACCGGCGGCGTGGACCACGGTGGCGACGGGTCCGGCCGCCTCGCGTACGGCGTCCAGGGCGGCGGAGAGTCCTGCGCGGTCGGCGACGTCGGCGCGGGGGAGGTGCACGGTGACCCCGCGCCGCTCGAGGTCCCGGATCCAGGCGGCGGCGGCCGCGTCGGGCGTGCCGCGGCTCAGCAGGGCGAGCCGCCGGGCGCCCCGGCGCACCAGCCGTTCGGCGACGACCCGGCCGAGGCCGCCCAGGCCACCGGTGATCAGGTGCACGCCGTCCGGCTGTCCGGGTTCGCCGCCGTCGTCGGGTCGGGTCCGGGCCAGGCGCGGGACGAGGCGGCCGGCGTCGCGCAGCGCGACCAGCCGTTCGTCGTCCGCGTGCCACAGCTGGGTCCACAGCCGCTCGGTGCCGCCGTCGGCGGGCAGGTCGACCAGCGTGGTGGCGAGTTCCGGATGCTCCTGGGCCACGGCGAGTGCGAAGCCCCAGGCGAGCGCCTGCTGCGGGTGCGTCACCTCCGTGCTGTCACCGGCGGCCTGGCTGCCGCGTACGACGACGAACAGGCGCGGTGCCCGCTCCTGCGGGCGGCGGCGCCCGGCGAGGGCCCGGACCAGGTGCAGAGTGGTCAGGCAGCAGAGCCGGGTGGCTTCCTCGGCGCCGGGGGCGTCGGAGACCGGCGGGGCGTCGAGCGCGGTCAGCTGGACCACCCGCCCGGGCGCCGCGTCCGGGAAGGCCTCGTCCAGCAGACGCGTCCACTGGGCCGGGTCGGTCGGGTCGAGGACGTAGCGGCCGGGGCCTTCCGCGGCGTACGTGTCGCCCGGGCGGGCGACGACGTGCGGGGTCGAGTCGCCCAGGCGGTGGGCGAGTTCGTCGGCCACTCCGGTCTCGTCCGCGACGATCAGCCAGCTGCCCCCGGCCGGCGGCTCCTGCGCATCGGGGCGGGGCTGCCAGTGGGTCTCGAAGAGCGCTCCGTCCAGCGGGGAGAGGGCGGCCAGCCGGAACTCGTCCGCCGTCAGCAGGAGTCGGCCGTCGTCGTCCCACAGGCGCAGGTCGAGTACGGCGGTGTCGCCGTCCAGGGCGCGCAGGTCACAGCTCACCCAGGCGGGCGCGGTGCGCAGCCCGGTGAACCGTACCCGTCCGGCGCCGGCGGGCACGAACGCCCTGCCCTGCGGGGCGGCCGACGGCAGCGCGGCCGCGTGGAAGGCGGCGTCGAGCGTGGCGGGGTGCAGGAGGTGGCCGGCGGCGGGCCGGGCCGCGAGGCGGGCAACAGCCGCCGTGCCGGTGTCCCGGTGGCCGTCCGCCAGGCCCCGGAAGGCGGGGCCGTAGTCGATGCCGAGGGCGGCGAGGCCGGCGTAGACGGCGGGCACGTCGACCCGCTCGGCGCACCGCTCGCGCAGGGCGGCGAGATCCGGGCCACGGTCCGGGCCGGGCTCCGGCGTGACGGCGACGCGCCCGGTCACGTGCCGTTCCCACCGGCGCTCACCGGCGGGGGCCGAGGCGATCGCGAAGTCCCGGTGGCCGTCCTCGGCGGGCCGCAGCACGAGCTGCAGCCGTACGGGCCGGTCGGCGTCCAGTCGCAGCGGCTGGACGAACCGGACGTCGGCCAGCCGCACCTCGTCGCCGTCCGAGAGCGTGGCCGCGGCCTCCAGCACCATGTCGAGGAAGGCGGCGCCCGGCAGCCACACCTCGCCCGTGACCCTGTGGTCGGTCAGGTAGGCGAAGCGGCTGTCGTTCAGGTCGATCTCGCTCTGGAACAGGTCCCGGCCGGGTTCGTCGCTGGCCTGGACATGGGTGCCGAGCAGGGGCGAGCCGCCGGTCGTGGTGTCCCGGACCGGGGCGAGCCAGTGGCGTTCGCGGGCGAAGGCGTAGGTGGGCAGGTCGGCGCGGCGTCCGCGCGGGAAGAGCGCCGTCCAGTCGGGCATGTGTCCGGCCGTGTACAACTCCCCCAGTCTGCCGAGGAGTACGTCGTGTCCGTCGCGGCCGCGGCGCAGCGAGCCGACACCGGCCGCCTCGGTCCCGGCGTCGGCCGCGACCGCCTCGATCACCGAGGTGAGCGAGGGGTGCGGGCTGAGTTCCACGAAGTAGCGGTAGCCGTCCTCCAGCATCCGGGCGACGGTGTCCGCGAAGCGGACCGGCCTGCGCAGGTTCGCGAACCAGTAGGCGGCGTCCAGGCCGTCCCCGGGGACCGGTTCGGCGCTTACCGACGAGTAGAGGGGCGTGGGTGTGCGGGTGCCCCGGATGCCGGAGAAGCGTTCGAGGAGTTCCTCGCGCAGGGGCTCCATGAGCGGGGTGTGCGAGGCGAACGGTGTCGACAGGACGCGGGTGGGGACGCCGCGCTCCTCCAGTTGCCGGCGCAGTCCGGCGAGCGCGTCGCTCTCGCCGGACACGGCCGTGGCGCGCGGGCCGTTGACGGCTCCGACGAACAGGCGGCCTGCGTAGGGCTCCAGCAGGTCCTCGACGTCCGCGGGCGGCAGCTCCACGGCGAGCATGCCGCCGTGTCCGACGAGCGGGACGACGGCCGCCGCCCGCCCGGTGACGGCGGTGACGGCCTCGTCCAGGGTGAGGGCGCCCGCGCTGTACGCGGCGGCGATCTCGCCCAGGCTGTGGCCGACGACCGCGTCGGGGGTGACGCCGAGTTCCCGCCAGGCGGCGGCCAGGGCGGCGTTCACGGCGAAGAGGACCGGTTGCAGGTATTCGGTGCGGTCGAGCGGGGAGAACTCCTCGGGCGCGCGCAGCACGTTGAGCACCGACCAGCCGGCCTGCCGCTCGACGGCGGCGTCGATCCGGGTCAGCTCGGCCCGGAAGGCCTCCGACTGGGACAGCAGCTCCAGTCCCATGCCGGTCCACTGGCCGCCGTGTCCGGCGAACACGAAGGCGACCTTGCCGGTCTGGTCCTCGCGGGGTGCGGGCAGGGGCTTGCGTCCCCCGCTCAACGCCTTGAGCGAGGAGAGGAGTTCCTCGTGGTCGCCCGCGACCACCGCCGTACGCCACTCGAAGTGGCCGCGATGCCGGGCCAGGGTGTGGGCGACGTCCGGCAGGGCGGTGTCGGCGGTGACGTGCCGGGCCAGCCGGGCCGCCTGCCCGCGCAGCCCGGCCTCACTGCGCGCGGAGAGCACGAACAGCCGCTTGCCGTCCGGGAGTTCCGTGTCCTCATGGACGGATCCGGCCGGGGCCTCCTCCACGACGATGTGGGCGTTGGTGCCGCTGATGCCGAAGGCGCTCACCCCGGCCCGGCGCACCCGCTCCGGTGTCGACGGCCAGGCGACCGGTTCCTGGAGCAGCCGGAGCCCGCTGCCCTCCCACTCGACGTGCCGGCTCGGTGTGCCGGCGTGCAGGGTGCGCGGCAGCGTCCGGTGGCGCAGCGACTGCACCACCTTGATCAGTCCGGCGACGCCCGAAGCGGCCTGCACATGGCCGATGTTGGACTTCAGCGACCCCAGGTACAGCGGGCGGTCCTCGGGCCGGGAGCCGCCGAAGACCTCGGCCAGGGCGCCCGCCTCGATCGGGTCCCCGAGGCTGGTGCCGGTCCCGTGCGCCTCGACGTAGTCGATGTCGGCGGGCGTCAGCCCGGACACCTCCAGGGCGCGGCGGACCACCTGTTCCTGGGCCGGGCCGTTGGGCGCGGACAGGCCCTGGCTGCGGCCGTCCTGGTTGACGGCGGTACCGCGCAGCACGGCCAGCACCTCGTCGCCGTCCCGTTCGGCGTCCCCGAGCCGCTTGAGGACGAGCATGCCCGCGCCCTCGGCCCAGATAGCGCCGTCGGCGTCGTCGGAGAAGGAGCGGCAGCGGCCGGTCGGGGACAGGCCGCGCAGACGGCTGAACTCGACGAAGGTCTGCGGGGTCACCATCAGGGTCACCCCGCCGGCCAACGCCAGGTCGCACTCCCCGGCGCGCAGTGCCTGGGCCGCCAGATGCGTCGCCACGAGGGAGGAGGAGCAGGCCGTGTCCACGGTCAGCGCCGGGCCGTGCAGGCCGAGGGCGTAGGCGAGCCGGCCGGAGGCGACGCTGAGCGCCGAGCCGGTGCCCACGTAGCCGTCGAGCTGGTCGAGCCGGGAGCCGGCCAGGTAGTCGCTGCCGAACATGCCGACGTACACGCCGGTGGTGCTGCCCGCGAGCCGGGCGGGCACGATTCCGGCGCGCTCCAGGGCCTCCCAGGCCGTCTCCAGCAGCAGCCGCTGCTGGGGGTCCATGGCGGCGGCCTCCTTCGGGGTGATACCGAAGAAGCCCGCGTCGAAGGACTCGATGTCGTCCAGGAAACCGCCCTCGCGGGCGTAGGACTTGCCGAGGGCGTCGGGGTCGGGGTCGTACAGGGCCTCCACGTCCCAGCGTCCGGCCGGGAACGGGCCGACCGCGTCGCGGCCCTCGGCGACCAGCCGCCACAGGCCGTCGGGATCGGTGACTCCACCGGGCAGCCGGCAGGCCATGGCCACGACGGCGATCGGCTCGTCGCCGGCGGGCGCGGTCGTGCGGACCGGACGGGCCTTGCGCGGGGTGCGGCCCAGCACGCCGGTCAGCAGGTGCTCGGCCAGCCGGTCGGCGGTGGGGTGGTCGAAGAGGAGGGTGGCGGGCAGGCGGGCGCCGAGTCGGGCGCCGATGCGGTTGCGCAGCTCGACGGCGGTGACGGAGTCCATGCCGAGGTCGCGCAGCGGCTGGTCGGGGCGCACGGACTCGGCCGAGCGCAGGCCGAGGGCGCGGGAGGCCTCCTCGCGGACCAGAGCCAGGACGCGCTCGGCCCGTTCGGGTTCGGGCAGCCGGGCCAGGCGGTCGGCCAGGGCGTCGCCCGCGTCCGCGCCGGTGCGCGGCGCGGGCAGCAGCGTGCGCCACAGGGCGGTGCCGGTGGCGTCCGACGCCCGCAGGCGGGGCAGGTCGAGGGCCCAGGCGACCAGGTGCGGGGCGCCTTGCCGCAGGGCCAGCGCCACCAGGTCGCGGCCCTGGTCCGGGGTGAGCGCGCGGTGGCCGAGCCGGGCCATGCGGTCCAGGTCGGCGTGGGCGGCGGCGAGGCCCTCACCGGCCCAGGCGCCGAAGGAGACGGAGACGGCGGGCAGGCCCAGGGAGCGCCGGTGGTGGGCGAGTTGGTCGAGCAGGACGTTGGCGGCCGCGTAGTTGCCCTGGCCGGGGTTGCCCACGACACCGGCGGCCGACGACACGAGCAGGAACAGGTCCAGCGGGACGTCGGCGGTGAGCCGGTGCAGATGGAGCGCTCCGTCGGCCTTGGGCCGCAGCACCCGCGCCAGCCGCTCGGGCGTCAGTTCGGCGATCACGCCGTCGTCGAGGATCCCGGCGCAGTGCACGACACCGCGCAGCGGCACCTCCTCGCCGACCTGGGCGAGCACGCCGGCCACCGCGGCGGGGTCGGTGACGTCGCACGCGACGACCTCGGCGGCGGCACCGAGCGCGGCCAGCTCCGTGACCGTCCCGGCGGCGCGGGGGTCGTCCGCGCCCCTTTGGGCCGTCAACAGGAGCCGGGGGACGCCCCGTTCGGCGAGAAGGCGGGCGATGTGCCGTCCGACGGCTCCCAGGCCGCCGGTGATCAGGACGGTTCCGTCCGTGGGGACGGCGGGGTTCGCGGGGCCGGCTTCCTCCGCCGCGCGCGGGGTGCTCGCCGGGCGGGCGCGCACCAGCCGGGGCGCGAGCAACATGCCGCCCCTGAGCGCCAGTTCGGGCTCGTCGGCCAGCCCGGCGGCCCCCGCGAGGACCGCCGCCGGGTCGCCGTCGCCCGGCTCGACGTCGGGGGCAACGTCGAGCAACGTCAGTCCGAGGCCTGGGTGTTCGGCGCGGGCGCTGCGGGCCAGGCCCCACAGCACCGACTGTGCGTGTCCGGGCACCGGGTCGCCGTCGGCGGCGGCGATCGCGCCGCGGGTCACCCACAGGATGCGCGTGGGCGCCTGGTCCTCGGGGAGCGCGATGAGATGCTGCAGCTCGGCGAGGGCGGCGGCCGCCATCTCGTGTGCCGCGCGCGCCGGTTCCTCCTCCGGTGCCGGACGCGGCCAGAACCGTACGGCGACGCCGGCGCCCTCCGTGCGGCGCTCCAGTCCGCGCAGCGCGGCCTCGGCCCACGGGTCGGCCGAGTCACCGGAGACGGCCCAGGTGCTGTCCGGCGCGATCGCCGGCTCCTCGGTGACCGCCGTCCAGGCCACCTCGTACAGGTGCCGCGCGTTCTCCGATCCGGCGTCGAGGTCGGCGGGGTCGGCGGCGCGCAGGCGTACGTTCTCCAGGCGTCCGGCGGGCAGTCCGTCGGCGTCCCACAGGGTGACGTCCAGGGTGAGGTCCGTGCCCGAGCCACCGGTGCGCCGCACCCGCGCGGTCAGCTCGCCGGCGCCGCCGGGCGGCAGGACGGCGCGGCCGACGGCGACGGGGAGCAGGGCGCGTCCGTCGGCCGGCGCGAGGGCGGCGGTCACATGGAGGGCGGCGTCGAGGAGGGCCGGGTGCACCGGGTACGGGTCGGCCGTGTCACGGGCGGTGGCGGGCAGGGAGAGCCGGGCGAGGAGTTCCCCGTCGCTGGTCGTGACCGCCGATCGTACGGCCTGGAACGCGGGCCCGTAGCCGAGGCCGAGGGCGGCCAGACGGTCGTACGTCCGCGCGGTCCAGGCCTCTTCGGCGGTGTCCGGCCGGTTCGGGGGGCGGCCCGCGGTGGGCGCGGCCGGTTCGGCGGCCGAGGCGGTGGCGTGCAGGGTCCAGCCCGTGGCGTCCTGGCCGCGCGGGCGGCTGTGCACGGTGATCTCGGGCACGGAGCCTGCGGTGACGACCTCGACGGAGACCTCGACGGTTCCGGACCCGGGCAGGACGAGCGGGCTGAGCAGGAGCAGGTCGGTGACGTCGGCCGCGGCGTCCGGGCGGGCCACGGCGAGCGCGGCCCGGCACAGCTCCAGCAGGGTGGTGCCGGAGACGACGGTGCGGCCGAACACGGTGTGGTCGGCCAGCCAGTCGGCGGTGTCCGGGGACCACTCGTTGCGGAAGGTCCAGCGGGTCTCGTCGGCGGACTGCAACTGGATGCCGAGGAACGGGTGCGCGGCGCGGTCGAACAGGGTGGGGCCGCCGGTCGCGTGGTCCGGTTCGGTCCAGTGGCGCTGCGGGTCCCAGGCGTAGGTCGGCAGGTCGGCGCCGGCGCCGTCCGGGACCGGGCGGCGCCAGTCGATCGGCCGTCCATGGACGTGGAGTTCGGCGGCGGCCCGGTCCAGGCAGGCGGTGCCGTCCGCGTCGCGGCGCAGTGAGCCGACGGCGGTCGGGTCGTGGCCGGTGTCCTCGCCGATGGTGCGCAGGGCGGTGAGCAGGGAGGGGTGCGGGCTCAGTTCGACGAAGTGACGGTATCCGTCGGCGAGCATGCGCTCGACGGCGGGCGCGAAGCGGACGGTCTCGCGGAGGTTGGCGTACCAGTAGCCGGCCTCCAGTTCCTCGGTGACCGGTTCGCCGGTGACCGTGGAGTACCAGGCGACGTTAGACGGGTACGTGGTGACGCCGTCGAGTTCGTCGAGGATCCGCGCGCGGACCGGTTCGACCCGGTCGCTGTGGGAGGCGTAGTCGACGTCGAGGCGGCGGACGAACACCTGGCGCGCCTCGAGACCGGTGAGCAGATCCTCGAGCGGTTCGACGGCACCGGCGACGACGGTGGCCCGGCCGCTGTTGACCGCGGCGACACAGACCTGTCCGTCGAGGCCGTCGAGTGCGGCGCGCACCTCGGTGTGGGGCAGGGCGATCACGGCCATGGTGCCGGTGCCGGACAGGCCGGTCAGCGCCTGGCTGCGCAGGGCGACTACGGCGGCCGCGTCGTTGAGGCTGAGCGCGCCGGCCACACAGGCCGCGGCGACCTCGCCCTGGCTGTGCCCGATCACGGCGTCCGGGCGGACGCCCCGGGCCCGCCACACGGCGGCCAGCGACACCATCACGGCGAACAGGGCGGGCTGGACGACGTCCACCCGGTCCGGGGAGGGGGCGCCGGCGTCGCCGCGCAGCACGGCAGCCACGGACCACTCGGTGAACGGGCGCAGGGCGGAGTCGCAGCGGTCCAGCTCGTCGGCGAACACGGGGTCCCGGTCCAGCAGGTCGCGGGCCATCCCGGCCCACTGGCTGCCCTGGCCGGGGAAGACGAAGGCCAGCTTTCCGGCGGGGGCGATCCGCCGGGGACCCGTGGTGAGGTCCGGGTCGGGGTGCCCGTCGGCGAGGGCGCGCAGGGCGTCGAGGAGTTGGTCGCGGTCGGAGGCCTGGACGACGGCCCGGTGGTCGAGGTGGGTGCGGTGGTGGGCGAGGGTCGCGGCGACCGCGGGCAGGGGCTGCTCCGGGCGCGCTTCGAGGGCGCCGAGCAGCCGGGCGGCCTGGCCGTGCAGGGACGGCAGACTGCGGGCGGAGAGCGGGAAGAGGGTGGGGGTGGCCCGTTCGGCGGGGGCGGGCCGGTCCGCGGGCTCGGGGGCCTCCTCCAGGACCACATGGGCGTTGGTCCCGCTGATCCCGAACGCGCTGACACCTGCCCGCCGGACCCGGCCCGCGGTGCGCGCCCAGGGCTGTCCGGCGCCGTGCACGCGCAGCCCGCTGCCGGTCCAGTCGATGTGGTCGGTGAGGTGCTCGGCGTGCAGGGATGCCGGCATGTGTTCGTGAGTCAGCGCGAGGACGGTCTTGATGACGCCGCCGATGCCGGCGGCCGCCTGGGTGTGGCCGATGTTGGACTTCAGGGAGCCGATGCCGAGGGGGTGGTCGGACGGGCGGTCCGGGCCGAACACGTTGGCCAGGGCCCGCAGTTCGATGGGGTCGCCGAGCGGGGTGCCGGTGCCGTGGGCCTCCACGTGGTCGAGGTCGTGCGGAGTGAGTCCGGCCGCGTCCAGGGCGGCGCGCAGCACCCGCTCCTGGGCGGGGCCGTTGGGGGCGCTGAGGCCCTGGCTGCGGCCGTCCTGGTTGATCGCCGAGCCCTTGACGACGGCAAGGATCCGGTCGCCGTCGCGGCGGGCGTCCGCGAGCCGCTTCAGCAGCACGAGGCCGCAGCCCTCGGCCCACACGACACCGTCCGCGTCGGCGGAGAAGGGGCTGCACCGCCCGGACGGGGACAGCCCGCGCAGCCGGCTGAACTCCACGTGGCCGCGCGGCGTGACCAGCAGCGTGGCCCCGCCCGCCAGGGCGAGGTCGCACTCCCCGCTCGCCAGGGCCCGTGCCGCGAGGTGCAGGGCGACCAGCGAGGACGAGCAGGCGGTGTCGACGGTCACCGCCGGACCCTGCAGGCCGAGGGTGTAGGCGATGCGTCCGGAGGCCACACTGGCCGCCGAACCGGTGCCGACGTGTCCGTCGAGCTGCCCGAGCGAGGCGGAGGCCAGGTAACCGCTGTCGTACAGGCCGAGATAGACGCCGGTGGAGCTGCCGCTCAGCGACTCGGGGAGGATGCCGGCGCGTTCGATCGCCTCCCAGGCGGTCTGCAGGAGCAGCCGTTGCTGGGGGTCCATGGCGGCGGCCTCGCGCGGGGAGATGCCGAAGAAGGCCGCGTCGAAGCGGTCGATGCCGCCGTCGAGGAAGCCGCCGCGCAGGGTGTAGGCCTTGCCGGTGGCCTCGGGGTCGGGGTCGTACAGGCCACTCGTGTCCCAACGGCCCTTCGGCACCTCGCAGATGGCGTCCTCGCCCGTGGCCAGGAGCCGCCACAGGGCCTCGGGGTCGTCGGCGCCGCCGGGGAAGCGGCAGGCGAGGGAGACGATCGCCACGTCGTCGACGGCGCCGCTCCGGTCCACGGCCGTGTCCGGCGCCGGTGTCCGCGCGGGCACCGGGGCGAAGACGGCCTCCGCGACGGCGGCGACGGTGGGGTGGTTGAAGACGAGGGACGGTTCCAGGGGGCGGCCGGTCAGCGTGCCGAGTTCGGCGGCCAGGGCGACCAACTGACGTGACCCGAGGCCGAATTCGGCGAGCGGTCGATCCGGGTCGACCAGCGCCGGATCGGTCCCGGCCACCTCGGCGACGGCCGACGCGAGCCAGGCCCGGACGCCCTCGGAGGTCGTCAGGGCCGGCTCGGGGGTCTGCTTCGGGGACTCGTTCGCAGGCATCTGGGCAGGTGTCCTCGTGAACTCGGTCGCCGGCTGGTTTCGGCACCGGACGACGTGCGGTGCGGTACGGCGAGGTGGGCGGCGCACGGCGCGCGGGGCGGGCCGCACGGGCGCGGCCGGGGGCCTCCGGCGCCGACGGGCGCGCCGGAGGCGGGCGGTGTCACGACACCGCGGGAGCGGTCACCACCGCGAGGGTGCCGTCGAGGTACGCCGCCCGGGTGGCGCGGCGCTGGATCTTCCCGCTGGACGTCTTGGGAATGGTGCCGGGTCCCACCAGGACGACGTCGCGCAGGGACAGGCCGTGGGCCTCGCCGACCGCGCTGCGGATCAGGTCGGTGATCTTCTCGGACTCGCCCGCGGTGTCCGGGGCGATCTCGGCTACCAGGACGGGCTGTTCGCCCTCCGCGCCGGTGTCCACGGAGAACGCGGCGGTGCAGCCGGGACGCAGGGCGGGGTGCGCCAGTTCGGCGGTCAGCTCCAGGTCCTGGGGGTAGTGGTTGCGGCCGTCGATGACGATGAGGTCCTTCAGTCGGCCGGTGACGAAGAGTTCGCCGTCGCGCAGCAGGCCGAGGTCACCCGTGCGCATGAACCGTCCTTCACGGTCGGGGAGTTGGGCGCGGAAGGTCTCACGGGTGGCGAGCGCGTTGCGCCAGTAGCCCTTGGCGACACTCGCTCCGCCCACCCAGATCTCCCCGACCTCGCCCTCGGCCAGCTCCTCCTGCCGCTCGGGGTCGACGATCGCCAGGGTCACGCCGGGCCCGGGCCGGCCGCAGCCGACGGCGGCCGCGTCGGCCTCGCCGGCGTTCGGGGCTCCGTCGGCGGCGGCGAGCAGCGTCGGCGGGGTGTCCACGGTGCCGCCGGTGACCATCAGGGTGGCCTCGGCCAGGCCGTAGCAGGGGTAGAGGGCCTCACGCCGGAATCCGGCGGGGCGGAAGGTGTCGGCGAAGCGGCGCAGGGTGGCCGCGCGCACCGGCTCGGCCCCGTTGAAGGCGACCTTCCAGGAGCTGAGGTCGAGACCGTCGAGCAGGTCCGGGTCGGCGTGCTTCAGGCACAGCTCGTAGGCGAAGTTGGGGCCGCCGCTGGTGTGCGGGCGGTACCGGCTGACCGCGGTGAGCCAGCGGTCCGGCCGCTGCAGGAAGTGCAGGGGTGAGAAGAGGGTGGCGGTGACGCCGAGGTACACGGTGTTCAGGACCGGGCCGATGAGCCCCATGTCGTGGTAGACCGGCAGCCAGCTGACGAACATCTCGTGGCCGTGCTCGGCGATGGCCCCCGGCGTGTGGCCCATGCGCTCGGTGATGACCCGCTCGTTGTCCAGCAGGTTGCCGTGGGTGACCGCGACACCGCGCGGGGCCGAGGTGGATCCGGAGGTGTACTGGAGGAACGCGACGGAGTCCGCGGTGAGTTCGGGTTCCCGCCAGGCGGCCGCCGCGTCGTCGGGGATGTCCTCGGTGGCGACGCGGGCGATGCCGTCGAGTTCGGGCAGGTGCTCGGCCATGCCGTCGAGCGCGGCGATCACGTCGCGGCCGCCGAGGATCACCTTGGCGTCGGCGTCCGCCACGAGGCGCTTCATCCGGACCAGCGCGCGGTGGTTCTGCGAGCGGCCCTGCGGGGGCACGCCCGGCACGGCGACCACACCGGCCGACAGGCAGCCCAGGTAGGCGCAGACGAACTCCAGGCCGGGCGGGTACAGCAGCATGGCGCGCGAGCCCGCCAGCCCGCGTTCCTGCAGCCAGGCGGCGACGGCCCGGGAGCGGGTGGCCAGCCGGTCGTAGGTGAGTTCCTGGATCTCTCCGTCGCAGTCACCGGTGGCGAGATGGCGGTACGCGGTGCGCTCGGGATGGTTCGAGGCGTGCGCGGTCAGTAATTCGACCAGGGAACGTGCCATGGGACGAGTCTCACCTGTCTGAAGAGGTGGGCGCGGAAGGGGCGTTCGAGGACCGGACCGGGCGGGCGGGTCGACGGTCACGGCCAACCCGGCGTCCTTGCCGGGTCGTTGAAGTCGGCCCCCGATCGAGGAGCCGCGCGTCGGACAGCTGCGTGTGATCCCCCCAGCAGCGACTTCCTACCGACGAGTAGCACCATAGCAACTCCGTTCGGCCGGTCGACCGAACGAATGTAAACGGTACGTGACCAAAGGAGTTGGACCAGCACTCACCCAGCGCATGCGATCTACGACACAGTGCGGTCGCTCGCCCTCCGTGCCCCGAATGCCGGACAGGTGAATCCGCCCTATCGTTCTGTCATGGAGCACGCACTCAGTCCCGCAACCCTCGCCGAACTGCGGCGCCCGCGTCCCTACCCGGCGGTGTCCGTGCTGACACCGACTCACCGCCGTGAACCCGAGAACGGCCAGGATCCGGTCCGCCTGCGCAATGTGGTGGCCGAGGCCAGGAAGCGGTTGGAAGCCGATCCCGCGGTCACCCGGGAGCGACGCGCCGAGGTCGTGGCACAGCTCGACCGTGCCCTGACGGAAGTGGACCTCGCCCACGTCGAGGACGGCCTGGTGATCTTCGCCGCCCCGGGCGAGCACCAGGTCTGGTCCCTGTCCCGCACCGTCCCCGAGCGGGTGGTCCTCTCGGACACCTTCCTCACCCGCAACCTGGTCTCCGCGCACGCCGCCGAGCACCCCTTCTGGGTGCTGACGGTCTCCGCCGACCGCATTTCCCTGTGGAGCGGCAGCACCGAGGGGGTGGTCGAGGACCGCTCCGGCGGCTTCCCGCTCGTCCGCAGCCGCGAGAACTTCGACGCCGAGCGCCAGCAACGCATCGGCGACCTGCCGAGCACCTTCCGTGACGAGGGGACGCGCCAGTTCCTGCGCGAGGCGGACACCGCCATGAGCACGGTCCTGCGCGACCAGCCCCGCCGGCTCTACGTCACCGGCGAGCAGGCGGCGCTCTCGCTGCTGGACGAGGTCGGCAGCTCCGCCAAGGCCGCCGTCCACGTGGGGCACGGCGGGCTCGCCCACGCCGGCGCCGAGTCCGTGTGGCAGGCCATCCGCCCGGTCCTCGAGGCGGAGGCGCGAAGAGACACCGCCACCGTGGTCAGGGAGCTGACGTCGGCGCGCGGCCACCGCACGTACGCGGCCGGGCTGGACGAGCTGTGGCAGAGCGCCCGGGACGGCCGCGTCCGGCTGCTGGCGGTGGAGGAGAACTTCCGGGTGACCGTCCGCGACCTGGGCGACCACCTCGTTCCCGCCGAGCTCGGCGATCTGGACGCCCGCGACGACATCGTGGACGAGATCGTCGAGCAGTGTCTGGAGACCGGCGCCGACGTCCGCTTCGTCCCCGACGGAACCCTGGGCGACGCCGACGGCATCGCGGGAGTGCTGCGCTACTGAGGCACTCCCCCGGCAGCGCTCCCTGACCGACGTACGCTACGAAGTGATCGTCGGCGAGAGGGAGCGCGCGCATGGGTGACCTGTTGGGTGTGGCCGTACTGGGTGCCGGACACATGGGCGCCGACCACATACGACGACTCGACGAGGCGGTGAGCGGCGCGAGGGTGGCCGCCGTCGCCGACCCCGACGTCGAACGGGCGAAGGCGGCGGTGGCCGGCCTGGACGGCGTCGCCGTGCACACGGACCCGACGGCCGCGCTCGACGCGCCGGACGTGGCGGCCGTGCTGATCGCCTCGCCCGGCCCCGCGCACGAGGAGGCGCTGCTCGCCGCCTTCGAGCGCGGTCTGCCCGTGCTGTGCGAGAAGCCCATGGTGCCGGACTCCACGGGTGCCCTGCGGGTGGTGGAGGCCGAGGCCCGGCTCGGCCGGCGGCTGGCGCAGATCGGCTTCATGCGGCGCTACGACACCGAGTACCGGCGGCTGAAGTCCCTGCTGGACGGGGGCGGCCTCGGGCGCCCGCTGATGCTGCACTGCACCCACCGCAACGTCTCCTCCCCCGGTCACTTCACCAGCGCCATGCTGATCAACAGCTCCGTCTCGCACGAGATCGACGCCGCCCGCTGGCTGCTCGGGCAGGAGCTGACGGCGGTCACGGTGCTGCGTCCGGCGTCCTCGGCGGGCGCTCCGCAGGGCCTGGCCGATCCGCAGTTCGTGCTCTTCGAGACCGAGCGCGGCGCCCTGGTCGACGTGGAGGTCTTCGTCAACTGCGGCTTCGGCTACCAGGTGCGCTGCGAGGCCGTGTGCGAGTCGGGCAGTGCGAGGATCGGCGACGAGCACACCATGGTGGTCACCACCCGGGGCGGCGCCGCCGAGGAGGTGGCGCAGGACTACCTCGTCCGGTTCGCCGACGCCTACGACCGCGAGGTGCAGGCGTGGGTCGACGCCACCCGGCGCGGCGAGGTCACCGGGCCGAGCGTCTGGGACGGCTACGCGGCCTCCGTCGTCGCCGAGGCCGGGGTCCGGGCGCTGGAGACCGGGGGCCGCGTCGCCGTCGGTCTGGCCCCGCGCCCGGACCTGTACGCGGAGCTCAGCCGCTGACGCTCGCGGCGCCCGTCTCCAGGTGGCCGGTGAACCGGCGCGACCAGGTGGCGTCGGAGTCGACGGCCACCGTGAAGTCGTACCAGCCGTTCTGGTACGCGACGGCGTTGAAGAAGTCCTCCGCCGAGGTGCCCGCGGCGACGGTGTAGGTCCAGGGGCCGTCGCCGCGGTAGTGGTTGGAGGTGATGGTGAACTTCACCGCCGACGAACCCGAGTTGGTCATCTTGAAGTAGATCGCGAGCTTGCCCGTGCCGGGCTCCACGGCGTAGCGGGTGCTCACCTCCGCCGACCTGCCCTCCTTGGTGGCGTCGCCCTGGAAGCGGCGCAGGAAGCGGTTGGGGCCGACCATGGTCAGGTCGTACTTGCCGTTGCCGTAGCCGGTGCCGATGTTGAAGGAGTCGGACGCGGTGCCGGCCGGGTCGACGGTGTACTGCCAGGGTGTGGTGTCGCGGTAGGCGTTGGGGTGGATCGAGAAGTGTGCCGCCCTGGCCGCCGGGCCGCCCTGGTTGGTCATGGTGAACCAGGCGAGGATCTTCCCGGCGGACCCGAACTCCAGGTGGTCAAGGTAGCCGCCCGGCTGGTAGGGCAGCGCGCGGGCCGGGCGGGTGCCGGGCTCCTGGACGGGCAGGGCGTTGTTCGTCGGCACGGGGTTGGGCAGCGGGCCGCAGGTGTTCATGCCGATGACGCTCGTCGCGGGCAGCGCGAGGGAGCCGTGGACCGGGTTGGCGAAGTCGAAGACGCCGGTCAGGTCGCCGCTCACCTTGCGCCGCCAGGCGCTGATGTTGGGACAGTCGGCGGGCTTGCCCAGGGCAGCCGTCCAGGTCTCCAGGAAGCGCAGCACCGAGGTGTGCTCGAAGACCTCCGAGGAGACCCAGCCGCCGCGCGTCCAGGGCGAGACGACGATCATCGGGACGCGGAAGCCGAAGCCGTACGGCACGCCGTTCAGGAACTCCCCGGCCGTACCGGCGGGCGGGACCGGCGGCGGGACGTGGTCGAAGCAGCCGTCGTTCTCGTCGTAGTTCAGGAACAGGACCGTCGAGTCGAAGACGTCCGCGTCCGCGGCGAGGGCCTGGTAGACCAGGCTGACGAAATGGGCGCCGTCGCCGGGCGGGGCGTACGGGTGCTCGGAGAAGGCCTGGTTGGGGACCACCCAGGAGACCTGCGGGAGGGTGCCCGCGAGGACGTCGGCCTTGATGGCGGCGGCGATGTCGTCCGGCGTCGAGCCGGTGACCTTCGGGACGGAGGACATGCCCCGGTCGTGGAGCGGGTCGCCCGCCTTGGCGTTCGCGAAGTTCTTGAAGTAGGCGCAGCCGTTGTCGCCGTAGTTGTCCGCCGCGTTCTGGTAGACCTTCCAGGTCACTCCGGCGGCCTGCAGGGACTCGGCGTAGTTCTGCCAGGTGAGGCCGGACTCGTCGCCGCCGTCGTAGCTGGTGGAGTCGACCTTGCCGCTCCACAGGTAGGTGCGGTTGGGGCCGGTGGCACTCAGGGCGGAGCAGAAGTAGGCGTCGCAGACCGTGTAGTTGTCGGCGAGCGCGTAGTGGAAGGGGATGTCGGATCGGTCGAGGTAGCCGAGCGAGCGGACGTTGCCGACGCCCGCGACCCAGTTGTCCAGCCGGCCCCTGTTCCACGCGGAGTGCTGGGAGGACCAGGAATGCGGCAGGTCGCCGTTGCACTGGGCGAGGGTCTCGCCGTCCTTGCCGCCGGCGGACGGCGTGGCGCTGAGCTTCCACGGGTACTGGCGGCCGGTCCCGTTCGGCTGGTCGAAGACGGGGTGGCCGCCGCTCAGGGTGATGCCGCTGCGGTCGTCGAAGCCGCGGACGCCCTTCAGGCGCCCGAAGTAGTGGTCGAAGCTGCGGTTCTCCTGCATGAGGACGACCACGTGCTTCACGTCCTTGATCGTGCCGGTCGCCGCGGTCCCGGCCGCGGCCGCCGTGCGGGCGTTCGCGCCGCCCAGCGCCACGCCCGCCGCCACGGAAGCGCCGAGCCCCACGAAGCCTCTTCGGCTGATCGGTGTCATTCGCCCCGCCCTCGTCAGCGGAGTGCCCCTGCGGCACACCGCGCGCCAGGGTGCACGCGGTGGTCGTCGGGGTCCATACACACGCGGTGAGGCACGGGTGAACAGCAGCCTAAGTCGCCGCCCCCAGGGGCGGATCCCTCTCACACGCCGCCGAACAGGGCGCTCAGTCCCCGTTCCACGACCGCCCCGACGTCCTCCTGTCCGGCCGGCACCAGGGCGTAGCTGTGCAGCAGGAAGCGGCGCAGCGCCGAGGTCGGGAACTGGAGCAGCGCGAGGCCGCACGGCGAATGGAGTTCGAAGACCGTCCGGGTGCGGCCGTACGGCCAGATCTGCACGTCCCCGTGGCCGGCCGGGGCCCGCAGGCCCTGGTCCAGCAGGGAGCGTGCGAAGGTCCAGGTGACCGCGTCGCCGTCCAGGGTGGCCTCGGGCGGGAAGTCCACGAAGACGGCCAGCGGATCGTCCGCCGCGTAGCGCAGGACGGCGGACACCGGGACCTCCTCGTCCTCGGCTGTGATGAGACGGGCATGGGCGGGCTGCTCGATGATGACGTCCATGCCATTAAGGAGTCGGCGGGAGCCGTTCCCAGGACGCCAATTCCGGACAGAGTTGGTGCGCGTCGACAGGTCGGCGCATCATGGAACACCAGAGCGTCGAACAAGCGCCTGAGCGCTACGCCGAAGCTTTCGACTCTCCGTCAAGTCTCGTAGTCCGTCTACGACTTGCGGCGCGTCACGCGTACGCGGTCCATACCCCCGGAACACGCCGGGAAGACTCTGGCATATGCCGGAAGCACCACCGTATCGTGTGTTGCCAAATCCCTTACAGGGCGTCGCGGGCTGTGCCACAGTCGTAGCGGTCCCTCCGTCCTCCCTGGCCGTACCGTCCCCCATCGGAGTGCGTCATGCCGTCCCCAGTCTCCGCGGACCGCTCAGCCGCCCAGCCGCCCGGTCGCGGCTCGGTCGAGGCCTTGATAACGCAGGCGCGACGACTCAAGGGCGACGTGGACGCGGTGCGGCGGGACACGCCCAGCGAGGGCTCGGACCCGGAGGAACGCTGGCAGCGAGCACTGTACGACCTCGCACTGCTCCAACTCGACGACCTGGACGGCCACTTGGCGCAACTGCGGGACGGCCCGGCACCCCTCCCGGTCCCGGAGCCCGCCGGCACCCCGGTGGTCCGGCCTGCATCGGCCGCCGCACTGCGCGGCTCGCTGCTCAGCCGGGTCGGCAGCGCGGAGTGGAACCTGCTCACGGACGAGGCGAGCTGGTCAGGGGAGCTGTACCAGATCCTGGGGCTCGACCCGTCGGCCCCCGCGCTCACCCTGGACGAGCTGCCCGCCCTGGTCCTCGCGGAGGACCGGCCGAAGCTGACCTCGATGGTGACGGACTGCCTGGTCGACGGCAGGCCGATCGACGGCGAGTTCCGCGTCGTACGGCCGGACGACTCCGTGCGGACCGTGCACATGATGGGCGAGCCCGTGCTCGGCGCCGACGGCGGCACCGCCTCGATGTGGGCCGTGCTCCGCGACGTCAGTGAACTGCGCCGCCACCGGCGGACCGTGCGCGAGACCCGTGACTCGCTGCAGCACCACCGGAGCCAGGCCCAGACCGAGCACCGGCTCGCGGTCGAGTTGCAGGAAGCCGTGCTGCCGCCATGGCGCGGCTCCCTGCGGCTCCCGCACCGCGGCCCGCAGACCCTCGACCTCGCCACCCACTATCTGCCGGCCACGACGAGCGCCCTGATCGGCGGCGACTGGTACGACGCGCTGGAGCTGTCCGACGGCGCGACGCTGCTCAGCGTCGGCGACCTCACCGGACACGGTGTCGCCGTCACCTCCGGCATGGCGATGCTGCTGGGTGCCGTGCGCGGCATGGCGATGGCAGGCAGCGAACCCGGCCAACTGCTGGCCATGCTCAACCAGTTACTCGACGCCACCGTGCAACCCGCCCTCGGCAGCGCCGTCTGCTGCCACTACCGGCCCGAGACCCGCACCCTGGCATGGGCGCAGGCAGGACACCCCGCCCCACTGCTGTACCGCGACGGGACGGGGCGCCCGCTGAGGGCACCGGACGGCGTCCTGCTCGGCGCCACCACGGGCGCCACCTACGGGCAGGCCGAAGTGACCCTGGAGCCCGGCGACCTCCTCCTGCTGCACACCGACGGGCTGGTGTCCGGGCACACCGGGACGACCGCCGTGGACCGCCTGCTCGACCTCGCCCCGCGCCTCGACGCGGCGCGCACCGCACAGGACTGCGTGCGGACGGTCGTGGAGGAGTTCGGCGGAGCCGGGCGCGAGGACGACGCCTGTGTACTCGTCGCCAAGGTCACCGCGTGAACTGACCTACGTCACCTGCCGAAGAACACAGCGCACGGGCCGCTACGCCTGTGCGCTGTCGTCGCGCCCTCCCCTCGGCTTCGGCAGGGCGAGCCTGATCTGCTCCCGCAGTTCGTGGATCTTCGGGTATTCGGCGTACTCCGCGGTGAGCCGGTACATCTGCCGCAACCGGTCCCAGGTACGGCGGGAGGAGTTCGAGCCCATCGACATCAGGGCCAGCCGTGCGTAACGGTCGGCCTGTTCCGGGTCGTCGGCGATGAAGCAGGCCGAGGCCATGGACAGATGGTCGAAGATCTTGGACCGCTCCCGTCCGTCGACGCGCAGGGCCAGGGCCTTCTCCGCGTAGTGCTGGGCGTGCGCGGCCGCACTCGGGTCGAACTCCGCCAGCGTGCGGTAGGCGAGGGCCTGCATGCCGTACAGATCCTCGTCCTTGAAGGTCTGCATCCAGTCCGGCGGTTCCGCGTCCTGCCGGTCGGAGACGAAGAGGTCCTCCGCCTGGCCGAGGGTGCGGCGCATCGCCTGGCTCTTGCCCATGGCCGCCTGCGCCCAGGCCTCGATGGTGTGGAACATCGCCTTCGTACGCGGCTGCAGGCGCTCCCCCGCACCGGACTGGGCGAGCTTCATCAGGTCCAGCGCGTCGTCGGGCCGGCCGAGGTGCACCATCTGACGGGCCGCCCGGGACAGGGCTTCCCCGGCGCGCGGCCGGTCACCGCCCTCTCTGGCGGCATGGGCGGCGATGACGAAGTACTTCTGGGCCGTGGGCTCCAGGCCGACGTCGTGCGACATCCAGCCCGCGAGGACGGCGAGGTTGGCGGCGACGCCCCACAGGCGCCGCTGGAGATGGGGTGGGTGGTGGTAGGCGAGCATGCCGCCCACCTCGTTGAGCTGGCCCACGACCGCCTTGCGCTGGAGCCCGCCGCCACGGGCGGCGTCCCAGGCGCGGAACACCTCGACCGAACGCTCCAGTTCCTCGATCTCCTGCGACCCGATGGGGGCGGCCTCGTAACGGTCGAACCCAGCGGGGTCGGCGTGCAGGGGGTCGTGGACGACAGGGGCGTCGGCCTTCAGGGTCGGGTCGGTGTGCAACCAGTCGTGCATGGCGCTGCTGAGTGTGGATCCCGCGGCGAGCGCGGCACCCGCGCCCACCAAGCCGCGTCGGTTGAGCATGAGGTCCATTCCCGTGAATTCGGTGAGGACCGCGGCGGTACGTTCGGGCGCCCATGGCACGTCGTCGGGATGTTCCTCGATCCCGTCGCCCTGCCGTTTCCCCGTACGCCCGTGCCGTACCAGACCGAGGTCCTCGATGGTCACGACACGGCCGAGACGCTCGGTGAACAGGGCCGCCAGCACCCGCGGCACGGGATCGCGCGGGATCTCTCCCGTGTCGATCCACCGCCGCACCCGGGAGGTGTCGGTCGACAGCTGGGGGTGGCCCATGGCCACCGCCTGCTTGTTGACCAGCCTCGCGAGTTCGCCCTTGGACCAGCCGGCCAGGCCGAACAGGTCCGCCAGGCGGGCGTTGGGTTGTCCGCTCACGTCAAGCCCCCAGGTTCTCGGCTGAGTTGACAGTAGCCCCGTGGAGGTTGCCGGGCGACTATTCGCCACGGTTCGCCAGGGTGCGCCAGATGGTGTGCCACTGGGCATCGGGTGTCGAGTAGGAACGCGCCACCCCGACCCGGTCGCCACTGGATATGACGGGCACATTCCCCAGGGTGTACCCGGGCGGCCGGGGCGGGTGGGCGTATGGACTCAGAACACGCTCTGGCACATGTGTTCCGGGCGTTGAGTCACAGGCAGGCACCGCAGGCACAGGAAGGGATCTGTATCTCCCATGAACGCAGCGTCGTCCTCCGTGTCCGCTCCGCCCCGGCCACTGCGTCCCCGCCCGGCGGGCGGCGGGCCGTACCTCGACCCGGCGGCGCGGCCGGGAACCCCCGTGCTCGGCACGGGCCGGCTGCGGCGCATTCCGGGCCAGGCCGGACCGCAACCGCTCAGCGGCAGACTGGACCTGTCGGGTCCCCAGGGCGCACAACTGCGCACCGCGATCGCCTCGGTGCACCGGATCTGTCCCGAGTTCGCCCCGGTGCAGGTGCTGCGCCGCAGCGGACGGTCCGTCCTCCTGGTCGGGACGACGGGACGCAGTACGGCCGTGGCCAAGTGTCTCCTGGACCAGTCGCCCGCGTGGGCGGATCGGATCCGCCACGAAATAGCCGCATACCGCTCGTTCGTCCGGCACCGGCCGCCGGTGCGGGCGCCGAGGCTGATCGCGGCGGACCCGGACAACTGCACCCTGGTGATCGAGCGCATGCCGGGCCGGGTGGCGGCGCTCCATCGGCACCCGTTGGAGGCCCCGCCCCGGCCGGACATCCGGGCCGCGCTCGGCGCGATCTGCCGGCTGAACGCGTGGCGGCCCCCCGCGGGCACCTTCGACGCCCCCCTGGACTACGCCGCCCGCATCTCCCGGTACCACGAGCTGGGCCTGCTGACCGACCGGGACCTGGGCGACCTGCAGAAGCTGCTGCGCGGGATCGCACACGCGGCGGGCCGCCAGGGGATGGGCCAGTTCTGCCACGGTGACGCACTGCTCTCGAACATCCTGCTCTCACCGGCCGGTCCAGTGCTGGTGGACTGGGAGCACGCGGGCTGGTATCTGCCGGGGTACGACCTGGCGACGCTGTGGCTGGTACTCGGGGACGCGCCGGTGGCACGACGTCAGATCAGCCAGATCGCCCAGTCGGCGGGCCCGGCCTCCCGGGACGCCTTCCTGGTGAACCTGATGCTGCTCCTGACCAGGGAGATCCGTACGTACGAGACGGCCGTGCAGCGTTCGATGCACGATACGGCCCCGGCGGCACCGGGCACGGCCCACCCGGGTGCTGCGCCGTCCGGCGAGGAACAGCGGCTGCTGCTCAGGCGGCTGCACGACGACTGCCAGCTGGCCCGCCGGGCCGTGCGAGCGGCGGTCGGCACTCGCTGACGGGGACGACGGTTCCGCGGTGTGCCCAGAGCGGCGGCGCACCGCGGACCTTCGTGTGTTCGGACCCGGGCCGTTCCAAGGCGCCCACTGGTGTACGCCACTGACGCCCCGCAGGCCCGCGCGCCGCCGCCGCGAAACTCGCCGAACCCCTTCGTGACGTGGGAAATCAGCTCCGTGAAGGCATCATTGACGGATCATCGGCAAGCCGGTACGACTGACCCTGCTCGGCGCCGCCCGTCCCGCCACGCCCCGCCCGTCACAGGAGGCCGCATTGCGAGGATCCGCCACCGACCCCACGTCCACACCCGGCCACAGACAACTGAGGCGGACCGCGGGCACACTGGCCACCGCGGCCCTGGTGCTGCCGCTGCTCGGCGCCGCCCCGGCCCAGAACTCGGCGGAGTCCTCCGCCGGCCGGCTGCAACACGCCTTCGCCACGGCGGCAGCCGAGTACCAGGTGCCGCAGAGCGTCCTGCTGGCCGTCTCCTACCTGCAGTCCCGCTGGGACTCGCACGCCGGCGCGCCCAGCGTGGCCGGTGGCTACGGCCCGATGCACCTGACGGACGCCCGTACCGCGCTCGCCACGACCGAGCACCTCGCCGAGGGCACCGAGGACGCCCGCGGCGACAGCGCCCGCGCGGCCCTGCACCCGGACGTCGACGTGCCCGCGAACTCGGCGCTCCCGGCCCGCCTCAAGACCCTGCCCAGGGCGGCCGAGCTGACGGGGCGTCCGGCGGCCGAGCTGCGCACCGATCCGGCCGCCAACATCGCCGGTGGCGCCGCCCTCCTCGCCGCGGCCCAGAAGGAGCTGGGCGAGCCGGCGAGCGCGAACCCGGCGGACTGGTACGGCGCGGTGGCCCGCTTCTCCGGCGCGGACGACACGGCGACCGCGGCGGCGTACGCGAACGACGTGTACCACGTGCTGCGCACGGGCGGGGAACGCACCACGGACGACGGCCAGCTGGTCGCCCTCGCCGCCCAGCCGCACCTGGCAGCCGACACCGCCCAGCTGAGGCGCGCCGGGCTGCGCACGGTCCCGGCGGACGAGGTCGAGTGCCCCCGGTCGGTGTCGTGCGAGTGGATCCCGGCGCCGTACGCCCAGTTCGGGAACGACGACTACGGCAACCACGACCTCGGCGACCGCCCGGCGTCACAGCGCATCAAGTACATCGTCATCCATGACACGGAGGGCTCCTGGGACGGGGTGCTGAACCTGATCCAGGACCCGACCTATGTGTCCTGGAACTACACCATCCGGTCCACCGACGGTCTGATCGCCCAGCACGTCAAGGCGAAGGACGTCGCCTGGCACGCGGGCAACTGGGACATCAACGCCCGGTCCGTCGGCATCGAGCACGAGGGCTTCCTCACCGCTCCGGACGCCTGGTACACGGAGGCTATGTACCGGTCCTCGGCGCGGCTGGTGAAGTACCTGGCCCGCGCGTACGACATCCCGCTGGACCGGCAGCACATCCTGGGCCACGACAACGTGCCCGGCCCGACCACCTCCACCATCCCCGGGATGCACACCGACCCGGGCCCGTACTGGGACTGGCGGCACTACTTCCAGCTGCTGGGCCACCCCTTCCACCGCACGGGCGGCAAGCACTCCGCGCTGGTGACGATCCTGCCGGACTACGCCTCGAACCAGCCGGTGTACACGGGCTGCACCACCAAGGGCGAGCCCTGCACGGCGCACGGTTCCGGCGAGGTGCGGCTGTACTCCGACCACGACGTCAACGCGCCGCTGATCAAGGACATCGGGCTGAAGACGGATCCGACCACCGGGGTGAACGATCTGTCCTCCCGGGTCTCCACCGGCCAGCAGTACGCGGTCGCCGACCGCTGGGGCGACTGGACGGCGATCTGGTACCTCGGGCAGAAGGCCTGGTTCGAGAACCCGCGCAAGGAGCCCACGGCGGTACGGGCCTCCGGTCTCGTCGTCACACCGAAGGACGGTCTGGCGAGCGTGCCGGTGTACGGCAGGGCGTACCCGGAGAAGGAGGCGTACCCGCCTGGGGTGCCCGCGCAGTCGGTGGTCGCGCTGCCGTACACGATCCCGGCCGGGCAGAAGTACGTGGTCGGTGACGCGGTGCCGGGCGAGTACTACTACGCGGTCACCTTCACCACCGACTCGCACCGGGTCGTGGTGGGCAAGGACCTGTACTACGAGATCCAGTACGGCCACCGGGTGGCGTTCGTGCGCGCCGCGGACGTCAGCCTCGAGGGTTCCGCCCGCTAGCCGGGGCCGACCGCGTCAGCCCTGCTGGAACAGCTCCGCCGGGAGCGGCTTCAGCAGGGCGTACAGGTCGTCGGTGATGGGGCGGTCCCAGGCGGCGATGGTCACCAGGACGCCGTCGCTGCGGTCGAACTGGACACAGGAGATCCGGCTCTCGGAGAGCTTCAGACGCCGCACGATCAGCAGGTTGTCGCCCTGGAGGACCGGCGTGTCCTCGGTGCCGACGACGGTGACCTCCTCGTCGTTCTCCAGCGCCAGCAGCAGCTGGCCCACCTCGAAGGGGATCTCGCCCTCGGTGACGTCCCGGGCCGGGGAGCCCTCGGGGAGGTTGCCGATGATCATGGCGGGGCCGCGGCCGCCGAAGAGGTCGTAGCGCAGGAAGACACCCTGGCAGGTGCCGTCCGGGGCGGGCAGCAGACCCGCGCCGAGGTTGCCGGGCCAGTCACCCGGATCCATGGCCAGCACGTCGAAGTCGGGTCCGGCGGGAGTGGCGCTGCGGCGGCGGAGGAACGACATGCGGCCATGGTACGTGCACGCGCCTGGTCGGCGACGTGTGGGCGGCCTGCCCGGCGGCCGCCTTTCACCCTCCTCCGCGACGGTGCGTGCCCGTGCAGCGGCCCGGCGCGCTCACTCCTCGGACGGTGCCGGCGGTACGACCGCGACCGGGCTCGCCGCGTGCAGCAGGACCGCGTGGGTGACCGAGCCGATCATGCGTGCGGGCGCTAGCAGGCGCCGCCGGTGGCGGCCCACGACGACCAGGTCGGCGCCCTTGGAGGCGGCGACGAGGTGGCCGGCCGCGTCGCCGGGGAGCACCTGCACGTCGGCGCGGACGTCGGCGTGCCGCTCCCGGGGCGGAGCCAGGAAGCCCTCGGCGAGGGACCTGGTCTCGCCCGCGACGGCGTCCTGGTCGATCGGTGGCGGCACCGGCTGACCGGGCGCCGACCAGATCTGCACCGGCCAGGGGTAGGCGGCGATCACCTGGACCCGGGCCCCGCGCAGCGCGGCCTCCGCGAAGGCGAGGTCGAGAGTGGCCTCGTCGGGACTGTCGGCGTGCAGGCCGACGACCACCCGGGGCCCGGCCTCGGCGGGCCCGTCCCCGTGGACCTCGCGGTCCGGCGGTGGTACGACGACCACCGGGCACTCGGCATCCCGCGCCGCGGCCATGCTGTTGGAGCCGAGCAGCAGGCCGGCGAAGCCGCCCCGGCCCCGCGAGCCGAGGACCAGCAGCTGGGCGTCGGTGCCGAGTTCGGGCAGCACGGCGCCCGGTACGCCCTCCATGGCGACGTACTCCACGACGGGCGGATTCACGCGCTCCAGGAGCAGCGCGCGTACCTCGTCGAGCACCGGGTCGCCCGCCGCGTCGGGCGGGCCGGCGACCAGTACGTCGGCCTGTCCCCAGGCGGCGTACTGGCGTACGTGCACCACCCGCAGCGGTGCCGCGCGGCGGCGGGCGGCGTCCAGGGCCCAGTCCAGGGCGCGTCGGCTTCCCTGCGAACCGTCGACCGCCGCGATGACCGGCGCACTGCTCATCTTCTGCCCACCTCCGGAACACGACCTTCCCCTTGTCGGGGCCAGCCTGGCTCAGGCGTCGGCCACGGCAGGGCGCTGTCCGTCGCGTGTCCGGAAATCGGGGCGGAACACCCCCGGATCGGCTCGCGGTACCGGATCGGTACCGGATCGTTCAGGTGAGGTCGAACTCCCCTTCGCGTGCGCCGGAGACGAAGGCGCCCCATTCGGCGGGGGTGAAGATCAGGGAAGGGCTTTCCGGGCGGCCGCTGTTGCGCATCGCGATGAACCCCTCGACGAAGGCGATCTGGACATCGCCAAGTCCTCGGCTGCTGGACTGCCACTCGGCCTTGCTGAGGTCCAGATCCGGCTTGTCCCAGCCCTTGAGCGGCTGCTGCTGGATGGTGCTCTCGGCCACGTCCGTGCTCCTCCCGTTTCGTCGTCCGCGGTCAGCCTAGCGAGCGGTTGTGACGGCGGACAGGCCGTGTGGGGAGGACCTTTCAGGAGTCGGGGGGCTCGGAGCCCACGAGCCACATGGAGAAGAACTGCGAACCGCCGCCGTAGGCGTGTCCGAGCACCTTCCGGGCGCCGTCCACCTGGTGTTCTCCGGCCTGTCCGCGCACCTGCAGGGCGGCCTCGGCGAAGCGGATCATGCCGGATGCGCCGATGGGGTTGGTGGACAGCACACCGCCCGACATGTTGACGGGCAGGTCCCCGTCCAGCTCGGTCACCCCGGACTCGGTGAGCTTCCAGCCCTCGCCCTCCTCGGCGAAGCCGAGGTTCTCCAGCCACATGGGTTCGTACCAGGAGAACGGCACGTACATCTCGACGGCGTCGATGTCCCGGCGCGGGTCGGCGATGCCGGCCTGCCGGTAGACGTCGGCGGCGCAGTCCTTGCCGGCCTGCGGAGAGACGAAGTCCTTGCCCGCGAACAGGGTCGGCTCGCTGCGCATGGCGCCGCCGAGCATCCAGGCGGGCGGCCGCGGCGCGCGGGCGGCTCCGGCGCGGTCGGTGAGGACCATGGCGCAGGCGCCGTCGGAGGACGGGCAGGTCTCGGAGTAGCGGATCGGGTCCCACAGCATGGGCGAGGCCTGGACCTTCTCCAGGGTGATGTCGTGCTCATGGAGGTGGGCCCAGGGGTTCTTCAGCGCGTTGCGCCGGTCCTTGTAGGCGACGAGGGAGCCGACGGTGTCGGGGGCGCCGCTGCGCCGCATGTACGCGCGCACGTGCGGGGCGAAGAAGCCGCCCGCCCCGGCGAGCAGGGGCTGCTGGAAGGGGATGGGGAGCGACAGGCCCCACATGGCGTTCGACTCGGACTGCTTTTCGAAGGCGAGGGTGAGGACGGTGCCGTGGACACGGGCCGCGACCAGGTTGGCGGCGACGAGGGCGGTGGAGCCGCCGACCGAGCCGGCGGTGTGCACCCGCAGCATGGGTTTGCCGACCGCGCCGAGGGCGTCGGCGAGGTACAGCTCGGGCATCATGACGCCCTCGAAGAAGTCGGGGGCCTTGCCGATGACCACGGCGTCGATGGCGGCCCAGGTCAGCTCGGCGTCCTGGAGCGCCCGCCCGGCGGCCTCGCGGACGAGTCCGGCGATCGAGACGTCCCGGCGGGCGGCCACGTGCTTGGTCTGGCCGACTCCTGTGACGGCCACGGGCTCCTTGCTCATCGTGGATCCCCTTCGAGTACGGCGACCAGGTTCTGCTGCAGGCAGGGTCCGGAAGTGGCGTGGGCGAGGGCGCGGTCGGACCCGCCCCGGTGGATGCGGGCGGCGGCCTCGCCGATGCGGATGAGCCCGGCGGCCATGACCGGGTTGGCGGCGAGAGCACCGCCGGAGGGGTTGACGCGGACGCCGTCGCCGAGCCGGAGCGCCTTGCGCAGCACGACCTCCTGCGCGCTGAACGGCGCGTGCAGCTCGGCGGTGTCGACGGGGCGTTCGAAGAGGCCGGCCCGCTCGGCGGCCAGCCGGGTGGAGGGCGAGTCGGTGAGGTCGCGCACGCCCAGGCCGTGTGCCTCGATGCGGTGGTCGATGCCCCGGATCCAGGCGGGCCGCTCGCACAGTTCCCGGGCCCGCTCCCCCGCCGCGAGGATCACGGCGGCGGCACCGTCGCCGACCGGCGGGCAGTCGCCGGTGCGCAGGGGGCGTACGACGTAGTCGCCGCGGGGCATCGAACCCCTGTGCTGCGCATGGGGGTTGGCGGTCGCGTCGGCCCGGCTGCGGGCTCCGACGGCGGCGAGGGCGGGCTCGTCGGTGTCTCCGGCGTCGATGAGGGCCTGCGCCTGGAGCGCGGCCAGGGCCACCGAGTCGGGCCAGAGGGGGGCCACGTAGTACGGGTCGAGCTGGCGGGTCAGCACGTCCCGTACCGAGCCCGGTGAGCACTTGCCGTAGGAGTAGACGAGCGCGGTGTCGGCGTCGCCGGTGAGCAGCTTGGTCCACGCCTCGTACAGGGCCCAGGCGCCGTCCATCTCCACATGGGACTCGGAGATCGGCGGCCAGGCGCCGACGCCGTCGAGGGCGAGGGTGAAGGAGAAGGCGCGGCCGGCGAGGTAGTCGCTGGAGCCGGAGCAGGTGAAACCGATGTCGGCGGTCCTCAGCCCGGTCCGCCGCAGGACCTCGTGCAGCACCGGCATGAGCATCTCGACCTCGGAGGACTCCTCGGTGGAGCGCCGGTGGTCGGTCTGGGCGAAGGCGACGACGGCGATGTCCCGGCGGCCGGGGGCCTGCTCGCTGGTCACAGCAGCTCCTTGTACGTCTCGTAGTCCGCGTCGGGTTCGCCGGTGGGCCGGTAGTGGTCGGGGAAACGGACGTCGTCCGTCCACACCGGCTCGACGCGCAGGCCCATGCGCACCTGGTCGTAGGGGATGCCGCCGATGCGGGCGTGCAGGGCGAGGTCGGCGCCGTCGAGGGCGATGTGCGCGTAGACGTACGGCACCTCGATGTCGAGGCCCTTCGCTTTGATGTTGACGATGCAGAAGGTGGTCACCGTGCCGCGGGGACCCAGCTCGACCTGTTCCGTCGTGGCGACACCGCAGGTGGGGCACGCGCCCCTCGGCGGGACGTACACCTTGCGGCAGACGGGACAGCGCTCACCCACGGTCCGGCGGTCGGAGAGGGCGTCGATGTAGGCGGTCTGGGCGCGGCCGGGCGAGTAGGTGTAGTCGAGGCGGGCCGGGGCGACGATCCCGGTGAGCGAGTCGTCGAAGGCGCCGGTGTGGCCCCCCGGTCGCTCCGGTTCGCCGTCGTAGGGCTCGAAGCAGGCGATGTCGGTGATGGCGCCGGTGCGCTCCCCGGCCCACCGGATCCGCACCCGCATGCCGGTGTGCACGGTGTCGGGGCCGGTGGTGTCCAGGGCGTGCAGCAGGGCGGTGTCGGCGCCGTCGAGCCGGACCAGGACCCAGGCGAAGGGGGTGGCGAGGGGCTGTCCGCGGCGGGGCTCGTGGTTCCAGGCCCAGGTGGTGACCGTGCCGGTGGGCGCGACCTCCACCAGGTCGCGGATCTCGTCGGCGGTGACGGGGTCGTACTCGACGGGCGGGACGAGGGTGCGGCCGTCGGTGGTCTTCACCCCGAGGACCACGCGTTCGCGCAGGCCGGTGAGGAAGGCGCTCTGGACGGGGCCGAGGGAGCGGGTGAAGGGGAACTCGACGACGAGCGGGGCTTTGAGGACTTCGGGCATCGGGGGCTGCCTCCTTCTCGGGCGGGCTGCTGGGCCGGGGCCGAGCGGTCGGTGCGGGCACGCCCCGGGAGGGGCGCGGGGCGGTGTCGATGTGTGCTCCGCCGCGGGCGCGACCGGCCGCGGCGGGCCCGCGGGCTCGTGAGCGGCGCTCGCCGGCCGCTCGCCCCCGGGGAGCGGCTAGGCGCGCCTGTAGACCGGGGGCCGCTTCTCCGCGAAGGCACGCGCTCCCTCCTTGGCGTCGGCGGTGTCGAAGACCGGCCAGCCGCGGGCGAGTTCGGCGGCGAGTCCGTCGCGCTCGGTCATCTCGGCGGTCTCGTACACCGACGCCTTGACGGCCTCCACGGCGAGCGGTCCGCAGGCGTTGATCCGCTCGGCGATCTCCAGCGCCTCGGCGAGCGCGGTGCCGTCGGGGACGACGTGCCCGATCAGCCCGACGGCGGCGGCCTCGCGCGCGCTGTAGGGCCGCCCGGTGAGCAGCATCTCCAGGGCGTGGGTGCGCGGGATCTGGCGCTGCAGCCGGACGGTCGAGCCGCCGATCGGGAACAGTCCGCGTCTGACCTCGAACAGGCCGAAGGTCGCGGACTCGCCCGCGACCCGGATGTCGGTGCCCTGCAGGATCTCGGTGCCGCCGGCCACGCAGTACCCCTCGACGGCGGCGATCACCGGTTTGCGCGGCCGGTGGTGGCGCAGCATGGCCTTCCAGTGCAGGTCGGGATCGGCCTTGAGCCGGTCGCGGTACTGCTGCCCCGCCATGCCGCCCCCGGCCAGCGCCTTGAGATCCATGCCGGCGCAGAAGGCGCCCCCGGCCCCGGTGAGCACGATCGAGCGGATCGCGTCGTCCTCGTCGGCCTCGGCCCAGCCGTCATGGAGGCCGACGAGCATCGGGAGCGAGAGGGCGTTCTTGGCGTCGGGCCTGTTGAGCGTGAGCACCAGTGTGGCGCCTTCGCGCTGCACGGTGAGGTGTTCGGTCCCGCCCATTGCCCATCTCCCCTCGGTAAGAACGAGAACAGGTTGCAGTAGGCGGGGAGGCACTTCAAGGGAACTTCAAGAGTTTTCTGACAGACAGTCAGATTTCTTGGCGCGGACCCTTCACAGTTGCGGCGCCCTTTGCTCTGATGACCGGCGAACCGGTGGATCGCCAGGCCGTGCGAGGTCAGGAGGAGCGGTGGAGTACAACCTTGCCGATCTGTTCGAGTCGGTCGTCGACGTGGTCCCGGACCGTGAGGCGCTCGTGTACCTCGACCACCCCGGCACCGGCGCGGAGCGCCGCCTGACGTACGCGGAGCTGGACGCCGCCGCCAACCGCGTCGCCCACCACCTGATCGACAGCGGGATACGGCCCGGCGAGCATCTGGGCCTCCACCTGTACAACGGTGTCGAGTACCTGCAGACCGTGCTGGCCTGCCTGAAGGCGCGGATCGTCCCGGTCAACGTCAACTACCGGTATGTCGAAGAGGAGTTGGTGTACCTCTACCGGGACGCGGATCTGGTCGCGCTGGTCTTCGACGGGGAGTTCGGCGACCGGGTGGCGGCGGCGCTGCCGCGCGCACCGCGGCTGCGGCATCTGCTGCGGGTGGGGCCGGGGGCGGCCGAGGTGCCCGGTGCGTCGGCGTTCGCCGAGGCCGAGGCGTCCGGGTCCCCCGAGCGGGGCTTTCCGGCCCGCTCCGGGGACGACCAGTTCATCCTCTACACCGGCGGTACGACCGGCATGCCCAAGGGCGTGATGTGGCGCCAGGAGGACCTGTTCTTCGCGGGCCTCGGTGGTGGGGCGCCGACGGGCGAGCCGGTGAAGACCCCCGAGGAGCTGGCCGAACGGGTCGCGGCGGGCGGCTCGGGGATCACCTTCTTCCCCACGCCCCCGCTGATGCACGGAACGTCCACCCTCACCGCGTTCATCGGCTTCGGATTCGGCCAACGGGTCGTGCTGCACCGCAAGTTCATACCGGAAGAGGTGTTGCGGACCATCGAGCGGGAGAAGGTCACCAGTGTGTCGCTGGTCGGCGACGCGATGCTCCGGCCACTGATCGACGCACTCGGCGGCCCGCTGAAGGGTACGGACTGCTCTGCGCTGTTCAGCGTCTCCTCGTCGGGCGCCATCATGTCGGAGACCGTGCGCCGGCAGTTCCGGGAACTCGTCCCGAACGCCATGCTGCTGAACAACTTCGGCTCCTCCGAGTCCGGCTTCAACGGCACCGCGACGGACGACTCGGGTCCCGAGCGGGGCTTCCGCATCCGGGTCAACTCCCGTACCAGGGTGGTGGATCCGGCGACACACGAGCCGGTCGTCGTGGGCGAGATCGGCCGGGTGGCGCAGTGCGGTCACGTGCCGCTCGGCTACTACAACGACCCGCGCAAGACGGCCGAGACCTTCTTCGAGAGGGACGGGCAGCGCTGGGTGCTGCTCGGGGACATGGCGACGGTGGACGAGGAGGGTGTGGTCACCGTGCTCGGCCGGGGCTCGCAGTGCATCAACACCGGGGGCGAGAAGGTGTACCCCGAGGAGGTCGAGCAGGCGCTCAAGGCACATCCGGACGTGTACGACGCCCTGGTCGCCGGGGTGCCGGACGCCACGTGGGGCAACCATGTGACTGCCGTGGTGCAGCTGCGCGAGGGTGCCCGGCGTCCCTCGCTGACCGACATCCAGGACCACTGCCGTACCCGGCTGGCCGGATACAAGGTCCCGCGCCAGCTGGTGATCACGGACTCCATCCAGCGGTCCCCGAGCGGCAAGGCGGACTACCGGTGGGCCCGGGAGGTGGCGGTGGCGGCGGACGCCTCCTCCGCGCGGGCACGGGGGCCGTTGCGACCGGCGTAGTCTTTGCGCGCGGTTGACCCGGGACTTTGAACGGAGAGTGAACCCGGGCCGTACGGAGGTCGGCGGCCCGGCCCTGCGAGCCCGGTCCGCCGTGCCATCACCGGGCTTCGCACGGAAGGACCTACGGGTGCCGCACCTCACGCCCCCTCGTCAACTGCCCGACAACCCGGCGGAAGTCGGCCCTGACCCCGTTGTGGACGCTGATGCCGCCACGACGTCGGGCGACAAGGCCGCGGCGGAACCGGCGGCCCCGGCCGAGCCGTTGAGCGCCGACCAGGCAGCCGCGTCGCCGGCCCGCCCCGGCTGGTTCGGTTGGCGCCGTCGTCACCCCCGCGCCGCACGTGCCGTTCGGGTGGGTACGAGTGTTCTGGCCGCCGCGCTGGTGCTCGCCGTGCTCCTCGTGCCCAACCGCCTCGACTGGATCACTGTCCAGTCGTTCCTCCGCCTCCCCGTCGAGGCGATCTTCCTCGCTGCCGTCCTGCTCGCGCTGCCGTCGAAGGCACGGCGGATCACGGCCGTCGCCCTGGGAGTGTTCCTCGGGCTGTCCGCCATCCTCAAGTGCCTCGACATGGGCTTCCGCCAGACCCTGGCCCGGCCGTTCGACCTGGTCTTCGACTGGGTTCTGCTGAGCGACGCCGCGGACTGGACGAAGGACTCGTTCGGCCGCTCCGGTGAGATGCTCGCGGTGATCGGAGTGATCGTCCTGGTCGTCGTCGTGCTCGTGGTGAGCGCGCTCGCGATGGTCCGGCTGGCGAACGTGGCGGCCCGGCACCGCCCCGTGGCCGTACGCACCACACTGGTCCTCGGTGTCGTGTGGGTCATCTGCTTCACCCTGGGGGTGCAGTTCGGCGGTGTCACCCTCGCCACCAAGGGCTACGCCCAGTACCTCTCCAACCGTGTGCAGTACGTCCGCGACGGCCTCGGGGACGCCGACGTCTTCAAGAAGCAGATGGCCGTCGACGCCTTCGCCAAGACCCCGCCGGACCAGCTGCTGACCGGGCTGCGCGGCAAGGACGTGATGCTCACCTTCATCGAGAGCTACGGCCGGGTGGCGATCGACGATCCGGCGATGGCACCGGAGATCGACGCGACGCTCAAGGAGGGTGATGCCAGGCTCGAGTCGGCCGGCTTCGCGGCACGCAGCGGCTGGCTCAGGTCACCCGTGACGGGCGCGGGCAGCTGGCTCGCCCACTCGACGTTCCTGTCCGGGACGTGGATCAAGAACCAGCAGCGGTACCGCACCCTGACCACCAGTGACCGCGCGACCCTCACGAGCTACTTCCGGAAGACCGGCGCCTGGCGCACGGTCGGCATCGTCCCCGGCGTGCGCAAGTCCTGGCCCGAGGGCAAGTACTTCGGCCTCGACCACATCTACGATTCCACGCACCTCGGCTACCAGGGTCCGTACTTCAGCTGGACGCCGGTGCCGGACCAGTTCAGCCTGGAGGCCTTCCAGAAGCTGGAGCACGGAAAGAAGCACCGCGACCCGGTCATGGCGGAGATCATCCTCGCCTCCAGCCACAATCCCTGGTCCCCCATCGCCCACACGATCGACTGGAACGACCTCGGGGACGGCAAGGTCTTCTACAAGATCAAGAAGGAGGGCACGAACCCCACGGAGGTCTGGAAGAGCGCGAAGCGCGTGCGGACCGAGTACCGCAAGGCCATCCAGTACTCCCTGGACAGCCTGACCCAGTGGGTCCAGCGCTACGGCGACAAGAACACCGTCCTCGTCTTCCTCGGCGACCACCAGCCCGTCCCGACGGTCACCGCGGGCAGCACCAGCAGGGACGTACCGGTCACCATCGTCGCCCGCGACCCGAAGGTCCTGGACCGCGTCGCGAACTGGGGCTGGACGGAGGGGCTCAAGCCCGCGGACAACGCCCCGGAGTGGAGCATGAACAAGTTCCGCGACCGCTTCATGACGGCGTACGGCCCGGGGACCCGCTGAGCCGCACGGGCCGGGCGGAGTTCGGGTCCGCGTCCAGGAAGGCGAGGGTCTCGCGGACGAAGTGCTCCGGGTCGTCCAGCCACGGATAGTGGCCGGCGCCCGGCTGCACCGTGAGCGTGGCGTTCGGGAAGGTCTCGGCGGTGCGGCGGGCGAGGCCGGGGCGGGGGCCGCCGTCGACCTCGCCCGCGTACACCAGGACCGGGGCGGTCAGCGCGGCGAGCGCGGCACGGGTGGCGTCCGGGGTGAAGGCGCCCTCGGCGAAGTAGCGGTCGGCCGCCTCGTCGTTGGTCTGCTCCTCCTCGGGCTCCGTGTGGGCCCGGGCGGCGGCGTCCCAGCGGCCGTAGAAGAACGGCAGGAACACCTCGTCGAAGTCGGCCTCGCCCCTGAGCCAGGCCTCGAACGCGGGATGAGCCTCCTCGAACCACGGTTCCCCCGCCCGCAGCCGGGCCGCGGCCAGCCGGTCCTCGCTGGTCGCCCGCATGCCGAGGGCCGAGGGATTGGGGGTGATCAGCACGAGCCGCCGTATCCGCCTGGGGTGGCGGGCCGCGTAGAGCATCGCCAGGCTGCCGGCCGCCGAGTGCGCGAGCAGATCCATGCGGTCCAGGCCCATGTGGGCCCGCCACGCCTCCACGTCGTCCACCAGCCGGTCACAGCGGTACGTCGCCGGGTCGGCCGGCTCCGCGGAGTCCCCGGTGCCCCGCAGGTCGAGCAGGGCCAGGCGGCGATGGGCGGAGAGGCCGCCCAGCTCCCCGAGATACGCGGAGGCCCGCATGGGCCCACCGGGCAGCACGGCGAGCGGCTCACCCGAACCCCGCAGATGGTAGGCGAGCCGGGTTCCGTCGGCAGCGGTGAAGGTCGGCATACGACCGATGATCACGTTCCCCCACACCGAGCCGCAACGCCTTTGTACGAGCGGCGCGCCTGCCTCCTCACAGGGCGATGACCCGGTAAGGCAAGCATCTCGTCCACAATGCGCTCAGGAGCGGCGTCCACCAGGCCGACGGGCGGATGGAATACGAGGTCGGCAGGGCGGGGGTGCACGATGCTCGCCCGGAGCACCAGCAGGTAGTGGTCGACGTCGGCACCACCGGCCATGATCCTGCGGACGATCTCGGCCGGCTCGTCGCGGGTGACGTCCGCGACGCGCGGCCACGCCGGCCGGGCGGCCTCCAGCGCGAAGTCCTCGAGGTCGCAGGCTCCCGACCGGCTGTGGAAGTCGAACGGCTCGTAGGCGTGCCCCGTCGCCGCGTTGAATGCGTCGATCGCCTCCTGGACTGCCGCCCCGTCCTCCTGCAGCAGCGCCCCGATCCGCTCGATCTCCGCGCCCAGCTCCGCCACGCGCCGGGCGGACACGGCCGGGGGCAGCAGTTCCCGTCGCAGGTCCATGCGCCCATTGTGTGCGACGCCCCCGCCCGCCGGGTCCGGAAGCTAGTCGCCGAACCGGTCCCGCAGTTCGCGCTTGAGGATCTTTCCGCTGGCGTTGCGCGGCAGTTCGTCCACGAACAGCACGCGTTTCGGTGCCTTGAAAGCAGCGATCTTCTCCCGTACGTGCGCGATGAGCTGATCCTCCGTCACCTCGCCGCGCGGGACGACGACCGCCGTCACGACCTCGATCCACCGCTCGTCGGGCAGCCCGATCACGGCGGCCTCGGCGACGGACTCGTGGGTGTAGAGCGCGTCCTCGACCTGGCGGGAGGCGACCAGCACCCCACCGGAGTTGATGACGTCCTTCACCCGGTCGACGACGGTGAAGTAGCCCTCCGCGTCACGCACCGCGAGGTCGCCGGAGTGGAACCATCCATTCCGGAAGGCGTCGGCGGTCTCCTCGGGCTTGTCCCAGTAGCCCTCGCACAACTGCGGTGAGCGGTAGACGATCTCACCCGGGGTGCCGTCGGGCACGTCCTCGCCCTTGTCGTCCACGACACGCGCGTCCACGAACAGCACGGTCCGGCCGCAGGAGTCCAGCCGGCCCTCGTGCTCGTCGGGCCCCAGCACCGTGGCCAGGGGACCGATCTCGCTCTGCCCGAAGCAGTTGTAGAAGGCGAGGTCCGGCAGGCGTTCGCGCAGCCGCCGGAGCACCGGCACGGGCATGATCGAGGCGCCGTAGTAGGCCTTGCGCAGACCACCGAGGCCCCGGGTGGCGAAGTCGGGCCGGTTGGCCAGTGCGATCCACACCGTGGGCGGCGCGAACAGGCTGTCCACGCGGCCCGTTTCGATCAGATCGAAGAGACGGTCCCCGTCCGGCGCGTCCAGGACGATGCTGGTCGCGCCGACGGCGAGGTACGGCAGCAGGAACACGTGCATCTGCGCCGAGTGGTAGAGCGGCAGGGCGTGCACGGGCCGGTCGCCGGCGCTCAGGTCGAGGGCGGTGATCGCGCTCAGGTACTCGTGCACCAGCGCCCGGTGGGTCATCATCGCCCCCTTGGGCAGGGCGGTGGTGCCTGAGGTGTACAGCAGCTGCACCAGGTCCTCGGTACGCGGCTCTGGACCGTCGTACGGCGGCGCGTCCGCCAGCCGGGCGAGGAGGGAGTCGTCGGCGTCGCGCAGGGGCAGCACCCGCACTCCCCCGGAAAACCGCCCCGCGAGGGCCGGGTCGGCGAGCACCAGTGTGCTGCCCGACTGGCCGACGATGTACGCCAGGTCGTCACCGGTCAGGTTCTGGTTGACCGGCACATGGACCAGCCCCGCGCGGGCGCAGGCGAGGAAGGCGATCAGGTAGGCGTCTGAGTTGTGGCCGTAGGCGCCCACCCGGTCCCCGGGGACGAGCCCCTCGGCGAGGAGGAGGCCCGCCGCGCGGGAGACGGCGGCGTCGAGTTCCTCGTACGTCCAGGTGCGTTCGCCGTACTCCAGCGCCACCCGCGCCGGGGTGCGGCGGGCGCTGCGCCGCAGCACCCCGTCGACCGTGCTGCCGTGTCCCTGCGTCATGACAGCCGATCCTCGGCCCGCGGGACGCGCGGGTCAAGAACCCTCACACCGGCCGCGCGCGGCCCGCCCAGTACGGCTCCCGCAGCCGCCGCTTGTACAGCTTGCCGTTGGGGTCGCGGGGCATCTCGGCGATGAAGTCGACGCTCCTCGGCCGCTTGTACCCGGCGAGCCGCTCGGCGCAGTGATCGAGGAGGGCGGCGGCGAGCGCGGGACCCGGCTCGTGCCCGGGTGCCGGTTCCACGACGGCCTTGACCTCCTCGCCCCAGTCGTCGTGCGGGATGCCGAAGGCGGCGGCGTCCGCGACGGCGGGGTGGGCCAGCAGCGCGGACTCGATCTCGGCCGGGTAGATGTTGACCCCACCGGAGATGATCATGTCGATCTTGCGGTCGCGCAGGAACAGGTAGCCGTCCTCGTCCAGGTAGCCGAGGTCGCCCACGGTGAAGAAGTCGCCGATGCGGTTCTTGCGCGTCTTGGCCTCGTCCTTGTGGTACGAGAACCCGCCGGTGCTCATCTTCATGTAGACGGTGCCCAGTTGGCCGGGCGGGAGCCGGTTGCCGTCGTCGTCGAAGATCGCGAGTTCACTGATGGGCCAGGCCCTGCCGACGGTTCCGGGCTTCTTCAGCCAGTCCTCGGCGGTGGCGAAGGCTCCGCCGCCCTCGCTGGCCGCGTAGTACTCCTCCACGCAGCCGCCCCACCAGTCGATCATGGCCCGCTTCACATGGTCGGGGCAGGGGGCGGCGCCGTGGATGGCGTGCCGCATGGACGTCACGTCGTAGCGTGCCCGCACCTCGTCCGGGAGCGCCAGCAGGCGGTGGAACTGGGTGGGGACCATATGGGTGTGCGTGCACCCGTGGGCGTCGATGAGGCGCAGCATCTCCTCGGGAGTCCACTTGTCCATGAGCACCAGTCGATGACCGATGTGCAGGGACGCGCCCGCGAACTGCAGGACGGCCGTGTGGTACAGCGGCGAGCAGACCAGGTGGACGTTCTCGTCGAAGGGCCGGATGCCGAAGATGCCGAGGAAGCCGCCGAGGTAGGACTCCTCGGGGGGCTTGCCGGGCAGCGGGCGGCGGATGCCGCGCGGGCGTCCGGTGGTACCGGAGGTGTAGTTCATGACCCAGCCGAGGGTGCGGTCGTGGGGGGCCGACTCGCTCCGTCCGTCGAGGAGTTCGGCGTACGGCCGGAAGCCCTCGACATCGCCGACCGCGTACCGGTGGGTGGCGGGAAGCGCGGCCTCGTCGGCGGCCCGGCGCGCCGCGTCGGCGAACCTCTCGTGTGCGACGAGGACCTTGGCACCGGAGTCGGAGACGATCCAGGCGATCTCCGGGCCGACCAGGTGGTGGTTGACCGGGACGAGGTAGAACCCGGCCTGGGTCGCGGCCAGGTAGGCGGTGAAGAACTCGACGCCGTTGGGCAGGACGACGGCGAAGGCGTCGCCGCGCTCCAGGCCCGCCGCCCGCAGCCCGTGCACGAGCCGGTTGGCGGCGGCGTGCAGGCGTCCGGCGGCCCACTGCTCGCCGTCGGGGGCGATCAGCACGGTGCGGTCGGGATCCTGGGCGGCCTGGGCCCAGAAGCCGGTGGGGGGTGTGCTCACGACTGGCCGCTCCTTCCGGCGATGCGGTTGATGCGGTCCACGGCCTGCTCGAAGCCGCGGGTGAGGTCGTCGAAGACGGCCTGGACACTGCGTTCGGCGGTCATCCGGCCGACGATCTGGCCGACGGGTGTGCCGAGCAGCGGGTCGACCTCGTACTTCTGGATCCGGGAGACCGCCTCGGCGACCAGCAGGCCCTGCAACGGCATGGGCAGGGTGCCCGGCCCGGCCGGATCGTCCCAGGCGTCGGTCCACTCGGTGCGCAGCTGGCGCGCGGGTTTCCCGGTCAGGGCGCGCGAGCGGACGGTGTCGCCGGATCCGGCGGCGAGGAGTTTGCGGGTCAGGGCGGGCGAGTGGAGATCCGCTTCCGTGGTGGTCAGCCACAGGGAGCCCAGCCACACACCCTGGGCGCCGAGGGCGAGGGCGGCCGCCACCTGCTGTCCGCTGCCGATGCCCCCCGCGGCGAGCACGGGCAGGGGGTCGACCGCCTCCACGACCTCCGGGGTGAGCACCATGGAGGCGATCTCCCCGGTGTGACCGCCTGCCTCGTAGCCCTGGGCCACGACGACGTCGAGGCCCGCCTCCTGGTGCTTGCGGGCGTGCCGGGCGCTGCCCGCGAGTGCGGCGACCAGGACGTTCCGGTCGTGGGCGCGGGCGACGACGTCGGCGGGCGGGGAACCCAGGGCGTTGGCGAGCAGCTTGATCGGATAGTCGAACGCCACGTCCAGCTGGGTCCGGGCCACCTGCTCCATCCAGCCGGTGATGCGCCACCCGGACGCCTCGCCCTCGGCCAGTTCGGGCACCCCGTGCTTGGTGAGCGTGTCCCTCACGAACTGCCGGTGCCCGTCGGGGATCATCGCCTCGACGTCCGCCTCGGTGACGCCCTCGACCTTCTTCGCGGGCATCACCACGTCCAGCCCGTAGGGCCGGCCCTCCGCGTGGGCCTCGATCCAGTCGAGGTCCCGCTTGAGCTCGTCGGGCGCGGTGTAGCGGACCGCGCCGAGCACTCCGAAGCCGCCGGCCCGGCTGATGGCCGCGGCGACGGCGGGGAACGGCGTGAAGCCGAAGACGGCGTGCTCGACGCCCAGTTTCCTGCTCAGCTCCGTCTGCATGGGCGCAGGATGCCGCAGTCCCCCGTACGACGGAAGACCTTTTCTGATGCTCCGTCAGATCACCTGGGTCGGTCGCTCTCTCCCTCCAGCACCGCCATCGCCGCGTTGTGCCCCGGCACCCCGCTCACGCCTCCCCCGCGCACCGCGCCCGAGCCGCACAGCAGGACGCCCGGGTGCCGGGTCTCCACGCCCCAGCGCCCGGAGCCCTCTTCGGCGTACGGCCAGGACAGCGCGCGGTGGAAGATGTTGCCGCCGGGCAGGCGCAGGTCGCGTTCGAGGTCCAATGGGGTCTTCGCCTCGATGCAGGGACGGCCGTCGGCATCGGTGGCCAGGCAGTCGCTGAGGGGTTCGGCGAGGTGGGCGTCGAGCTGGGCGAGCGTGGACTTCAGCAGCTCCGCGCGTACGGCGTCGTTGTCCCGGGCGAAGAGCCGGGCGGGGGTGTGCAGACCGAACAGGGTCAGGGTCTGGTAGCCGCGCTCGGCGAGATCGGGGCCGAGGATGGTGGGATCGGTCAGGGAGTGGCAGTAGATCTCCGAGGGCGGCGCGGTGGGGAGTTCGCCGGCCGCCGCCTGGGCGTGAGCGGTGGCCAGTTGCCGGTAGCCCTCGGCGATGTGGAAGGTGCCGGCGAAGGCCTCGCGCGGGTCGACGGAGGGGTCGCGGAGCCTGGGAAGTCGCGTGAGCAGCATGTTGACCTTGAGCTGGGCGCCTTCGGCGGGCTCGGGGGGCGTGTCACCGGTCAGGGCGGCCAGTTCCCGCGGGGAGGCGTTCACCAGGACGTGCCGGGCGGCGGCGACGCCCTCGCCGTCGGCCGTGCGGTAGAAGACCTCGGCGGTACGCCCGTCGGTGTCGATGCGGACCGCCTCGTGTCCGGTGGCGATGACCGCGCCCGCCTTGCGGGCTGCGGCGGCCAGGGCGTCGGTGAGGGCGCCCATGCCGCCGACGGGCACGTCCCAGGCGCCGGTGCCGCCGCCGATGACGTGGTAGAGGAAGCAGCGGTTCTGCGCCAGGGAGGCGTCGTGGGCGTCGGCGAAGGTGCCGATCAGCGCGTCGGTGAGGACCACGCCCCGGACGAGGTCGTCGGTGAAGTTCTCCTCGATGGTGACGCCGACGGGCTCCTCGAACAGCGCCCGCCAGGCGGTGTCGTCGTCGATGCGGCGACGCAGCTCGTCACGGGTGGGCAGCGGCTCGGTCAGGGTCGGGAAGACCCGCTGGGCGACCTCGTGGGTCATGCCGTAGAAGCGCTGCCAGGCCTCGTACTCGCGCTCGCCGCCGGTCAGCCGGGAGAAGGCCTCCCGGGTGCGCTGCTCGCCGCCGCCGACGAGCAGTCCGGTGGACCGTCCGCCACGCTCCACGGGGGTGTACGAGGAGATGGTGCGCCCGCGGATCCCGAACTCCAGACCGAGGTCGCGCACGATCTTCTGCGGCAGCAGGCTGACCAGGTAGGAGTACCGCGACAGCCGGGCGTCCACCCCGGCGAACGGGCGGGTGGAGACGGCGGCGCCGCCGGTGTGGTCCAGCCGCTCCAGCACCAGCACGGAGCGGCCGGCCCGGGCCAGGTAGGCGGCGGCGACCAGACCGTTGTGGCCACCACCGACGATGACGGCGTCGTAGCTGCGGGTTCCCTCATTGGCAGGCATGGTTCTTCGTAACACGAGGTGATCAAGACGGGCCAGAGGTACGCGTCGGCCGGGTGGCGCGGGGCGGTGCCGCCTGCGCATGCGCACCCCCGCCCCGCAGGCTCAGCGGCCCCCCGCGGCCTGTCGCTGGCGTAGTACCGCGACCCTGCGGTACAGCTCCACCGCCTCGGCGCCGCGGCCGAGCTGTTCCAGGCAGTGGGCCTCGTCGTTGCGGCTCGCGAGGGTGTCGGGGTGGTCGGGACCGAGGACGCGCTCGCGGGCGGTGGCGACCCGGCGGTACTCGGTGAGCGCGTCCGTCCAGCGGCCCAGCCAGCCGAGGGCGACGGCGACCTCGCGACGGCTGACCAGGGTGTCGGGGTGGTCGGCGCCGAGGACGCGCTCGCGTTGCGCGCACACGTCGCGGGCCTCGGTGAGGGCCTCCTCCCAGCGGCCGAGGCGGCCGAGGTTCACGCCCAGGCCGTGCCGGGCGCGCAGCGTCTCGGGGTGGGCGGCGCCCTGGACGCGGGTGCGGTCCTCGACCAGGTCGCGGTAGAGCCGGAGGGCGTCCGCGCTGCGGCCGAGGCGGCCCAGGCTGATGCCGGCCTCGTAGCGGGCGGCGAGCGTGTCCGGGTGGTCCGGGCCGAGGGTCCGGGCGCGTGCCTCGGCGACCTCGCGGTAAGTGCCCAGCGCCTCCTCCCAGCGACCCAACTGTCCCAGCGCGTAGGCGACTTCGTAGCGGGTGACCAGGGTGTCGGGGTGGTCGGGGCCGAGCACGCGGGCCCGGGCGGCGGCCACGTCGAGTGCCATGCGGTACGAGTCCTCCAGGCGGCCGAGCCGGCTGAGGCTGAAGGCGAGGTTGTGGCGGCAGCGCAGGGTGTCGGGGTGGTCGGGGCCCATGACGCGCATGCGGGCGGCCAGCACCGAGGTGTAGCCCTGGTGCGCCTCGAAGTGGCGGCCCAACTGGCCCAGGACGTAGGCGGTTTCCTGGCGGGCGGCCAGGGTGTCGGGATGATCGGGACCGAGGACGCGCTCCCTGGCCTCGGCGACTCCGGTGTAGGCGCGCAGCGCGGCGGCGGCCCGCCCGGTGCGGCTGAGGGTGAAGGCGGCCTCGTAGCGGCTGGCGAGGGTGTCGGGGTGGTCGGGTCCGAGGAGCGCGGCCCGTTCGGCGGCGACGGCCAGGTGGACCTCGCGCGCCTCGGCCCAGCGGCCGCGCCTGGCCAGGCCGAGTCCCTCGTGGTGCCGTGCGGTGAGCGCCGCGACGGCGTCCGGGGACGGCCGGGCCAGGACGGCCACCTCGGCACCGGTGGCGGCCGGCCGGGTGGTCCACGCACCGGTCAGGGCCGCGCCCGGGTCCGGCGGGACGGTGCGCAGTCCGGCTCCGACCGCCTTGTGTCCGGTGGTCATGCCACGGGTCCACGACGGCAGGCGCGTCTCGCGCGCGGCGGTCTCGTCGGCCTGCGGCCGTGCGGTCACGACGGTCGGCACGTACGACGGCGCGGTGCGGCCGGCGGCCAGCCGGCGCCCCAACTCGCGGGCATCGTCCGGCCGTTCGTCGGGGTGCTTGGCGAGCAGGTCGAGGACGATCCGCTCGAAGTCGGCGGGCAGTTCGGGGCGGTGGGTGCGCGGCGGCCGGGGCGGGGTGTCGCGGTGGCCGATGAGGATCGCCCAGGCGTCGTCCAGGTCGAACGGGGGTGCCCCAGTGGCGATCTCGTACAGGACGCAGCCGAGCGAGTACAGGTCGCTGCGCCGGTCGACCTCGGTGCCGCCGATCTGCTCCGGGGACATGTAGTGCGGGGTGCCCATCGCGATTCCGGTGCCGGTCAGCCGGGCGGTGAAGCCGATGTCATGGCCGAGGCGCGCGATGCCGAAGTCGCAGATCTTCACCGTGCCGTCGGTCAGCCGCACGATGTTGGCGGGCTTCAGGTCGCGGTGGACTATGCCCTGCCGGTGGGTGTAGGCGAGGGCGGCAGCGACCTGTTCCGCGATGTCGAGCACGTCGTCCACGGGCAGCGGATGCCCTTTGTTGTCCTCCAGGAGCCGGCTCAGGTCGCGCCCCTGCAGGAGTTCCATGACGAGGTAGAGGACGCCGTCGTGCTCGCCGAAGTCGTGGACGACGGTCACTCCGCGATGGGAGAGCGCGGCGGCCACTCTGGCCTCCCGGCGGAACCGTTCCCGCACGACGCGGGTGAAGGACGGGTCGTGGTGCGGGCCCCGCGGCTTGAGGCACTTCACCGCGACCTGCCGGCCGAGCGACTCGTCGCGGGCCCGCCACACCTCGCCCATGCCGCCCCGCCCGATCAGATCGAGCAGCCGGTAGCGGCCCTGAATCAGTCTGTTCTCCCCCATCGCGCGCGTCGCCCCCGTCGCCGTCCGCCCCGCCCCCTGGGGGACGGCGCCACGGTCCCCCGGCCGCGCGCAACGCGGCCCGATCCGTGACACACCCCCCTGCTCGTCCAGTATGGCGAGCTATCGCCCCACTTTGTACGGTGCCGGTCGCACGTCCGGGCCGAGCCTCGTCATGGCCCGCAGGATGTGTTTGGGCGGAAGCTGCCAGCGCAGACGTGCGGGTATGCACCGCAGCAGGGCTCCCGTGGCCCGGAGCCGGCGGGTGACGGCGGCGGGTGCGGGGGCCGGTCTGCCGTACAGCTCGTGGGCGTACGGGGGCAGGGAGGCGTACGCCAGTTGCGCCACGCGCCGCCACAGCACCTCACGCGCCGGGACCAGCAGAGGGTGCGTCGGCGGGCGGAGGAGGAAGTCGTCCACCTCGCGTGCCTCCCGTCCCGCGGCCAGCTCCGGCCGCACCTTCTCGAAGTACGCGTCCATCCCGGCCCGGTCGGCCGGTACGGCGTCGGGCTCGAGGCCCACCAGGCGGGCGCTGACGCGGTGTTCGGCGAGGTACCGGTCGGCCTGGGCGTCGGTGAGCGGGAAGCCGGAGCGGCGCAGGACGTGCAGGTAGGAGTCGATCTCCGCGCAGTGCACCCACAGCAGCAGCCCGGGCTCGTCGATGCCGTACCGCTCCCCGGTGTCCGGGTCGCTCGCCCGGAGCATGCTGTGGATCTTCCGCACCCGGGCGCCGGCCCGCTCGGCCGCCTCGCCGGTGCCGTACGTCGTCGTGCCGACGAAGTCGGCGGTGCGCATCAGCCGGCCCCAGGCGTCGCGGCGGAAGTCGGAGTTCTGCATGACACCGCGGACCGCGCGCGGGTGCAGTGCCTGGAGGTAGAGCGCGCGCACGCCGGCGACCCACATCATGGGGTCGCCGTGCATCTGCCAGGTCACCGAGGAGGGGCCGAACAGCCCCGGGTCGGCCGCGCGGGGAAGGTCCATGTCCGTCAGTGTGTGCGGGTGCGGTCCGGGTCATCAAGGAGTCGGCCGGCCTCACGCGGCGGCCGCCGGTGCCGGTGTGACCGGGCTCGCTAGTGCCGCATCAGGCAACGTTCGCCCTGTCGATGGCTACTCTGACGACGTGGCCGATGAGAAGGACAGTGGGAGCGGCTCGATCCGACGCCGCTCGTGGGACCCGGTAGTGTCCACCGTCGCGCTGGAACTGGTCGGCCTCGCTTTCTCCGGGTTGGTCGCTCTGGTGGGGTGGCCGTTCGGGTGGCTGCCCGACACCAGTCTCGTCGGCCTCGTGACGGGCCTGATCGCGATCGGGCCTGCGGCTGAGTTGTACCGCGGGGCGGGCCCGCCGCGTCGGCTTGCTGTTGTTGCCGCTCTCCTTGCGCTGGCAACGGTGAGACTGCTCGTGGCTCCAGCAGTGAACTGGGCCTTTCCTGCGCTGGCTGATCCGGGCGTCGGTATCCTCGTCGGCTACCTTGTTGCGTTACCCATCGGCGTGGCTGTGTTGGCTTGGTTCCTCACCAGGGCGAACGTTGCTTGATGCGGCACTAGTTGGCACCAGGCCACGTTCATGACCTGCACTGATGCCAAGTAGCTTCGGCAGCCGGAGACACAGAATCAGCGAGATAGTTGGCACTGTGGAACAGCGCAGGTCAGGAGGCGTGTCGTCGCAGGTCACCATCGAGGTCCTGGCGCTTGAGGTAGGCGGTGCCACATCCCGCCCACCGGGGGAGCCGACGGAATGCGCTGGTCAGACGCCACTCCGGCCATTCGGTGATCGCTCGGGGGCCCCTGTATCGACTCGATCAAGTTCGACGTCACTGACCAGGAACGTTGACTGTGACAGGTAACAGTCGCCCACGCCGCCGAGTCGCCACGCGGTGGTAGTAGCCAGCCATGTTCTCGTCCGCCGGGGCGGTGTACGGTGTCGCACCTTCGGCCAGGCGCGGACCTGGGGTGGTCACCACGTTCGCCGAACGCTCCGGTGACAGCCGAGCCACGGTCACCGCCACCGGCCGCAGCAGCATCTCCTTCTCGGCCGTAGTCTGACCGGCTCCGACAACAACGGGCGGGCTGACGCATTCGCCACGGCATAGCCCGGGATCGGTGCGCTCTGCACCATCGGCTGTTTGCAGGCGACGCGGCGCCTGGCGTGGTCCGAACAGACTGTTCCCTACGGCGTATGGAAGCGCCTCCACAGGATTACCATACGATGTACGGAACTGTCGAGGGGGGCGAAAACGGCTGGCACCGCCGACAGCGGCACGAACGGCTCGACGTCGTCGCCCGAACCACCTCGGCCGCCTGGACGAAGTCCGCCTCCTGAACCGATCATCTCGGGCCCCGCAGCGAGGAGATCGACTGCACTGGCGGCAACTCGCTTCCAGCACACCAGTGTTCACGCGGACCCGGCCCTCGTCCGTGAAGGGCGAGTTGCCTCCGGAGCTGTGGCATGCGGGCGCCCGGGTCCGGCCCCCACGCTGGAAGCAAGGGGTGAGACGAGGCAGGTAGTGGTGGGGATGCAGACCGTTGTGGATCTCACGCGCTGCCCGGGCTATGCGCAATGCGTGTTCCTCGCGCCGGAGGTGTTCCAGTTGCACGGAGAGGAGGGCTTGCTGTATGCCACGGCCGTCCCCGACGACCAGGTCCAGCGCGTGCGCCAGGCAGCGGCCGTGCATCCGGTGCGAGCGGTCCTCCTCGGTAAGGAGGTGAGCGCCGGTGGCCGGTGACCTCAAAGATGGCCGCATCGTCATCGTCAGCGCGTCGCCGGCCAGACTCAGGGCCAGAGGAGGAGGCTTCACCGGTTCACTGCTCGGTTTCCAACTCACGGATCCGTCGACGCGCTGCACGCAGCTCTGCGGACTCCTCCGAGATCCTGCCAGGCCGTCGGCCGTTGTCGATGTCGTCCTGGCGCAACCACTTCGACAACGTGACCGGATGGATGCCGAGTTCAATGGCGGTCTGCTTCTGTTCTTTCCCTGCCCGAACCAGCGCGATGGCACGGGCGCGGAACTCAGCGGGGTAGGCGCGGGGCATGTCCGGCAGCCTTTCGTGAAGGCCGTCAGTTGCCACCAGAACTGGAACCTGAGAGGTGGGGCACGTCAACACCTCGCCATCCTCAGGGAACAACCGGTGATCTTGGTGCCAACTATCCCTCTTTTGTGTCAACTAAAAAGCTTGGTCACAGCCGTGTGACCAGGATTGCTGGTTGGCACCAGGCGACGTGCGCGACCTGCACCGATGCCAAGCAGCTTCAGCGACTGGAGGTACGGAATCAGAGAGATGGTTGGCACTTTGGTACAGCGCAGGTCATGAGGCGTGTCGCTGCAGCTGGGCAGGCAGGCGCCCAGCACTCTCGGTCATGGGAGTCGTGGATTCATGGGAGTCGTGGATTGCCCCGACAAGGCGCCGGGCGGCACAGCAGGGTGAATCGCGTGCCGGGGCATGTGTTGGGAGAGCGCGGCCGTCACCGTGGGGAGTTCGCGCCGTGCGGTCGCGCTCGGTGGTGGAGTCGAGTCCTCGGAACATCACGTGTCCCGGAGGCGGACTACCTTTGCGGGACCGGTTGCTCGGCGTGACCGGATGTGAGCATGAACCGGGTGAGCAGCCCTCCCGCAAGGCCGACCAGGGTGGCGGCCGCGGTCCACCAGCCGCTCCAAGGGATGAGTCCGAGGACGTGGTCGACGGACCAGCGGCCGGGTCCGGTGAGGGACAGAGCGGCGGGCGCGAGAGCGAGGAGGAGGGGGTATTCGTAGCCGTCGTTCTGCGCCCAAAGGCCGTTGCGGCGTTTGACGGACACGGCGACCGTCATCACGCCGACGCTTGCGGCAGCCGCGAGGGGGGTGAGTGCTCCGGTGGTCACGAGGAGCCCGCCGGCGATCTGACTGCCCCCTGCCGCGAGGGCGGTGAGGCGGCCGCCGCGGAATCCGTCGGCGCGGAATTCGGCGGCCCCGCCTTCGAGACCCTTCCCTCCGAGGCGGAAGCTGACCTTCTGGACTCCGTGGCCTGCGATGAGCAGGCCGATGGCCAACCGGAGGGCGAGCAACCCTGCGTCCATTTCTGTCTCCTTTCGTAGCTGTGAATGGGTGGCGGGTGTTACAGGACGAAGCAGGCGTCGAAGATCTCGGGTGCGGTCTCGGGGGTGAAGCCGCGGGCGGCGCGCCACTGACGGTGCTGTTCGGATTCGGCGACGGCCTGGCCGAGGAGTTCGGCCTGGCGGGCGCCGGAGATGCTGGGCTTGACGGTGGCCTGGTAGCCGCCGAAGTGCGCCACCGGGCTCCACAGGGGGCTGACCGGCGGGAGCTGCTCGTCCAGGCCTTCGTATTCGCCGGCGGCGTAGACGATCCGGCCGCCGGTGAGGGTCAGCAGCGACTCGATGTGCGCGATGTCCTGCTCGGGGACGGTGAAGAAGTCCTCGGAGAGGATGGCCAGGTCGGCGTAGTAGCCGGGGGCGAGGATGCCCTTGACGTCCTGCTCGCCAGTGAGCTCGGCACCGGCCTGGGTGTACATTTCCAGGGCCTTCTCCCGGCTGACGCGGTTGTTCGGCGGGTAGATCGTCAGGTCGCCGACGGTGCGGCCGGCCACCAGCCAGTGCAGGGCGACCCAGGGGTTGTAGGAGGAGACCCGCGTGGCGTCGGTGCCGGCACCGACGGTCAGGCCGCGCTCGAGCATCGCGCGGATCGGCGGGGCCTCCGCGGCCGCGGCCGCGCCGTAGCGGCGGACGAAGGCCTCGCCCTGGAAGGACATCCGGTTCTGCACGGACATCGCGCCGCCCAGGGCAGCGATGCGGTCCAGGCTCTCGCGCGAGACGGTCTCGGCGTGGTCGAACAGCCAGCGGTTGCCCGCGGGGAAGAGGCCGTCGGCGGCGAGCTTTTCGAAGACCGCCAGGTCGCGGCGGATGGTCTCGTCATAGGTGGCGTGCAGGCGAAAGCCCCACCCGTTCTCCATCAGCAGCCGGACGGCCTGCTCGAATTCGGTTTCGTAGGAGTCGAGTTCGGGCCTCGGCTGGGTGAAGTTCTCGAAGTCGGCGGCGGCCCAGGTGAGGTTCTCGCCCGCGCCGTTCAGCCGCAGCCACTCGTCGCCGTCGCCGGGGCGGACCATCTCGGTCCAGCGCTTGAGGTCGGCGATCTCCTGCCCGCCGGTCTGCGGGAAGAGGTGGTAGGCGATGCGCAGGGACAGCTGCCCGTCCTTGGCGAGGTCGATGACGGTGCCGTAGTTCTCGGGGAAGTTCTGGAAGCCGCCAGCGGCGTCGATGGCGGAGGTGAGTCCGAAGCGGTTGAGTTCGCGCAGGTAGTGACGGGTGGAGTTCTTGAGGTCCTCGCCCTGGAGGGTGGGGGCCTTGGCCAGCGTGGAGTACAGGATCAGGGCGCCGGGGGCGGCCAGGAGCATGCCGGTGGGTTCGCCGTTCGCGCCGCGGACGATGTGCCCGCCGCGGGGGTCGGGGGTGTCCTTGGTGAAGCCGGCTGTCTGAACGGCGGCACGGTTCATGATGGCGGACTGGTAGAGGTTGAGGACGAAGACGGGGGTGTCGGGGGCCGCGGCGTTCAGTTCCGAGACGGTGGGCAAGCGCTTCTCGGCGAACTGGTCGGCGGAGAAACCACCGACCACGCGGACCCACTGGCCCTTGGGGGTGCGGGCGGCCTGCTCGCGGAGCATGGCCAGGCCCTGGCGCAGGGTCGGCACACCGTCCCAGCGCAGTTCCAGGACGTAGTTCAGACCGCCGCGGATCACATGGAGGTGGGAGTCGTTCAGGCCCGGGATCACCCGCCGGCCCAGCGCGTCCACCACGCGGGTCTGCGAGCCGATCAGATGGACGACGTCGGCGTCGTCCCCGACCACCAGGACCCTGCCGTCCTTGATCGCGACCGCGCTCGCCTGCGGACGGCGCGGGTCACCGGTGTAGAGCTTGGCATTGCGGACCACCACGTCCGCGACGTGGTCGCCGTTTACGGCAGGGAGGCCAGCCACAGGCATAGTGGCCATGGAAATCATCTCCAGTGAGTGGGGGGGCAGAAGATGTACGAGGGTGAAACGGCTGCCTCGGGGCAGCAGCGAGGTGGGGAAGCGGCCGGGGCTTTGCGTCAGCTGGAGGACGAGCCGCGCCGCACGGCCAGAGCGGCAGCGGCGGTACCGAGCGTGCTGGCCAGCAGGAGCCAGCCGAGCCCCGTGTGCTGTACGAGCGAGGCTCCCCCGAGTGCGCCGGCCAGCATCGCCAGCACCGAGGCCAGCCGGCGGCCGGCACGGGGATTGGTACCGCCGGCCGGAGTCGAGTCGGATGCCAGTCCGGTCAGCGTGAGGGTCAGCACCGTCGTGGTCACATCCGGCACGGCGAGTTTGCGCACCGTCCCGTTGCGCAGGCCCATGGCCGGCGCGATCAGGGCGATCAGCGCGTAGACCGCATGGCTCGCGGCGAAGGCGACGGTGGTGGCCGTGGCCAGCAGCACCGTTTCCACCACCAGGGTCCAGCGCAGCCGAAACGGCGCAGTACGGCGGCGCATCGCGGTCTCCAGGCGGCCGGCGACTCCGGCTCCGACCAGGAAGGCGGCCAGCGACACCAGCGAGCCGAGCACCGAGAAGCCGGGGACGCCGGCGGTGGCGAAGCCGATGATGACCACGTTGCCGGTCATGTTCGCGGTGAAGACGTGGCCCAGCCCCAGATAGCTGACCGCGTCGACGAGGCCGCTCACCGCCGTCACGGTCATGAGGGCCGGCAGCAGCGGCTCACGGCTGCCCGGCGCACGCTGGGCCGGGGAATGGTTGATAGTCACTGTTGTTTCCTCGGGCCACGGCCCGTGTTCGTCCGATTTCTCTTCCCGCAGGCCTCCTGCGCCGTGCCCGCTGCACTCGGCAGGAGCTCCCGAGAGCGGCCCGTCGGTGGCGTGCAGGTCCGGCGCCCACCCGTGGCGGGTGGCGTTTCTGCCGATGAAGCCCGCGAACGCCATGCACATCGCGGTCCGGGGCAGCGGACCGCGCCGGCCCGGGGCGAGGGGCCCCGGGCCGGCCGGCTGACCGCCCGTCGTCAGCCGGCGGCGTGGGCGCCGATCACGGACTGGGCGTAGACGACGCCGAGGCCGTAGGCGCCGCCGTGCTCCTTGACGATCTCCATGACGTCCATGTAGGTCTCGCCGCGGGCCCAGTCGCGCTGCAGCTCGAGCAGGACCTGGATCCAGGTCACCGGCACGGCGCCGGCGTTGACCATGCGCTGCATGGCGTGCTCGTGGGCGGCAGGGGTTACGCCACCGGAGGCGTCGGCGACCACGTAGACCTCGTAGCCCTGGCCGAGCGCGGAGAGCGCCGGCAGCACCAGGCAGACCTCGGTCCACAGGCCGGAGAGGATGATCTTCTTGCGGCCGGTCGCCTTGATCGCCTCGACGACCGCGTTGTGCTCCCAGGCGTTCATCGTGGTCCGGTCGATGATCTCCTCTCCCGGGAAGACCTCGGCCAGCTGCGGCAGGATCGGGCCGGAGAAGGACTTGGCGGCGACGGTGGTCAGCACCACCGGGACGTTGAACGCCTTGGCCGCCTTCGCCAGGCCCTCGGTCGCGTTGATGATCGCGGTGCGGTCGCCGCTGCCGACGCCGAAGAACATCTGCGGCTGGTGGTCGACGAACAGCATCACCGCGTTGTCGGGAGTCAGCAGGTCGGTGCTCGGGGCAGCCTTGACGCTGTGGAAGTTGAACATGACATGGCCTCTCTAGGGCTGGAAGGGGTGCGGGGTCCGCTGATTCGGCGGCCCGCGCTACACGGGTGCGAACCCGGTCCACCTGGGCATCCGTTGGAGGAGCCGGTGCGGCGGACCGGGATCCGCGAAAACCAGCATGCCGACGGCGGTAATCGGCCCTGTAGGTCAAACGACTACTCGTGATGCGTACCGTCTACTGCGTCCACGACGGTGGCGTTGAGGGCCACCCCCCGAAACCACATTCCGGTCCCGCTGATCCAGCGCTCCCCACTCCGGCTCCGCACAGCCTGGCCGACTGTCCCGCGACCTGACAGGGCGCGCCGAGCCGGGCAACCGCACGTCGTCGTGGATCACAGGCAGTCATATGACCTACCGGGCCCTCGAACGGCTTCACCATGCTGGAACGTGTGGATCCTCCTGTGCCGGACCCTTCAGGGCATGGCCGTGCGGCGTCCCGCGACGGGGACGTCCCGTGAACACGGACGTCCCGTGAAATGGATTTCGCCTGCCCGAGCGGGACCCACCGAGGAAAGGACGTCGTTACTGACCGGCGTCACTCCTGCGATGCCACGGGCCTCGGCGTGATCATGGAAGCGCACCGCCGTGCAGGCCGGGCGAACCGCCGCCTCGTTCTGCGCGGCGTACCCCCGCAGATGAAGCGGCTGCTCGTCGCGACGCGCCTCACCGCATCGTCACCATCGACCACCCCCGCGCCGGCGGCCGATGTGATCTTGGGTGGGCGGGTCCTGGGGCACTCGCAGATCGCGGTGACGATGAACGTCTACACCCACGTAAACAACGGCGACCGCCGGGACGCCACGGGCCACATGGATCGCCTGCTCAGGCAGCGCCGCTGGGCGGGACTGCCCTCAAGAACACGTCGACCCTGCGCGACCCGGCACGGCTTCCTCTCGTACCGCTGGGATCTTGGGTCGTGGCTATCCCTGAACCGTGGCCGCCACGGTGATGAACATCTCTTCCACTCACTCGAGGTCAGCGGGCGGCTGCGCAGGTATCGGCGCCCGTCGATCCCCGCGTTGCCCGGGCACCCCACCTCGAAGCAACAGGCGATCATCCTGGATGGATCGTCGTACAGGGACTTCTCAGGTCCGCGTGCTCCATTGAGCCAATTCCTCAAGCTCCTCGCCCGGAGTCGACTCCTCGATCTCTTCGAGGAGCGGACTGCCTTTGCGACCAGCTCCCAGCTGAGATGCCTCAGTGCCTCCGACGAGAGGGTAGACACTCATAAATCTCTTCTCCGGAATAACCGTCAAGGGTGTTTATCTTATGATTTCTGTAAGGCGTGTTCGAGGAGGCAAAGATCGGAATTCGGCATTCCAGCGAGGGACGCAGCGGTCCTGTGGCGCTGGTGGGCAGGTCGGCGGAGCTCGCCGTGTTGGGATCGGCGGTGGACCAGGTACACGAGGCCGGTGCGGCTTTGCTGTTGCGGGGTGAGCCGGGAGCGGGCAAGACGGCTCTGCTGGACTGGACGGCGGACCATGCGGTACAGGCGGGCTTGCGGGTGCTACGGGCCGCGGGGGTGGAGCAGGAGTCCGAGCTGGCTTTCGCGACCCTGCACCAGATCCTGTGGCCGCTGCTCGACCGCATCAAGGAGCTCCCCCCGGCCCAGCAGACGGCGTTGAACCGGGCTTTCGGTGTGGTCGACGACGGGGCACCGGACCGCTTCACCATCTCGGTGGCAGCCCTGGCCCTGCTGCAGCATGCGGCGCACACCGAGCCCCTGCTCGTGATCGCTGATGACGTGCAGTGGGTCGACGCCTCCAGTGCCCAGGTCCTCAGTTTCATCCAGCGCCGCATCGCCCCCCTGCCCGTCGTCGTCTTGACAGCGGCTCGCAACGGATGGCGCAATCCCCTGGACTCGGCCGGCATCGACATGCTCGACGTCGCACCGCTCCCTGCTCAGGACGCCGCCGCCCTGCTGGCCTCGGCACATCCAGGCCTCGCCGCGCCGACCGCGCGCAGCGTCCTGGGCGAGGCCATGGGCAATCCCCTGGCGCTGGTCGAGCTGCCGGCGCAGCTCACCCGGCGCCAGCAGCGCGGGGCGGATCCGCTGCCGTCCTGGCTTCCGCTGGGCGAGCGGCTGGAAGAAGGCTTCGCGGGCCAGATCCGTACGCTGCCCCAACCGGTCCGCAACACGATGCTTCTGGCAGCGCTGACCGGACAGGGACCGGGCGGCTTGCGGACGGTGCGGGAAGCCGCCCGCACCTGGCACGGCTGGGACGAGGAGGCTCTGGACGCCGGCCAGACCAGCCGCCTGGTCACCGTGTGCGCCGGGAGCCAGAAGATCGAATTCCGGCATCCGCTGGTGCGATCCGCGGTTGTGCGGATGGCCCCCTTGGTGGTGCGCCGCGCCGCGCACCAGGCCTTGGCGCAAGTGCTCGCGGCCGATCCGGTGCGGCGGGCCTGGCATCTGGCAGAGGCGGCCGACGGCCCGGACGAGGCCGCGGCCCAGGCCCTGGTCGACGCCGCCGAGCGCGACCTGAGCCGCGGAGGTGCCGCGGAGGCGACGGCAGCGCTGGCACGTGCGGCGGAGTTGAGCCCCGACCCGCACGATCGGGCCTGTCGATTGGTCGAGGGCGCGTTCGTGGCCGTCACCGGCGGACAACTGCAGACAGCCGAACGTCTGCTGAAGGCAACCGACCAAGAGGAGTTGCCCACCGAGCTCGCGGTGCGCCGGACCACGACGGCCGCGCTGTTGATGTTGTACCGCGACGGCGACGCCGAGGGCGCCTACCAGGCCATTCTCCCCGTGGCGGAGGCCATCGGGCCCGACGAGCGACACGATCCGGCAGTGGAGGACGCGGTCGAGGCCCTGACGCGGGCCTGCTTCTGGTTGGGAGGACAGGAGCGGTGGGAACCGGTGCGCCGGTTCCTGGACCAGGTATCGCCCCTGGCTCGATTGGCTTACGACACAGTTGCAGACCCGGCCCGCACCGCGCACACCGTGCGCGAGCGGTTGCAGCGGACGGTCACTGAACTGCCACAGGGTCGACGCACCGCCCGGGTGGGTTGGCTGGTGGGTGCGGCGCACTCCATCGATGCCTTCGGCGACTCCCCTGCGATGTGGCGCGAACTGATGGGGCGTTCCTACGAGAGCCAGCCGCTCGTGATGGCCGCGCGGCAACACGACGCCTACGCCCGCGGCCGCTGGGAGGAGATCGAGGCGCTGTCCGGGGAGGGCATCGAGCGGATCCACTCGGACCTCAGCACGTATCTCTCGCGCTGCGTCGAGGCCAAGGTGGCGGCATCCCGCGGCGACCAGACACGACTTCAGGCCCTCAGTGACACGATCACCGCATGGGCGCGACCGCGACGCATAAACCGGCTGCTCGACAGGGTCGCCGAGGCCCGTATTCGGGAGGCCGTCACGCGGGGGGCGTACGAGGAGGCCTATGCCCGCGCCAGCGCAGTGACGCCACCGGGTGAACTCCCCGCATTCTTGCCCGACTTCCACGAGGTCTTCCTTGACCTGGTCGAGGCGTGCGTCCGCACCGGACGCATCGATCAGGCACGCGCCCACGTGGCCGCCGCTCAAGCGGCCCGCGCCGGTGCCATCTCCTCGCGCCACGCGCTCATCCTGGCCGGATCGGCGGCACTGGCAGCCGACGACGAGCAAGCCGACACGCTCTTCCAGACCGCGTTGGCCGTACCCGACGCCGACCAGTGGCCCTTCGAACTGGCCCGCATCCAACTCGCCTACGGTGAATGGCTGCGCCGCCGCTCGGACCGGACGGCCGCACGGGTTCACCTGGGGCAGGCTCTGGAGATCTTCCGCCATTTGCAAGCCGAACCATGGGCCAAGCGCGCCTCCGAGGAACTGCGCACCGCAGGCATACCGCAAACAGCAGCCGCGGTCTCGGGCTTGGCTTCCTTGACCCCGCAAGAACTGCGCATCGCGGAACTGGCGGCGCAGGGCATGACGAACAAGCAGATAGGGCAACTGCTGCACGTGTCACCACGCACCATCGGCGCCCACCTGTACAAAATCTTTCCGAAACTCGACATCACCTCCCGGGTAATGCTGCGCGACTCCCTGCTCGCCGCGTGAGGGCGAGCGTGTCTGAAAGTTCGTGCAACTCCGTGCTGTGACGACCGGCCGAGGCCCATCTGTGGGGCCTTGACCAGCCGGGACGGACGGACATGGCAACTGACCTCCACGGTGGTGCCGCCAGACGCTCCTGGGCCATGTCGACGTCGATGCAACGGATGGCCTTCTTTCCTCCATCATCGGCCGGCTCGGCCTCGCAGTCGGCCGGCTGTCGGAGTGAGGTCGCCCCATGCGGTCACTGGGCCGTCGGGGCGGCAAGACACCGGGTCCGCCTGTTCGGCGAACGACCAGGTGGGTATCCCGTTCGAGAAACATCGCGCTCGCCGATAGCCTGCGTCACCATGAAGCGCGCTCGGACCCTGCCCTTGCTGCTCGGGCTGTGCGGCTCAGCCGCCATGACAACCAACGTCCCCTGCTGTCACGGACTCCACGCTGTCTACAAGTACGGGGCCGCGTGTCGATCATGCAGGATGCCCTGGACCGCCTCGTCGCCCGCACAGCCGTCCCTGTGGGGAGCTATCGCTTCTCACTGACGAGGCGGATCAGAGAGTCAGTTGGCGCCGGCTTCGGGGAGGGCATGGTCGATCAGGACGCGTGCGGCCTCTAGCGCGTCGTGACGCGGGCAGGGGCTGTCGAGGGAGGTCGACAGAGCGGTGGCGCCCTCGAGGAGGACGGTCAACTGACGGCCCAGTTGCTCCGGGGCTGCCGCACCGGCGCGGGCGGCGATGGCGGTGAGCTGCTCGGTGATGCCGTTCTTGTGCTGGTGGACGAGTTCCCGCACATCGGGCATGTGCCCTGCAGCTTCGACAGCGGCGTTGTGGAGCGGGCAGCCGCGGGTACTAACGGCCCCCGAGGGCCCCGGAAACGTCTCGGCAATCATGGTGAACAGGGCCAGCAACTGGTCTTGGGGGGTGAGCCCCTCGCGGGTCAGTTTCCGTTCGATCTGCTGGGCCAGTCCGGTCTCGTAGGTGCGCAGGTATTCCTCCACCAGTGCCGTCTTGGTGGGGAAGTGCTGGTAGAAGGTGCGCGTGGAGACCTCGGCCGTCTCCACCAGGCGCGCGACGCCCGTGGCGTGAATGCCTTCTTCATAGAAGAGCGTCGCGGCCGCCTGCAGGATGCGCTCGCGTGCCCCTCGACCGCCACGGCGCCGTGTACCACTCACGCTCTGTGTCTCCACGGCGTAAGTATAGCAGTCGCTTTACTTTGACGGCCGGCTGCATTAGCGTTGCGGTAAAGCGATCGCTGTACATGGCTGAGCTGCCTGTGCCTTCGGAGCGCGGCGCCACCGCCGCGCCGAGCCGTACCCCCGTCGAAGCGATTCACTCCAACCACGATCAGGCATTGCGAAGGAATTTCATGCGATCAATTACCAACAGTCCGGTTGTCTCCATCGCCTACCACTCGGGCTACGGCCACACCGCCGTGCTCGCCGAGGCCGTCCGTGCCGGCGCCGGCCAGGCCGGTGCTGTCGTGCATCTGATCAGGGTTGACGAGATCACTGATGAACAGTGGTCGGTCCTGGATTCGTCGGACGCGATCATCTTCGGCTCGCCCACCTATATGGGGACAGCATCCGGCGCATTCCACGTCTTTGGCGAGGCCACCACGAAGCGGTTCCAGTCCGGCGCGTGGCGCGACAAATTCGCCGCCGGGTTCACCAACTCCGGGTCGAAGAGCGGCGACAAGCTGCATACCCTCCAGTTCTTCAGCGTGCTCGCCGCCCAGCTCGGCATGCTCTGGGTCAGCCTCGGCCTGCCTCCGGGCGGGCACACTTCACAGGCCTCTGAGAACGACCTGAACCGGCTCGGCTTCGCCCTTGGTGCAGGCGCCCAGTCCCCTGTCGATCTGGGGGCCGAGGGAGTGCACAAGGCAGACATCGCAACTGCAGAACACCTTGGCAGCCGAGTGGCGCACATCGCCGCGACGTTCGCTGCCGGCCGGGCAACTGCCGCGTAAGAAGCCGTGGTCGTACCGATCACGGGACTTGGTACGTGTGGTCCGGATTCGGATGTCCGGACCACACATCCGCGGCGGTATTTCGCCGGGCCCCTGTCTCTCGTGGAGAACCCAGTCTGAGTCGCGCGCCATGCCGACCGACATTCCGCCGTGGGAACAGGTATGTGCCTTCTTTCGCCGCTGGCACGACCAGGTGCCGGTCAAGGAGTTCCACGACCGGCTGCGCGGCCGGGTCCGCGAGCGGCTGGGGCGGGATGCCGAGCCGACGGCCGGGTGATCGACTCTCAGTCGGTCGGGGCGGACGCCGTCGTCGGCGCCGACAGCCGGGGCCTCGACGGCGGCAAGCAGATCAACGGGCGCAGTCGGCATATCGTGGTGGCCACGCTCCGCCTGCTGCCGGAGGTGATGGTCACCGTCGCGGATGTCGGCGACCGCGCCGCCGCGCAGGTGCTGCTGGAGCAGGTGGCCGACGCGCACCACCGGCTGAAACTGGTCTGGGCCGACGACGACTACACCGGCAGCCTCGTCGAGTACTGCCTGACCGCGCTCGCGCTGGTCCTGGCAATCGTCAAGGGCAGCGACGACATACGCGGCTTCGTGGTGCTGCCCAGGCGGTGGATTGTCGAGCGCCTCTTCGTGCACCTGATGCGCGCCCGCCGCCTGGCGAGGCCACACCCCTCGCGAGCGTGATCCGACCCTGCGCCGGCTCGGTCAGCCATCGCGCCACCAGCCGTTTCGCCTTCGAGTGCAGCGCCTCAACTCGCGCCGGCACCACCTCCAAGCCGAACAAGGTGGCCATCTCCTGACAGGTCAGCGGCCCCTGGCCCAGCCGGAGGCGGTCCGCGAGGGCCTTAAAGATGGGCTGGTAGTCCACCGACAGCACCGACCAGTTCAGGCCCTCACGCCACACAGGCACCTGCGACTTCGGCTTCGCCGCGTCCCGGGGTGCCGACGGCGCTTCCGCATTCTGCGGATCCTCGGTGACCTCCGTGCCGGCAGTGTTGCCGCCGTCCGGAGCCGGCACCGCGTCGACCCGCCTACGAGCGATCGTCCACTCCTGCGATTACAGCTCGGCCGCGGCCAGCTCGGCCTGGAGGCGATCGGCCTCCTCGCGCAGCCCGTCTACGCGACGGCGAGCGGCGCGCTCATGCTGTTCCAGCAGTCCGACGACCGACGGCATTAGCAACCTCCCGGGGAGCGACGAAACGACACGCCACCCTCCCACGGACTCACCGGTCCTAGGCCCGTCCAGCGGAAACGCAGCGATCACGTCCGGAGAGACAACAGCTTCTAACCGACGATGATCCGGCCACTGGAACCACGGTGTCCGGCGCCCTGGGCGAGGAACAGCGAATCAGGCTCTGCCGCCCTCGATTTTCACCGCCCACCCGTGCTGCGGCGCCGCCATCGCGAGGCCTGGGCCAGCGCCCGCCACCGAGCCCGACGAGCGGTCAGCCGACCACCACCCCGAGCTGCAGCGCCCGAATCGATCTACAACTGAAGGGGCAGTTTCAGTTCAGTGGCCGCGAATGGGTTCTAGTAGGCGGTGTGCGGTGGCGAGGGTCCTGCTGACGAAGTCGTCCGCGGGCTCGTCGTAGCCGGGGCCGGGAAGTACCAGCAGATCCGACGGCGGAACAACGCTGCTGCAGATGGCGCACGTTCCGTCCGGCTCGAGCATGCCCGCGTCCTGGGCATGCTGGAAAATCCGGCGCGGGCCATTGGCCGAGTAGTAATCGTCGCCCCAGCTGGTCAGATCGCGCACGACGGGCCAAAGGCGCACACCCTTGTCGGTCAGGACGTACTCGCTGTAGCCGTGACTTCCCCGCGTCTCCGCAAGCACAGCGGCCCCACGCAAGGTCTCGAGGCGCTCGGTGAGTACGGCGCGCGGCACCCCGAGGTGCGCGGCGAAGTCGCCGAAGCGACGCACGCCGAAGAACGCGTCACGCAGGATCAGCAGCGTCCAGCGCTCGCCGACGATCTCGAGAGCACGCGAGAGCGAGCACCGCTGTCCCGCGTAGTCCTTGGGAAGAGCCATGGCCCAAGACTACCAGCAATAGTTCATTGACAGAACTATGTCCCTATGCAAGGATTGGTTCACTCAATGAACTGACCTCTTCGTTCGGAAGAACGATGACGACTGCGCCAGGAACGCAGACCAGGGGCCCGGAACGGGCCCGGGCGCGCGCTGCCGGCTGCCGGGTTCTCGTCGTTCCCGCGCCCATCGCCGAGCCTGCTGGCCAGCACCGAGTGCAGTGAATAACCGCAGGACATGCAAGGACGCTCCGAAATTCCTAGTCTGTAAGGGAGGAGGGTTCGGAGCACAGGAAAGGATGGAAACAATGGCTGCCCAGAGCGCTCCGCGCGACATGAACAAGTGGCAGGAAATGCTCTACGATTCAAATATCCGATTCCCCGGCGAGTCAAGCGAATACCGGCGCGCCCGCAACCAGTTGTTGGAGGCAGAGGCCGAGCTCGGGCAGATGACCGAGCAGGTCGCCGCACAGCGCCGCGCACTCCCACTGGGCGGTCTCGTCCCGGAGGACTACGTCTTCGAGTCCGCGGACGATGGCAGCGCGGTGAGACTCTCGGAGCTGTTCGCGCCGGGCAAGGACACGCTGCTCACCTACAACATGATGTTCCCGCGTTGGTCCGAAGATCCGCGGAAGGGTCTCGCTCGGGGCGAGACAGCCCTGTTGCCGCTTACCGAGCAGCCGTGCCCGTCATGCACCTCCTTCGTGGACGGGCTCGACGGTCCTGCTCTCCACCTCGCCGCGCGGATCAACCTCGCCGTGGTGGCGAAGACGGACCCCGCTCGGTTGAGCACTTATGGACAAGAACGCGGGTGGCGCAACCTTCGGCTGCTGTCCTCGCGGAGCAACACCTTCAACCGCGACTATCACGCGGAAACGCCGGAGGGTGAGCAGCTTCCGGTCCTGAATGTGTTCTCACGCGACAGGGACGGAATCCACCACCGGTGGGCGAGCGAGCTGCAGTTCGCGGCGGCAGATACCACCGCGATGGCTCCGGTCTGGTCACTCCTGGGCTTTCTCGATTTGACGCCGAACGGACGCGGGAACATGGCCGGTTATCCCGCGCTTCAGTACGACGAGTAGAAGTCCTCCAATTCCCGCCCGTTTCCCTTCACTAAACCGCATTTCCGTGCTTTACGGGGGCGGGGCAGCGTCGCGCGAAATGCCGCCGGTCACGCCCCAGGATCCTCCGATCCCCGCCCCACATCAGGAGTCAAACTAATGCAGCCCTTGCTTATGCCGTACCCCATGCGTGATGTCGCTCTGGCGAACCGCGTGGTCATGGCCCCCCTGACCCGGACTCGCGCACGCAACAGCGACCTCTTGCCCACCGACCTCCACGTCGAGTACTACGCCCAGCGGGCCTCGGCCGGGCTGATCATCTCCGAGGGCGTGTGGATCAGCCGGGACGCGGTCGGATGGCATGACGTCCCGGGGCTGTTCACCGAAGAGCAGGTCGCCCACTGGAAGCGCGTGACGGACGCGGTCCACCATGCGGGCGGTGTCATCTTCGCTCAGCTGTGGCACACCGGCTCGACTTCCCACCCCGACTTCTTCGACGGCCGGCCGCCCCTTGCGCCGTCGGCGGTGAACCCCGGGGTGCTGTCTCCGACGTCGTCCGGCCGCCAGCCGACCGTGGAGCCCCTGGCGATGTCGGCGCAGGAGGTCCGGCAGACGATCGCCGACTACGCGAGGGCGGCCCGCAATGCCATGGCGGCGGGATTCGACGGTGTGCAGCTGCAGGCGGGCTTCCACTATCTGATCAGCCAGTTCCTCAATCCACGCACCAATCGGCGCACGGACCTCTACGGCGGCTCGATCGAGAACCGCGCCCGGTTCCTCTTCGAGACCATCGAAGCCGTCGGCGAGTTCGTCGACCTGCGGCGCGTCGGCGTGAAGGCCGGGCCCGCCTGGGGTGAGACGGGAGAGTTCGTCTCCGGGCCCGAGGCGCTCACAGAGAGCGAGTACGTGCTCGGACGGCTCAACGACTATGAACTGTCACATCTCCTGCTCATGGGGATGGTGACCGACCCCGCCGGAGGACCGTTCGAGGACCTGGCCGGCGATGGCATGTTCCGGCACTTCCGGAAGGTCTATCAAGGCACCATCATCGCGAACGTCGGGTTCGATAGGCACCGGGGCAACGCGGTCCTGACCGACGACCTGGCCGATCTCGTCGCCTTCGGGCAGCCGTTCATCGCCAATCCCGATCTGCCGGCGCGGTTCGCTTCCCATGCGCCGCTCACCGAACCGAGGCGGGATCTCTTCTACGGTCCGGGTGCCGCCGGCTACACCGATTACCCCCGGCTGGAGGGGTGACGGAGGCATGAATCACGGCCAGGCGGGTGGCCGCGGAAGCGAGTGACTCGGCCGTGGGTCCCCCTTGCCGCGTCGTGAAGGGGACGGCTGGACGCTTCGACCCCGGACCGAAGGTGGGAGCTGCATCGTGTACCGCAGCGGCCCGCTTCTCGGTCCGGGGACACAGGGCCCGCCTCTCCTCGGCGCTCTCACAGCCAAGTTCGGTAATACACCCGACGAATTCCCCCGATTCATGCGGGTCGCTGGTGCGACTGGATCTCGCACCGGCTCACACACTGCCTGATCCGGCGGAGTGCTCCCCTGGCCGCGGTATCCCCGCTCCGGCCCGGCTTTGCTCTTCAGACTCAGCTTGCCAAGGCGGCCGTCGTAAGAGCTCGAAATCTGAACCAACCCCGAAAGGATCGTGCATGGCGAGCCACGCCGCTGAGGCGCCTGCCGCCCGGACGATTGCCAACACGCCGACGCCCCAGCGGGCGCCACGGCGGTGGATCGGACTCATCGTCGCCTGCCTCGGACAAATGGTGATGTTCGTGAACATCACGCAGACGACAGCGACCCTGGCACCTATCCAGCAGGACCTGCACGTCTCCGGCTCGACCCTGGTCTGGATGGCCAGCCTCTACTCCGTGATGGTCGCCAGCTTCGTCCTTTCCGCCGGGACGGTGGGCGACATCGTGGGACGCCGTCGGACCTTCGCCCTCGGCGCGTTCCTGCTGGGCGCGGGAAGCCTGACCGTCTCCCTGTCGCACGGTTCGACCGGAGTCCTCGCCGGAGAGGCGATCATGGGTCTGGGCGGGGCCGCGGTCCTACCCAACAGCCTGTCGATCGTCACCCACCTGTTCACCGATCCTCACGAACGGACCAGGGCGGTTGGCATCTGGGCCGCGGTCTCCGGCATCGGCCTGGGCTTCGGCCCCATAGCCGCCGGAGTGATCCTGGAGCGTTACTCCTGGCACGCGGTGTTCCTGGTCAATGTGGTCCTGGCGGCCATCGTGCTGCTCCTCGCACCCCGCTTCGTCACCGAAAGCCGGCACCCCGGCCGTCATCTCGATCCCCCGGGCCTGGTGCTCGGGGTGGCAGCCATCGGCGCCCTCAACTACGGCGTCATCGACGGCGGCCACTCGGGCTTCGGGGCGGCCCGAGCCGTGTGGGCGTTCGTCGTGACCGCGCTGGCGCTGGTGGCGCTCATCCTGGTCGAGGCGCGTACACGCACGCCGATGCTGAAGCTCCGCCTGTTCCGCATTCCGTCGTTCACCACGGCGAACGTGGTCGCGCTGATCGTGCAGTACGGATTCGTGGCCACGGCGTTCGCCCAGGTGCTCTACCTCGAGCGGGTCCGGCACGAGTCCATCCTCAGGGTGGGTGTCCTGCTGCTGCCGCTGATGCTGGCTTACGTGATCTTCAGCCCCGTGGCCGCTCCGCTCGCACGGGTGATCGGCTTCAAGGCGACGCCGGGCATCGGTGCGCTGCTCGCCGCGGCCGGCAACCTGCTGATGATCAACCAGAACCCCTCGACGTCCTTGGTGACCGTCGGGGTCCTGATGGCGATGTTCGGGGCCGGAGCAGGGCTGATCCTCCCCCCGGTCACCGCGGTGTCGGTGATCAGCGTGCCGCACGCCGACGCCGGCATGGCCAGTGGGACCGTCAACCTGTTCCGCCAGGTCGGCGGCACGCTGGGGGCGACCATCACCGGGACGATCCTCACCAGCGGGCTGACGTCCCGACTGCCCGACCAGTTGACCGGCCGGGGCCTGCCGCGGTCCGTCGCCGAGAAGCTGACCGCTGCCGTCAGCAGCGGGGCGCCCCCATCCAGCGCCTCCGCCGCTCTGCGGGAAACGATGACCGCAGCCGTGGGCGGGGCGTTCTCCGGGGCGCTGCACCTGGCTGTTCTGATTCCGGGTGCGGCCATATCGGCAGGCGGCGCGGCAGCCGTCGTCCTCATCCGCAACCGGCCGGGACAGCCGGCCGCCTCGCCGGTCGTGGCAGGGAACACCCAGGTCACCGTCCGGGAACCGGCCCCTGAGCCGCAGCTCGTGCGTGCCGACTCCGCCGCTGTCGGACAGCCGGCCACCGGGTACACCGCGGCGCTCTCGGGGCCGTCCGGCCGGGAGGTTCTCCTGGACGGCATGACCGGCACGGTCATTCACGGATCTGTCCGCGACGGCACGGGCACCGCGGTCCGAGCGGCCACGTTGACCCTGATCTCATTGCAGGGGACGCAGTTGGGCCGCGCCCATGTCAGTCCGGACGGCGGATACGTACTGACCGCTCCGGCCGGCGGTAGCTATGTGCTGATCGTGTCGGCCGACGGGCGTCAGCCGCAGGCCGCCACCGTAGTCGTGGGGGAGGCACCGCTCGGCTACGACGTGGTCCTGTCGGGTGCCGGCGGCCTGACGGGAGTGGTGCGCGATGCGGCCGACGGGAAGCCGGTGGCCGAAGCCATGGTCGTCGTCACTGATGTCCGCGGCGAGGTGCTGGTAACGGCCACGACCGGCGAGTCGGGTGCGTTCACCTTCAACCAGCTGGCCGCGGGCAGCACCTTCACCGTGGCGGTCAGCGCCGCCGCCTACCGACCGGTCGCGCTGCCGGTGGAGGTGAGTGACCACGTCACCCGCCTCGAAGTCGACCTGAGCCGCGGTGCCGAACTGCAGGGCACGGTGAGGGCGGGGGCCGGCCGTCAGCCGCTGCCCGACGCGCGGGTCACGCTGGTGGACGCTGCGGGCAATGTCGCAGGCACCGCGATCACCGGCGACGACGGCTCGTACGCCTTCACCGACCTGGACAGCGGCGAGTACACACTGACCGCCGGCGGATACGTGCCCGTGGCCACATCGCTGTCGCTGCACGGCCCCGGGCGGAGCGGTTACGACGTTCGAAGCGTATGTTGGCCGCCCGTAGTGGACTGGCCAGAAGAACCCTGATCGAGATTGAGCAGGGGCGCACCATCGGCACCCTGAAGACGTGGCACGCCTTGGCCCACGCGCTGAATACACCCCTGGACGAGTTCTTCGGTGCCCTGTGCCGCGGCCATGAGCAGCCGGCGGCGGGCGCCGACTGAAGGGCCTTTCGGGTGCGTGGAGAGTTACATCCGAACGGGTAGCTCAATGCGAACCTTCGATCGATGAATCGAAAGCGCGTTGTCATCATTGGGGCCATCTGGTGGACCGGGTCGGCTCGGCTGCCGCGGTCACGGCGAGGCGCCTGGCGCTTTCCCGCACATGCGCTCCTCACCCGGTCCCCGCCGTCGCTGGGACGGCAGCTTTGCAAACGACCACAGGCCTCGTTCACTACGTGTAGACCCCGCGAGCCCCACCCGGATTCCTCGTTGCGCTCAGCGTGACCGCTGCCGTGAATGCGGCGTCGTAGCTCCACCCCCGTGCTGCCCGCAGCCGAGCGAGCCCGAAGCGCAGAGCCTCGAAGTCAGGGTCGGGCGGGAAGATCGTCACCCGCCCACTACGGCCAGGTGCAACGCCCTGATGCTCGACGTCGTATCACGATCCCAGGGAGGACGGCGGAACTTGGCCCTGGCAGCCCGCGACCTCAAAATGGGCCGCGGTACCGACCACCCGGAACTCCTGCTCTTCACCAGCCGGAGCGACCTCCAGGAGTGCGCCGCGTACGACCCCGGCGGCCGTGACCTAATAGACCCCAAGATCCACTACCTTCGGTGGTACACGGCTCAACTAGTGCCAACTATCCCTCTTTTGTGCCAACTAAAAATCTTCGTCACAAACGGGTCACCGCCGCACCCGGGGCATCCCCAGCCCGATCCACGAGATGATCTCGCGCTGGATCTCGTTGTTGCCGCCACCGAAGGTGAAGATGACCGCCGAGCGGTAGCCGCGTTCCAGTTCGCCGTGGAGCACCGCGCCCGCCGAGCCCTCCTTCAGCGGGCCCGCGGCGGCGACGGCCTCCATGAGCCAGGCGTAGGCGTCCCGGCGCGCCTCGCTGCCGTAGACCTTGACGGCGGAGGCGTCCTGCGGGGTGAGCGTGCCGTCCTGGACGGCCGACACCATCTGCCAGTTGAGGAGCTTCATCGCGTCGAGCCGGGTGTGGGTCCGGGCGAGCAGACGGCGCACCCAGGGCAGGTCGACCACCCGGCGGCCGTCGGCGAGCTTGGTCTCCATCGCCCAGCGCTGCACGTCGTGCAGGGCGCGGATCGCCATGGTGCCGTGGGCGGCGAGCGTGACGCGTTCGTGGTTGAGCTGGTTGGTGATGAGCCGCCAGCCCTGGTTCTCCTCGCCGACGCGCCGGGATACGGGGACCCGGATGTTCTCGTAGTAGCTGGCGGTGGTGTCGTGCGAGGCGAGGGTGTTGATGAGGGTGCAGGAGTAGCCCGGGTCGGAGGTCGGCACCAGGAGCATGGTGATGCCCTTGTGCGGCGGAGCCCCGGGGTCGGTGCGCACGGCGAGCCAGACCCAGTCCGCGGTGTCGCCGTTGGTGGTCCAGATCTTCTGTCCGTTGACGACGTACTGGTCGCCCTCGCGTACGGCACGTGTCTTCAGGGACGCGAGATCCGTGCCCGCCTCGGGCTCGCTGTAGCCGATCGCGAAGTCGATCTCGCCGGAGAGGATGCGCGGCAGGAAGTACGCCTTCTGCTCGTCCGTGCCGAACCGCATGAGCGTCGGGCCGACCGTGTTCAGCGCCATCAGGGGCAGCGGTACACCGGCCTGCGCGGCCTCGTCGAAGAAGATGAACTGCTCCATGGCCGTCATTCCGCGCCCGCCGTACTCCTCGGGCCAGCCCACGCCGAGCCAGCCGTCCGCGCCGAGCCGCCGGATGGTCTCGCGGTAGAACCGCTTCTGTGCTGCCGGGTCGGTGTACCGCGCGTAGGCGCCCGCGGGCACCAGCTCGGCGAAGTAGGCGCGCAGTTCGCTGCGCAGCCGCTGCTGCTCGGGCGTGTGGTCGAGGTGCACGGCGCCTCCAGGGTCCCCAAGGGCGGTCCTGACGGCGCACACCGTAGAACGTGTTTCAGAAATAGGGAATGGCGTGCCGGGGATCGGTTCAGCTCAGCGTCGCCACGAAGTCCGTGCACGCCTCCGCGCAGGAGCGACAGGACTCCGCGGCCGATTCGGCGCCGGGCTGCGCGTCGAAGCCGTGCGCGCAGTCGAGGCAGACCGAGCGGCACCACTCCAGCTGGATTCTGATTCCCTCTTCGTCCTGACGGTTCTGCTCGGACAGCATCCGGCAGGTGGCGTCGCACACCTCGGCACACATGATGCCCAGCCGGCGCACGCGCTCCTGGCGCTCGGTGCCGTCCGGGTCCAGGAGGCTCGCCCGCACGGCACAGGCTCTGGCGCACTCCGTGCACGCCTGGGCGCAGGTAAACCGGTCCTCCAGGAACCTGTAGAGCTGCTGCGGTGAAGTCGACGATGTCACACCGGGCGGGTAGCCGGGCGGGGAGACCGCAAACACCTGCACGGGCCGCAGTCGCCGGGCGAAACAGAAGGGGTGGGAGGCGACACCGCACACGGGTCGCGGACTGTGGAGCTCCGGCAACCCAAGGTGTCCGGTTCGTCCACGTCTGGGTTGGGTATTCCTGTCCTATGAGTACCGCACAGACGCAGCTGGCCGCGGCGAGCGGCCTCATGAGCCTCGTGCTCTTCCTGGTGGCCGTTGCCGTGCTGGCGCTCCTCGCCGGCGGCTTCTGGATGAACTCCCGCATCAAGTACCGCGAACCCCCTCGCCCCCGCCCCGAGGAGCAGCCGCACCTGCCACCGGACGGTGCGGTACGCGAGATCAAGGAGAACAGGGAACCCTCCGAGGTCCCGTTCGTCGAGAAGGGCGGCCACGCGCTCACCCCGTACGAGCTGTCCAACATGCACACCAGGCCGAGCGACTCGAAGGAGCGCCCGCGCTGGAGCAAGGGATCGAGCGGCTCGTTCGGCGGCGGCGGGCTGGGCGCCCACTGACTCCGGACCCGAGACCCGAAGACCACACCCTTTCCTCCGGCCGCGTCGGCCGCCGTACGGCTCTAGGAGAGGTTTTTCCTGGGGGCGTCGAGGCGGCCGACGCGGGCCACGTTCTTCAGATCCTCCGGGTCCTGGCTCGGTTCCGCCGCGAACCAGGCGTCGAGGATCTCCGACAGGACCGGTGCCGAGGTGAGCCGCAGGCTGAGGGCCAGCACGTTGGCGTCGTTCCAGCGGCGCGCGCCCTCGGCCGTACCGGCGTCCGTGCACAGGGCCGCGCGGATGCCCGGCACCTTGTTCGCGGCGATGGAGGCGCCGGTGCCGGTCCAGCAGCACACGACCGCCTGATCGGCCGCGCCCCCGGCGACGTCCCGGGCGGCCGCCTCGGAGCAGACCGCCCACTGCGGGTCGGCGCCGGGCCGCAGCGCGCCGTGCTCCCGCACCTCGTGGCCGCGCCGGCGCAGCTCCTCGACGAGGAGGCGGGCCACGGGTTCGTCCATGTCGGAGGAGACGGAGATCCGCATGGTCCGGAGCCTAGCCCGTCCGGCACCGGGCGCGAAGCGGCGGCCCGTACGGCACCGGGCACGAAGCAGCCCCGGGGGGGTCGGTCACGCCTCCGGGGCCGACGGCTGAGCGGTTCGCTGATCAGGGATGGTCGGGCTGCCGCGGATGGGGCACGCGCCGGGGCCCCTCCGGGTGGTGCTCGTTCCCTGCGGGGTCCGGGTTCCCCGGTGGGCGGGAGTGACGCACACCCGGGGCCCATGCGGCGCGGGATCGACGAGACGTGTCCGGTCGGCGTGGGATTCAGGAGCCGTGTCCGCCCAGCGTGCTGTGCAGGTGCTCCAGCGCGTCCGGGAGCACCGAGCGGTGGTACCAGCTCAGCCAGGCCGCCGCGTCGGCGGCCAGCAGGTCGAAGGCCTCGGCCTGTGCGGCGGTCGGCTCGTGTCCGGCGTCCGGCCAGTGCAGGGTGATCACGCCGATGCAGGATCCGCCGGAAGTGACGACGGGCAGGCTCTGGAGCGCACGGACGCCGGTGGCCAGCAGGGCGCGCCTGCCGTCGGCGGAAAGCAGCGGGTCCTCGGCCACGTCGGGTACGCCCACGCGGCGTCCCGCGCTGCGGGCGGCCGCGTCGGCCGTGCCCTCGTCCCGGCCGCGTGCGACGAGGTCGAGGAGCCTGTCGTCGCAGCCGTGGTGGGTCTCCAGCGTCAGGGCGTTCACCGCGGGATCGACGAGCCGGACGTATCCGGTGGGGGCCCGTCCGACGGCCAGGGCCTCGCGCAGTGCGGCGTCGATCATCTGCCGCCGGCAGCGCGGGTCCCGGCCGCCGCGGGCGAGGATCCGCAGCGGCGGGACGAGCAGGGGGCGACGGCCGGGGAACCACACCGCGCCGTCCGGGGGCCGGGCCGCCACCACGGCGGACACCAGCACCCGCAGCGGCACGTTGAACCGCTGGGAGGCCTCGCGCAGCACGTGGAAGGCGCTGCCGGAGTCGGGCAGGCCGTAGCGGGCCATGAGCATGCCCTGGGCCATGCCGATCACGGGTGCGGTGCGCATCCGTGCCCGCAGGGCGTGGACCTCCTTGTGCAGGTCCTCGTACGACGGCCGCAGCGGGTCCGTGATCTGCGAGCGCCAGGCGGGCAGGTCCTCGACCGCGGACGCGACCCGCGCCATCTCCCTGAGCGCGTCGTCGAACGTGGCGAAGAGCCGTACGCCGCCGAGCCGGGCCAGGTGCACCGCCTCGCGTACGCCGGGGCGGGCCCGCACGACGATCAGCTCCGGGTGTCCGGCGCGGGACCGGGTCGCCTCGCTGAGGGTGCGCAGCACGGCGGTGCCGCCCAGCTGTGCATGGCCCATGTCGAGGACGGGACGCAGTCCGGCGCGGTCGGCCTCTTCCAGGTGACCGCGCAGCTCGTCCGACCACGCCTCGGCCCCCCGGGGGTCCAGGCTGCCGGACATCCGCAACAGCAGGACGCTCCCGACGGGCAGGCCCTCGACGAGGTGCGACTCGATGACGAGGGGGGCCGGCGCGGCCGGGTCGGAAGAGATTTTCATGGCATCACCACAAAGGACGTCACGGAGAACTCGTTCGGCCTGTTCCCGACCTTGGACCACCTTGCACGCTCGGTGGCCTGCCATCAGCCGGACGGCTTCGCGCTCCGACGGCGGGTCCCCCGGCTCCCTCGGCTCATCCGACGCGGCGCCGTGCGGGCGACGTCCTGCGGACGCTGTCCGGTGCGGCCCGGCCGGTGTTCCGGCTCCGGCGGTCCTGGACCTGTTCAGTGGACATGCGCCACCACCGCTGCGGTCCGCACCGGACGGGTGCGGGCCTGCCGCAGCTGCGTCAGGCAGGCAGCGGCGTCCACCTAGGGGCCGCCGGTGAGCACCACGTGGTGTCCGGTCGCACGCAGGCACCGTACGACCGCCGGGCGGACGGCCTCCGCGGCGGTGGGCAGCAGGCGGACCCGGCGTCGTAGGGCACGTCCGCCATGAGGGTGCCGTCGCGGTCGAACAGGGCGGCGCGGACGGGCGGCCGGCCGGTGCTCACTCGGCGCTTCCCAGGGGGACGGCCTTGCGGTGGCGGACGGCTCCGCGCAGCCAGTGCCGGACGGCGAGCGGGGGGATGAGCACGCTGGTGCCGAGCATGCCGGCGATCTCCCGGACGGTACGGGGGCCGGGCCGGATGCGGGCGAGGGCGAACTCGGCGGTGCCTAGGGTCCACACGGCCGCGCAGGCGGTGGCGGCCCGGCGGCGGCCCGCCAGGGCACAGGCGGCCGCCGCGAGCGCCGCACCGGTCACCGCCAGGTGCCGCGGCAGCCGTCCCCGCGGTGCCTGGGCACGGCTCCACCAGTCGCGTCCGTGCAGCCGGCTCATCAGGGCGTCATCGGCGTTGCCACGCTGGGCGGGCAGCGAGGCCCACCAGTGCGCGGCTCGTACCGGGTGCCGGGTGACGCGGGTGCCGCGGTGCAGGGTCCAGCCCGCGCGCTCGACGCGCAGGGCGAGGTCGGCGTCCTCCCGGAAGGCCCTGGGGAAGCGCTCGTCGAAGCCGCCGACCAGAGTGAGCGCGGCGGTCCGGTACGCCATGTCGGCGGTGGCCCAGGCCGCGTTCTCCAGCCCCTTGGTGGTGCGCTCCCAGTCGGTGGGCCGGCGGTCCAGGGGCAGGGGGACACGCAGCCGCCCCTGGATGCCGCCGACCTCCTGGCCGGCCGCCCGCAGATCCTCGGCGAGCCTGCGGGACCAGTCCGGCAGCACCTGGACGTCGTCGTCGAGGAAGACCGTCCAAGGGGTCCGCACGGTGCGCCAGCCTGCGTTGCGGGCCGCGGCGGGGCCCTTGCCCCCGGTGCGCAGGGTCCGTACCCGGTCGAGCAGGATCGCTGCCGCCTCCAGCGGCAGGTCGCCCTCGGTGTCGGGCCGGTCGTCGACCACGATCACCTCGTGCGGCGGGTGTCCCCCGGCCCCGGCCAGGGCACGCAGGCACTCGGCGAGGCACGGGCGGCCGACGGTCGGGACGACGACGGTGTACGCGGGTGCGGGCGTCATATGAAGGCCTTTCCGCCGAAGGCCGCGCCCCGCCGGATCGCGAACGGGCCGAGGACCAGCAGGTCGACGGGGGCGGAGCCGAAGCACTCCAGGGCGTCACGGGGATCGTCCACCATGGGCCGCCCGGCGGTGTGCGGGCTGGTGTCGACCACCACCGGCAGGCCGGTCCGCCGCTCGAGCGCGGGGTCGTAGGAGCAGGCGACGGCGTCCAGGTCGGCGGGGGTCGGGCCGGCCTGCTCCAGGCGCCGGCGGGCCGAGCGCTCGGGCAGTTCCCAGGCGGAGAAGGGGACGGGCCGCTTGCCGTGCTTGCGACGGGAGAACCGTTCTTCCTCCGCCGCCACCACGACCTTGCCGTCCGCGAGGAGGGCCGCGGCGGGGTCGTGGAAGAGTGCGTTGATACCGAGGACGTGCATGCGCTGTCTCCAGTGCGGCGGAGGGACGAGTGGTCAGGACCGCGCGGCCGGCTCACCGTCCGGCGGCAGGGCGGCGAAGTAGGCGATGGTCTGCTTCAGTCCCTCCTCCCAGGGCACCTGCGGCCGCCAGCCGAGCAGTTCGCGCGCCAGGCTGGTGTCGGGGCGGCGCCGGCAGGGGTCGTCGACGGGCCGGTCGATGAAGACGATCGGCGAGCGGGAGCCGGTCAGCGCGACCACGCGGCGGGCGAGGTCGGCCATGGTGATCTCGTCGGCGCCGCCGATGTTGACGGGCCGCACGGACCGGCGGGCGGCCACCCTCAGCACGCCGTCGACGGTGTCGTCCACGTAGCACAGGGAGCGGGTCTGGCTGCCGTCACCGGTGACGGTCACCGGTTCACCGGCGAGGGCCTGGCTGATGAAGGTGGGCACGGCACGACCGTCGTGCGCGCGCATGCGCGGTCCGTAGGTGTTGAACAACCGGACGATCCCGGCGTCGGTGCCGTGGGCCGCGGCGTGCGCGGTGACGAGCGCCTCGGCGAACCGCTTGGACTCGTCGTACACGCTGCGCGGGCCCACGGGGTTCACGTTGCCCCAGTAGCCCTCGTACTGGGGATGCACGAGCGGGTCGCCGTACACCTCGGAGGTGGAGGCGAGCAGGAGACGCGCGCGGTCACGTGCCGCCATCGTCAGGGCGTTGCGGGTTCCGAGGCTCCCCGCGTCCAGGGTCTCCAGGGGCAGCCTCAGATAGTCGGCGGGCGACGCGGGGCAGGCGAAGTGCAGGACGAGGTCGTAGGGGCCCGTCAGTTGCTCCGGGCAGGCGGGTGCGGTGACGTCGCAGTGTACGTACCGGAAGCCGGGCCTGCCCTCCAGGTGGGCGATGTTCTCGCGTCGCCCGCAGACCAGGTTGTCCGCGCAGTCGACTTCGGCGCCCGATTCCAGCAACCGCTCGCACAGATGAGAACCCAGGAAGCCCGCGCCGCCGGTCACGACGGCACGCCGCCAGGGGACCGCAAGGGTTTCACCAGTCATGGGGGGCCTTTTCCTTCGTCCGCGTCGGCCACCTGGCCGCGCGCCCGGAAAATGCTCCTGCCAGGGCACTTCGGCGCATGCCGACGTAGGACCGACGTCGTCGTCGGCTCGCGGAGGGACAGACGCTGATGGATGACGACAGGGCCCGGGTCCCCGCTGATCCGGAGGACCGCCCTGTCGGCCGCCGCCGGCTGGACGGCACTGGCACCAGTGTTCCCGTGCCGGTTGCTTTCACACGTTGATTCTTATTGTCAGGAATGCCGGGTTCGCCCGCGACTTCGGTCACCGTGCGCAACGACGGAGGCGCGCGGAGTGGGCCCCGGTCGAGGCGGGCCGGACGGCGGCGGCCCGCCACTCGACGCGGTGACGAGGCACCCGTGGGCCGTGTAGCGCGCCCGGGACGGGGCACTCGGCGCGACGACCGGCCGTCGGGCACTGGCGGCCGCCGCACGTCCGAGGAGGTAAGGACATGGGTCACGGCGGAAACGTCATCCAGGAACTGACGACCGATCACCGCGAGGTCGAGGAGATCTTCGGCCGCATCGAGGCGCTGCCGCCCGGCTCCAAGCAACGCAAGGTACTGGCCGACCAGGCCACGATCGAACTGGTGCGCCACTCGGTGGCCGAGGAAGCCTACCTGTACCCGGCCGTGCGCAAGCACCTGACGGGCGGGGACGCCCTGGCGGACAAGGAGCTCGAGGACCACGCCGAGGCCGAGCAGATCATGAAGGACCTGGAGGGTCTGGAGGCGGACGACCCCCAGTTCGACACCCTCATGACCCGGCTGATGAGCGAGATCCGGTCCCATCTGACGGACGAGGAGGAGAACCTCTTCCCCATGCTGCAGTCGGCCTGCTCGCCGGAGGCGCTGGACGACCTCGGCGACAAGGTGCGCCGTGCGAAGAAGACCGCGCCGACCCGGCCGCACCCCACGGCTCCGGACAAGCCCCCGGCCAACAAGATGCTGGCACCGGGTGTCGGGCTGGTCGACCGGCTGCGGGACGCGATGTCGGGGCGTGGCAAGGAGAGCTGAGGCAGACACCGGGGCGCTCGGGGACACCGCGATCCGGGGTCGTCCGACCTCCGGGGGTGATCCGAGCGCGGACCTTCCGGCCTCGGGCGGGCGCCGGAAGATCCGCGCTCGGCGGCCTTCGGTGTCGACGCGACGGACGTGGGCGGCCGTTCGCGGTGCCGCCGTGGGGGGGGGGGGGGGGGGGGGGGGGGGGGGGGGGGGGGGGGGGGGGGGGGGGGGGGGGGGGGGGGGGGGGTGTGGGGGGGGGGGGAGTCCCCCCCCCCCCCCCCCCCCCCCCCCCCCCCCCCCCCCCCCCCCCCCCCCCCACGACGGGATCTTCGGCGGTCCCTCAGAGCCACGGGGTCACGCGGTCGCCGGACGGGCCGCGACGGACGGCACGGCGCAGCAGGCGGAAGGCCTGCAGCAAGGTCAGCGGCCACAGCACGGCGAAGCACCACAGCAGCGCGGGGTCCGAGGTGCGGATGCCCATGACGGCCACGAACGCGGACGCGAGTACCAGCAGCAGGACCGCCACCGGCAGCCACATGCGCCGGTGGGTCCGGGCCGTGCGCTGCGCCGAGCGCATCCGGTGCACCAGCCGGCGGTCCTTGCGCAGGTCCGCCTCGATCAGCAGCAGCGCGACGCGCTCGCGCGGCGAGAGCCGTACGTCGTCGGGAATCTCCCACTCGTCCACGGAAACGGCACCTCCTCCGGCCGCCCGGCGGCCTCCGTGCTCCCCTCACCCGGACGACCGAGTTCCCCGCCACGACCCCGCCGAAGCGGCCCTGCCGTCCCCGGCGCTTCTTCGCCGACTGCCGGAAAGCGGCGGACAACTGCCCTGCCGGGCACGTCAGTCTCGGCGGAATGAAGATGGCCGGTGGGACGGTCCTGAACTGCTGGAAAGCACCGTGGACGCGGCGGTGCGCCGCCACAGGACCGGCTCCGCGCCGGTCCTGTGGCGGTGGATGCGCGAGGACTGTGCACCGCCGCGGCCGAAGACCGCCAGGAAGCTGCACCTGCGGTGCACATGACCTTGGCTGCCGCAAGGCCGATACTGAGGAGCAGGACCCCGTCCGGCTGTCCTCAAGCACCGACTTGACCAGGGAAAACGCAGGTCAGAGACGCACTCATAGGCTTCTTAGGAGACACAGATGAGGATGCTGATCAACGTCCCGGAAACCGTCGTGGCGGATGCGCTGCGGGGTGTCGCGGCCGCGCATCCGGACCTGACCGTGGACGTGGAGAACCGGGTGATCGTCCGCCGGGACGCCCCCGTGGCCGGGCAGGTCGCGCTCGTCTCGGGCGGCGGGTCGGGACACGAGCCGCTGCACGGGGGGTTCGTCGGGCCGGGCATGCTCTCGGCCGCCTGCCCCGGAGAGGTGTTCACCTCGCCGGTGCCGGACCAGATGGCCCGGGCCGCGGCCGCCGTCGACAGCGGGGCCGGTGTGCTGTTCGTCGTGAAGAACTACACCGGCGACGTGCTCAACTTCGACATGGCCGCCGAACTCGCCGAGGACGAGGGCATCCAGGTCGCGAAGGTGCTCGTCAACGATGACGTCGCGGTCACCGACAGCCTGTACACGGCAGGCCGGCGCGGCACCGGGGCGACCCTGTTCGTGGAGAAGATCGCGGGTGCCGCCGCGGCCGAGGGCCAGCCGCTGGAGCGGGTGGAGTCCATCGGGCGCCAGGTGAACGAGAACGCCCGCAGCTTCGGTGTCGCGCTGAGCGCCGTCACCACGCCCGCCAAGGGCACCCCGACCTTCGACCTGCCCTCCGGGGAGCTCGAGTTGGGCATCGGCATCCACGGCGAGCCGGGCCGGGAACGGCGGGCGATGATGACCTCCGGGGAGATCGCCGACTTCGCGGTGCACGCCATCCTGGAGGACATGACCCCGCGCAACCCCGTGCTCGTCCTGGTCAACGGCATGGGCGCCACCCCGCTGCTGGAGCTGTACGGCTTCAACGCCGAGGTGCAGCGGGTGCTCGGGGAGCGCGGTGTGGCCGTCGCCCGCACCCTGGTCGGCAACTACGTCACCTCCCTCGACATGGCGGGCGCCTCCGTCACGCTGTGCCAGGTCGACGAGGAGCTGCTGCGGCTGTGGGACGCGCCGGTGAAGACCCCGGCGTTGCGCTGGGGGATGTGATACGGCGGAGTAAGCGGCCAACGTCCCTACCACGCAAGGAGATCAAGTGCTCGACGCCGATTTCTTCCGCCGTTGGATGACGGCGACCGCCGCGTCCGTCGACCGGGAGGCGGAACGGCTCACCGCCCTCGACTCGGCCATCGGGGACGCCGACCACGGCAGCAATCTGCAGCGTGGGTTCACGGCCGTCATGGCCGTCATGGAGAAGGACGCGCCGCAGACCCCGGGTGCCGTGCTGACCCTGGCCGGACGCCAGCTGATCTCGACGGTCGGCGGGGCGTCCGGACCGCTGTACGGCACCCTGCTGCGCCGGGCCGGCAAGGCGCTCGGGGAGGACGCGGAGGTCAGCCAGGCGCAACTGGCCGAGGCGCTCAGGGCGGGCGTGGACGGGGTGATGGCGCTCGGCGGCGCGGCGCCCGGCGACAAGACCATGATCGACGCCCTGGTCCCGGCCGTGGACGCGCTCGCCGACGGCTTCGCGGCGGCGCGGTCGGCCGCCGAGGAGGGCGCGGTGGCCACCACCCCGCTGCAGGCCCGCAAGGGGCGGGCCAGCTATCTCGGCGCGCGCAGCATCGGCCACCAGGATCCGGGCGCCACGTCCTCGGCGCTGCTGATCGCCGCGCTCGAAGAAGCGGCCGGGGGAGCCTGAGGTGAGCGGCGAGAAGGTGGTCGGGATCGTACTGGTGTCGCACAGCGCGGAGGTCGCCGCCTCCGTCGCCGAACTGGCGAAAGGCCTGGCGGGCGGGGCCCCGTCGGTGCCGGTCGCCCCGGCGGGCGGCACCGAGGGCGGCGGGCTCGGCACCAGCGCCGAGCTGATCTCCGCCGCGGCGGCCGCCGTGGACCGGGGCGTGGGAGTGGCCGTGCTCACCGATCTCGGCAGCGCCGTGCTCACCGTGAAGGCGCTGATCGCCGAGGGCGACGAACTCCCGGACGGCTCACGGCTGGTGGACGCGCCGTTCGTCGAGGGCGCGGTGGCCGCCGTCGTCACGGCGGCCACGGGTGCCGACATCGACGCGGTGGAGGCGGCGGCCGTGGAGGCCTTCGGCTACCGGAAGGTGTGAGCGACCGTCCAGGGGGCTCCGCCGTCCCCTGGCCCCCCTCAGTGGACCCCGACGAACCGCCGGGCCAGCCGTTCGCCCTCCGCCACCGTGGCGCGGTGGTTCTCGATGGGGGTGGCCCGCGAGTCTCTGAAGACGATGTAGGTGACGCCGGAGGCGACTCCCCCGCGCAGGGGGTCGGCCCGGATGCCGAGGGCCCGGGCGGTGGCGTAGGAGGCCTCGCCGATGATCCCGCGCGGGCCGGTGTCGCCGACGACCGCGTACCGCACCCGACCCCGGTAGATGACGGCCGCCACGGAGCCGCCACGGATGCCCTGCGCACGGTGGTCCCAGATGTGGCTCGGGGCGGGGATCACGATGTAGGGCAGGGTCTCGGCGTTCAGGTGGCGGCCGTCGGACTGCTGGTAGGCGGTGGCGGCGGTGAAGAGCGGGTCGGTGCGGCTGTTGCAGCGGGCGCTCGGACGTCCGTCGCAGTCGATGTCCAGGTCCGCCTTCCAGAACACCGCCTTGCGGGTGCCGCAGACCCGGACGGTCGCCCGGCCTTCGTCGTCGGTGCTGTACCGGCCCCGGGAGACCTGGGCGCAGTCGCGCACCCGGTCCAGCAGGTCGGCGGCTGTCACGTTGCCCTTGCCTCGGCCCACAGGCCCCTCCCGGGGTGGCACGGCGGCGGCGGGAAGCGTCGTCGGGGCGAGCAAGGCGGCACCGGCCACGGCCAGTGTCAGCGACTGGACACGCACTCTGAGGGACCCTCTCCTCGGGAACATTCCGGTCACAATGCGCACATTTGATACCGGTCTGCGAGCACAAACCACTCGTATGGGGCCGGATGGAGCACCCTTCTGACACCTTGTGAGAAGGCAACAGGGGCCGGGGACCTGAGCCGGCGTCGGCTCAGACTCCCCGGCCACCCGCGTCGGCGCGGGTTCGGCGACGACAGCGTTTCCGCGCCTCGGGCATGAACTTCCCTGTTTTTCACGGGAGTTCACCTCATAGGGAGACCTCAGCATACGTACCCCCCCGCCCGGTCACCAGCGCGGCCCCCTTGCTGTGGCCGCACGGACCGGGTCATATTGGTCCGGACCTTTGCCGTGATGCCGTCCCCTGGGAGGCAGAGCCGTGCGACGCGTTTCCCTCCGGCCCCTGCTGGCCTGCGGCGCCCTTGTCCTGGTCGCGTCCTGCGGCTGGAGCGGTGCGGCCGACGACGGCGACGGCCGGGCACCCGGCGCTCCGACGGGCGTCACCGCCGCGGCCGGCAGCGCCACCAGCGTGCACGTGATGTGGAACGCGGTGGCGGACGGCCCCGGGATCCGCACCTATGAGGTGTATCGCGGCTCCACGAGAGTCATGGAAGTGCCAGGGTCCCAGCACATGGTGGACGTCATCAGGCTCAGGCCGTCCACCCTGTATGCCTTCACCGTGCGGGCGCGGGACACGGACGGCCGCCTCGGGCCGCCGAGCCACGAGGTACGGGCCAGGACGCCTGCGGTCGTGGCGGCGGACCGCTCGGCGCCGACCCGCCCGTCGCGGCCTGCCGGGCGGGCGATCGGCAGCCGGGCGGTCCAGCTGTCGTGGGGTGCCTCCCGGGACGACCGGGGCGTGGTGTCGTACGACGTCCGGCAGGGCGGCGTGAAGATCCACAGCGTGGGCGGGAACGAGACCGCGACCGTGGTCACCGGGCTGCGTCCGGGCACCCGGTACGTCTTCACCGTGCGGGCGCGGGACGCGGCCGACAACCTCTCACCCGCGAGCGCGCCGGTCCGGCTCGGCACTCCGGGCACCGACGACGGCCGGGACACCGCACCGACCGGTTTCACCGCCTCCACCCACCGGTCCGCCGGGGCGTACTACATCGACCTGTCCTGGGATCCGCCCCGCGTGGACGGGGTGATCACCGAATACCAGATCCGGCTCGACGGCACCACGGCCGCCTCCCTGGTGTGGGGCGGTGATCCGCCGCGTGGCCGGGCCCACTACAGCTTCTACGTCGGGCGGGACGCGGGTGCCGGGCACCGGGTGCGGCTGCGGGCGCGGCTGCCCGACGGCACCTGGGGCGGCTTCTCCGCCGAGCGGACGGTGACCACGACCGCGGGCGGCTGACGCCCGGGCGGAGCGGGCGTCGACCGCGCTCCGGCCCGCACCGGAGGGATCGGGTCGTTCACCCGATCAGGCGCGGTCCACATGCGGCGCGATCCCGGAGGACGTTTGCTGCCGTTGAGGCAGCACGGACGTTTCCCGACCCTCGGCGGCGCATGGGACGTACCGCCAACCGTGCCGCCGGAGGGAAGCCAATGCGTATCTCCCGACTCCTCCTCCGCTCCGGCCTGACCCTGGCGGCCGCCGCCGCTCTGCCGGCTTCGATCGCCGGACCGTCGACCGCGGCCTCGGGCATCTCGGTGAGCACCACCGGGTCCACGGTCTCGGTCGTCACCAGTTCATGCACCCAGACCAACGGCAGCTGGGGCAACGCCTCACTCCTGGGCAGCCGGCAGGGGTCCTTCGCACAGGGCCGGCAGGTCGCCCTGTCGGGTACGACCATCAGCCAGTCCGCGGCCTGGTCCGGAGTGAGCCCGGGTACGTACACGGTCGTCGTGATGTGCTCCAACGGCAGGACCGCGGGCACCCAGTCCGTCATCGTCTCGGCCCCCGCCGCCCCCACCGCCCCCACGATCTCGTCGACCTCCACGCCCGCGCCCTCGCGGGGCGTGATGGGCGGCCTCGGCGGTGCGGCCCGCGACTACGGCGCGCTCACCCTGGGCGTCGGCGCGGCCCTGGTGGGCTCCGGTGTCATCGCCGCGGCCTGGTTCCTGCGCCGCCGCTCGAAGCCGTACCGGCTCTGAGGCGACGCCGACGGGCCGGGAGCCGAGGCGGCCGCGTCCGTCAGCCGGACGTGCCGTCCGCCGGTTCCGGCTCCTGCGCCGACGGCTGGACGGGCAGGCCGGCGAACTCCTTCAGGGCGTGGGTGAGCCACTGGGTCCAGAAGGTCTCCAGGTCGATGCCCGCACGCAGGACCAGATGGCGCAGGCGGTCCTGCGGGGCGTTTCGGTCCGGCGGGAAGTCACGCCGCTCGATCTCCTCGTACTCGGCCAACTGCCGCCGGTGCAGCTCCAGATGGCGGCGCAGGTCGGCCTCCAGGCCCGCTGTGCCGACCACCGCGGCGGCACGCAGCCGCAGCAGGAGGACGTCCCGCTGCGGCTTGGGGTCCTGGGCGGCGGCCGCCCAGCGGGCCAGTTCGGCGCGGCCCGCGGGCAGGACCTCGTAGCTCTTCTTCTGCCCGCGGGCCGGCTGCTCGGCCGGCAGGGCGCGGATGTGGCCCTCGGCCTCCAGCCTCCCCAGCTCGCGGTAGATCTGCTGGTGCGTCGCCGACCAGAAGTAGCCGATCGACCTGTCGAACCGGCGGGTCAGCTCCAGACCCGACGACGGCTTCTCCAGCAGGGCGGTGAGGATGGCGTGCGGGAGTGACATGGACTCATCCTAGGGACGCGCGCACGGCCCCTACAGGGCCGCCGCCAGCTCGGTGCCCTGCTTGATGGCCCGCTTGGCGTCCAGCTCGGCCGCGACGTCGGCGCCGCCGATCAGATGGGCGCTGCGACCGGCGGCGACCAGCTCCTCGTACAGGTCGCGGCGCGGCTCCTGGCCGGTGCAGAGCACGACGGTGTCCACCTCGAGGACCGTGCTCTCGTCGCCGACGGTGATGTGCAGGCCCGCGTCGTCGATCCGGTCGTAGCGGACGCCCGGGACCATGGTGACGCCGCGGTGCTTCAGCTCGGTGCGGTGGATCCAGCCGGTGGTCTTGCCGAGTCCCGCGCCGACCTTGCTGGTCTTGCGCTGGAGCAGGTGGACCGTGCGCGGCGGGGCGGGCCGGCGCGGTGCGGCGAGGCCGCCCGGTGCCGCGTAGTCCATGTCGACGCCCCAGTGGCGGAAGTACGTCTCCGGGTCCTCGCTCGCCTTGTCGCCGCCGTCGGTGAGGAACTCGGCGACGTCGAAGCCGATGCCGCCGGCGCCGAGGACGGCCACCCGGTCGCCGACAGGGGCGCCGTCGCGCAGGACGTCGAGGTAGCCGAGGACGCGGGGGTGGTCGGCACCGGGGAGCTCGGGGGTGCGCGGGGTGACGCCGGTGGCGACGACGACCTCGTCGAAGTCGGTCAGGTCGGCGGAGGTGACCCAGGTGTCGAGGCGTACGTCGACGCCGTGCTCGTCGAGCTGGTGGCGGAAGTAGCGCAGCGTCTCGTCGAACTCCTGCTTACCGGGGACCTTGCGGGCCACGTTCAGCTGGCCGCCGATCTCGCTCGCGGCGTCGAACAGAGTGACCTGGTGGCCGCGTTCGGCCGCGCTGACGGCGCAGGCGAGTCCAGCCGGACCTGCGCCCACGACCGCGACGCGCTTGCGCAGCCGGGTCGGGGAGAGCACCAGCTCCGTCTCGTGGCAGGCGCGTGGGTTGACCAGGCAGGAGGTGATCTGCCCGCTGAAGGTGTGGTCCAGGCAGGCCTGGTTGCACCCGATGCAGGTGTTGATGGCCTCCGGCCTGCCCGCGGCGGCCTTGGCGACGAAGTCGGGGTCGGCGAGCATCGGGCGGGCCATGGACACCATGTCGGCGTGGCCCTCCGCGAGCAACTGCTCGGCCAGTTCCGGGGTGTTGATGCGATTGGTGGTCACCAGCGGCACGGACACCGCGCCCATGAGCTTCTTGGTGACCCAGGTGTAGGCGCCGCGCGGCACGGAGGTGGCGATGGTGGGGATACGGGCCTCGTGCCAGCCGATGCCGGTGTTGATGATCGTCGCCCCGGCGGCCTCGACGGCCTTGGCGAGGGTCACGACCTCCTCGAGGGAGGAGCCGCCCGGGACCAGGTCCAGCATGGACAGCCGGTAGACGATGATGAAGTCCTCACCGACGGCCTCGCGCACGCGCCGGACGATCTCGACGGGGAAGCGCATCCGGTTCTCGTAGGAGCCGCCCCAGCGGTCCGCGCGGCGGTTGGTCTGCGCGGCGATGAACTCGTTGATGAGGTAGCCCTCGGAGCCCATGATCTCGACGCCGTCGTAGCCGGCCTGCCGGGCGAGGCGGGCGGCGCGGGCGTAGTCGTCGATGGTCCGCTCGACGTCGGCGTCGGTGAGTTCACGGGGCACGAAGGGGCTGATCGGAGCCTGCAGCGCGCTCGGCGCCACGAGGTCCTGGTGATAGGCGTACCGGCCGAAGTGCAGGACCTGCATCGCGATCCGGCCGCCCTCGCGGTGCACGGCCTCGGTGACGGTCCGGTGCTGCTCGGCCTCGGCCTCGGTGGTGAGCTTGGCGCCGCCCTCGTACGGCCGGCCCTCCTCGTTGGGCGCGATGCCGCCGGTGACGATCAGCCCGACTCCCCCGCGCGCGCGGGCCGCGTAGAACGCCGCCATCCGCTCGAAGCCGCGCTCGGCCTCCTCCAGACCGACGTGCATGGAGCCCATGAGCACGCGGTTGGGCAGCGTGGTGAATCCCAGGTCGAGCGGGGACATCAGGTGCGGGTAACGGCTCATCGGGCCCTCCGTGCAGGGTGCGGTCGCCTCTTGTTGTAGAGGAAGCGCACCACGTTTTGCAACTAGTTGCATAAACGCTGGCACGTGAGCCCGGCCACTCTGTAACTGCTGGTTCATTGCGGGCGCAGTACGCCCCGGCCGGGCAGGGAGCCGGCCGGGGCGTCGCTGTGGTCGGTGCCGCCCTCAGCGGCTTTCCAGGCGCAGGTGCAGGTCCCGCTCCTGGTCGCCGGAGGCCGTGCACGTCTCCTCGACGGCGAACATCGAGTCCAGGGTGGTGCGGAACCGGTCCACGGCCCAGTAACTTCCCTGGACGTCCGCGAGGATGGACGAGTCGAGATGGACCGGTGCACAGCTCCCCTCAAGGGCGTCCGCGACGTCGTACGTGCCGAGCCACACCATCGGACGGACCTCGTGGAGCTGCTGCGGCACTTCTTCGGGGGCCCGGTCCGAGGTGAAGCAGCTGTTCAGCGCGTCGAAGACGACGCGGGCGTCCTCCTTGGAGCCGCTGATCTCCACCGAGACGGTTTCCTGGTGCGACCCCTCCGGGTTCCTCATGATCGCTCCTTTCGTGGCCGCGCTGCGGTGGAACGGGGGTACCCCGCCGAACCGCGTCCACCCTCAGGAAAACACCACCGGCCGATGAGCACACCTCAGCTGTGCGAGAACTTGTACGTCTTGCTGTCGGTGAGCACGCAGAAGCCCGGCGACACGACGATGACGCGCAGGATGCCGGACCGGCGGTCGTAGTCGATGCCCTCCACCTCGAAGGTGCCCGAGCAGGAGCTGCGCAGCGGCAGCTGGCGCAGGGCGGTGACATGGCCGTTCACGTCCGACGTGCCGTTCGGTGCGGCCGAGAGGTCGATCCGCAGCAGCGGCTTGGTGATGCCGAAGAGGGAGCCCTCCGGGTCGTCCGAGGAGCACAGCAGGGTCGTCGGGCCGGAGAAGTCACAGCCCTGGACGTCGCGCACGGCGTGGTCGAGCCGGACCGTGGACGCCTGCGGGAGGTTCGCCGAGGGCGAGGTGGCCGGGTTGACGCCCGGCGTCGGAAAGACCAGCAGGCGGTTCATCGTGCCCCACTCGCCCGACAGCATCCACTGACCGTCGGGCGAGATCGCGTCCCAGGAGTTGTTCAGCGCTTCGCCGGCGCTCAGCGTGTGCACGTACTCCGTCCAGGTGCCGTCCGGCGCCTGGACGCGGAACATCTTCGCGTTGCCCGAGTCCCGCTGGTAGGGCTCGATGTAGTGGCCGTCGTAGGAGGCGTCGGGGTCGCCGACGTGGTTCCAGCCGCGGCTGGAGACGCCGACTGGGATGGTGCCGATGCCGGTGTACCGGTTGGGGCTGTTCGCCGGGACCTCCACCGAGGTCAGGCCCTGGCTCTCGGTCAGCGGGTCGGCGCGGTCCGAGCCCGTCTCGGTCCAGGTGTCGGCGGCGGAGGCCGGGGCGGACGCGGAGAGCGACACGACGGCGGCGGTGGCCAGGGTGACGAGCGCGGTGAGGGCTGAGTGACAACGTTGCCGGGCGGGCGCGGGCATGGCCGACTCCTCGGGCGGGGGGGTGGGGACACTCGGTCGGCGGACAGTCTGGCCGTGTCGACTGGTCATGTACAGACCAATGGAGCAACATGAGCGTGAACTCTCACGGCCCCCGGGACGCTTCCGCGGTCACCGGAGGCGACCACCGCATCGCGCTGCCGCCGCCTGGTGACTTCGGCGGACGTGCGCCGCCGTGTTGAGAGATGGTGGAGATAGTCGGCGAGGGCGTCGGAGAGTCGGGTGTGAGCGCGGTAGAACAAGGGGAGTCGGCACGGGGGACGACGTGCCGTGCGGACGGGCGAAGGCGGTGCGTGGCATGAGTGCAGCCGAGGCTCCGGTGACCGAGGGCGGTGAACCCGCGCGCGGGCCGGTGCGGCCGGGCGGGCTGCTCGACGTGCTGGGCGTGGCGTCGGTGGTGCTGGACACCGACGGCCGCATCGTGCTGTGGAGCCCCCAGGCCGAGGAGCTGTTCGGGTACACCGCGCAGGAGGCGCTGGGTGAGTACGCGGCCCGGCTGATGGTGCACGAACGGCACATCCAGCTGGTCGGCAAGCTGTTCGCCGATGTGATGCGCACCGGCCAGAGCTGGGCCGGCGGCTTCCCGATCCGTCACAAGGACGGCAGCACCCGGCTGGTGGAGTTCCGCAACATGCGGCTGCTGGACGACCGGGGCGACGTGTACGCGCTGGGGCTCGCCGCCGACCAGTCGACCGTGCGGCGGCTGGAGCAGGACGTGGCGCTGTCCGAGCGGATGGTGAAACAGTCGCCGATGGGGCTCGCCGTGCTGGACACCCAGCTGCGGTTCGTCTCGGTCAACCCGGCACTGGAGACGATCAACGGCTTGCCCGCCGCCGAGCACGTGGGGCGCAGGCTCAGCGAGGTCGTGCCCCGGCTGGAGGCCGACGCGCTGGAGGAAGCGGCCCGCGGAGTGCTGGAAACCGGTGTGCCGCTGATCGACGAGCCCGTGGTCGGCCGCACCCCGGCCGACCCGGACGAGGACCACACCTGGGCGCTGTCGCTGTACCGCCTCGAGGACGCGATGGGCAACGTGCTCGGCGTGGCGGCCTCGATGGTCGACATCACCGAGCAGCACCGGGCCTCCGTCGAGGCGGAGGCCGCGCGGCGCCGGCTCGCGGTCATCGCCGACGCCTCCGCCCGGATCGGTACGACGCTGGAGCTGGAGCGCACCGCCCTGGAACTGGCCGAGGTCGCCGTGCCCGAACTGGCCGACGTGGCCGCCGTGGACCTGCTGGACGCGGTCGTGGAGGGCCGGCCCAGCACGCTCGGCCCCGCGGAGCCCGCGGTGATCCGCGCCCTGGCGCTGCGCGCCGAGCAGGAGTCGGAGGCCGTACGGGCCGCCGACGAGCCCGGTCAGATCGCCCGGTACGCGCCCGACCGGCTGGTCACCGAGTGCGTCCGTACTGGCGAGGCGGTGCTGGTGCCGCAGGTGAAGGACGACGATCTGCCGCGCATCGCCCGCTCACCCGAGGCGGCCGTGCTGCTGGGCCGGGCGGGCCTGCACTCGTACCTCGCCGTGCCGCTGATCGCGCGCGGCGAGGTGCTGGGCGCCCTGGACCTCAAGCGCACCCGCAATACGGAGCCCTTCGGCGAGGACGACGTGCTGCTCGCCCGGGAGCTGGCGGCCCGCGCGGCCGTGCAGATCGACAACGCCCGCTGGTACCAGAACGCCCGCAACACCGCGCTCACGCTGCAGCGCAGCCTGCTGCCCAGCCATCCGCCGGTGACGACCGGTCTCGAGGTGGCTTCCCGCTACCAGCCGGCGGGTGCCACGAGCGAGGTCGGGGGCGACTGGTTCGACGTCATCCCGCTGGACGGCGGCAGGACGGCGCTGGTGGTCGGCGATGTGATGGGCAGTGGCATCAGCGCCGCCGCCACCATGGGCCGGCTGCGCACCGCGACCACCACGCTGGCCTCGCTCGGCCTCGACCCCGCGCTGCTGCTGGAGCACCTGGACAAGACGACCTCGGCCCTCGACCACTCCATCGCCACCTGTGTGTACGCCGTCCACGACCCGCATCTGCGCCAGTGCCGGATCGCCAACGCCGGCCACCTGCCCCCGGCCCGGGTGCGCCCCGGCCGCCCGCCGGAGCTGCTCGATCTGCCGACCGGGGTGCCGCTGGGCGTGGGCGGGGTGGAGTTCTCCACCGTGACCGTCGACTTCGAGCCCGGCGACGAGCTGGTGTTCTACACCGACGGCCTGGTCGAGACCCGCTGCCACTCGCTGGACGAGCGCCTGGACTTCCTGCTGTCGCTGCTCGACGACCCCGCCCGCCCCCTGGAGGAGGCCTGCGACCTGCTCCTGCGGACGCTGCACCATCCCGACAACCACGACGACGTGGCCCTGCTCATCGCCCGGGCCCAGGAGTTGCCGTAGCCGACTGCTCCCGTACGCCGATCACCACATGCGCGGCCGACTCCTCGGACATGGCCGGACGGGCTGTCAGACCCGCATCGGTGAAGGCCTCCAGGGCGGCTCGGGCCTGGCGTTCGCTCGTCTCGGTCAGGAGGCAGCCGCCGGGCGCGAGCCATTCGGCCGCGCCGGCGGCCACCCGGCGCAGCACGTCGAGGCCGTCCGCGCCGCCGTCGAGGGCGGCCAACGGCTCGTGGTCGCGGGCCTCCGCCGGCAGGAGCGCCACCTCGGCGCTGGGCACATAGGGCACGTTGGCCGTGAGGATGCCGACGCGGCCCCGCAGCGCGGTCGGCAGGGCGTCGAACAGGTCGCCCTGGTGGGCCCGGCCGCCGTAGGGGGCCAGGTTGCGGCGGGCGCAGCGCACGGCGGCGGGATCGATGTCGGCGGCGTGCACCTCGACGGCGCCGAGTGCGGCGGCCAGGGCCGCGCCGAGCGCGCCGGAACCGCAGCACAGGTCGACGACGACCCGGGCGTCGCCGGCCTGGGCCAGCGCCCGGTCGACGAGGAACTCGGTACGGCGGCGGGGGACGAAGACACCGGGCTCGACGGCGATGCGCAGGCCGTGGAACTCGGCCCAGCCGAGGACGTGTTCGAGCGGGAGCCCGGCGGTGCGCCGGACGACCATCAAGGCCAGTTCCTCCGGGGTGCGGGCGGTCGCGAGGAGCAACTCCGCCTCGTCCTCGGCGAAGACGCACCCGGCAGCGCGCAGCGCGGCGACGACCGCGTCAGCCGAGGAAGAACATGAAGGGGATGAGGGCGACGAAGGGGATGAAGGCGTCGGGGAAGATGGGGTGGACAGGGAGGGCATGGAAGCCGAGAGCCTTTCGGGAACCTGGAGCCGAAGGGCGCTCTCGCGGTCACCGGTGCCGGTGTTCCGCGCTGTCACAGATGGCTGTCACAAGGAGAGAGCACCCCAGCTGACACAGCGGTAATGGGTCTCACCTCCTCGGCAGCCGGCGGCCACGAATCGTCCGCGGCCGGACGGCCACCATACCCCAGCGCCCCGGTCCGGCCGGCGGCCGCACGGTGTACGGGAAAACGCGCTGGCGCGGTCCGGCGCGGGCCCGTTACGCTCGCCGCGATGACGACTCACTCCGCTGACAGAATGGGGGTCCCGTCCGCGCAAGGTGAGTGCTGATGCTCACTCAGACCGCGTACGGGGACTCCCGGCTCTCCCTGTGGCTGCGCGTGCGCGAGTTCGCCGTGCCGCCGTCCATGATCGAGACCGCGACCGTCCGCCGCCGTGCCGGGGACTGGGCGGGGGCATGTGCCGCCGCCCGTGTCGACGTCGATCTCGACCTTCGTTCCGTGACCCGCGAGCACGGCCGCGAGCTGGCGGCCCGGGTCCGTGCCGACCTCCGCTCGCTCGCTCCCGACCTGCTGCGCTGGCACATGCCGAGGATCGCGCCCGACGGGCTGCTGCGCCCGGGGCTGACCCTGGCACTGGCCCGGTACGAGGGCCGGGGGCGTGGCCGGGACGGCCCGGTGCACCTCGTGGCCCGCACCCCGCCGGCCTGGGCGGACGCCGGTCAGCGGATCGCCCTCGCGCTGTGGGACGGGTCCCGCCCGGACACCGCCGGGCATCCGCATCCGCGCCCCGGCGTTCGGTACCGGCTCGATCTGCACCGGCACCTGTGGGACGCCCGCAGGAGCGCGGAGCTGCGGCTGCGGTCCGGGACCGGCCGACTGGTGGCCGACCCGCAGCTGACCGGCCTCGTACCGCCCGGTCTCGGCTGTGCCGTCGACCGGTGGGCGGCCGAGGCGGCCGTGCTGCTCGGCGCCGAGGGGCGGTCCGCCGGCGCCTTCGTCGTACGGCTCGGCGGCCGGCGCCGGCTGGTCCTGGAGCTGGTCGCCGATGGCGGCGGGGCAGCTCCCGGGCTGCGGATCGCGAGGGCGCTTCCGGCGGGCGGCTCCTCCGCGCTGCCCGTCCTGCCGGACGCGGCCACGCGGGTGCTGCCCGACCTGGAGCTGCTGCGGGCCGGTCTGCTGGCGCCCGACCAGCTGCATCCGCTGGTCGCGTCCGCCCTGGTACCCGGTCACATGGCCGCCGGTCCACCCCGACCTCCCGACCGCGCGGACGGTCCGCGCACGGTGGAGTGCCGGGGAGCCCGGCACCGGATCGGCCTGGTCGACGGTGTGCTGGCCCCGCTGGACCACGGTCCGGAGGAGGTACGGCGGGAGGAGATGCTGGTCGCGCTCGGCGGTCCGCCGCTCCCCTGCCTTCAGGCCATCGACGAGGCGCACCGGCGTCCGGACTGCCTCACGGGTGTCCGCGAGCGGCTGGACCACGGCGACACCGCGGGCGCGCTGGCCGTGGTGGAGGGCCTGCTGGGTCCGGACGCGCTGCTGCGGGACGGCCCCCTGCGGGAGGAGTTGGAGGCGGCCGCGGCCCGCAGGATCACGTACGGGCTCTACCGGGCCGGTCTCGTCGGTCCCGGCCGCGCCCCTCTCGAGCCGAAGCGTCGCGCCACCCGGCACCACCGCCGCCGCCCACGCAACGCGGTCTTCCCCCGCTGATTCCCCTTTCTCTCGGCCCACTTCACACCCTAGGTGATCACCATGCCCACACACGCTTCGCCCACCACGCCCGACGCCCCTTCCCATGCCTCCCAACTCGACGTCGCCGCCGCCCTGTTGTCCCTGTTGCGGGACACGGACACCGAACCCCGCGACGACACCCAGCTGGAGGCGCTGACCCTGGCCGTGGCCGCCGACCTCCCGGTGCTCCTGTGGGGCGAGCCGGGCATCGGCAAGACCGCCGCCCTGAACCAGCTCGCCACCTCCCTGGACCTGCCGCTGACCACCGTGATCGCCAGCGTCCACGAGCCGTCCGACTTCTCGGGACTGCCGGTCGTGGGGGACGACCCCGCGGGGCAGGGGGTCCCGATGGCCCCGCCGGACTGGGCGGTGCGGCTGGTGCGGGCGGGCCGCGGGCTGCTGTTCCTGGACGAGCTGTCCACCGCGCCCCCGGCCGTCCAGGCCGCTCTGCTCCGGCTGGTGCTGGAACGCCGCATCGGCGCGCTGCGGCTGCCGCCCGGCGTGCGGATCGTGGCCGCCGCCAACCCGCGGTCCTCGGCGGCCGACGGCTGGGAGCTGAGCCCTCCCCTGGCCAACCGGTTCGTGCACCTGCAGTGGACGCACGACCACGACGTCGTCGTACGTGGCCTGGGCGGCACCTGGCCCCGGCCCGGTCTACCCCGGCTCGATGCCGGCGGGCTGCCGGAGGCCGTGGCCTTCGCGCGGCGCGCGGTGTGCGGCTTCCTGTCCGCGCGCCCCGGGCTGGTGCACCGGTTGCCGAGCGGTGAGACCCGCCGCGGCGGTGCCTGGCCGTCGCCGCGCAGCTGGGAGACGACCCTGCGGCTGATCGCCTTCGCGACCGCCGCCGGCTCCTCCCGCGACGTGCTGTCCTTGCTGGTCAGGGGGTCGGTGGGCGACGGGCCGGGGCTCGAGATGCTGGCGAGCCTGGACCGGATGGACCTTCCCGATCCCGAGGCGGTGCTGGCCGACCCCGCGGGTGCCGTGCTGCCCGAGCGCGGCGATCTGCGGCAGGCCGTGCTGGACGGCGTGGTGGACGCGGTCCGCAACCGGCCGGAGCGGGCGCGCTGGGACGCGGCGTGGACCCTGCTGATCCGCGCGATGGAGACCGGGGCCCCGGACGTGGTGGTGGTCCCCGCGACCACGCTGGCCTCGCTGCGGCGGACTGACTGGGACGTGCCGGAGGCGATCGAGCGGCTCGCCGGCGTGGTGTCCCTGTCCCGGCGCGCCGACGACGCGGCGCGCCGGGCGGTGGGCGCGGGCGGGTCCGGCCGTTGACGCCGGACGCACCGGGGGCACTGGACCTCGGCAAGCTCTTCGCCGCCCGGCTGCACGCGGCCCGGGCACGGCCGTACCTGGCGACGGCGCTGTTCGCGCTGCACACGGTCGAGTCACGGGAGGTGCCCACGATGGCCGTCGACCGGCACTGGCGGTGCTACGTCTCACCGGCCTTCGTGGACCGGATGCCGGTGGAGGACCTGGCCGCGGTGTGGGTGCACGAGGTGGCGCACCTGTTGCGCGACCATCACGGGCGCGGCGACCGGGTCGCCCGGGAGCGCGGCCTGACCGGCCGCGGGGAACGGCTGCGGATGAACATCGCCGCGGACCTGGAGATCAACGACGACGTGTACGGCGACGGTCTCGTGCGGCCCGGAGGCGCGGTGCGCCCGGAGGACCTGGGGCTGCCGTCCGGGCTCCTCATGGAGGATTACCTGCGCCGGTTCCGGCTCGATCCCCATCACCCGTGGCTGGCCTGGCTGGACTGCGGCAGCGGTGCCGACGGGCTGGAACGCGGGTGGGACCTGGGTCCCGACGGTGCCCAGGGGCTCAGCGAGCAGGAGCGGGACGCGGTCCGCTTCCGGGTCGCGGAGGGCATCAACGGGCGGCCGGGCAACGCGCCGAAGGGCTGGCGGCGGTGGGCCGAGGAGGTGTTCCATGCGCCGCAGCCGTGGCGGGAGTTGCTGGGCGCGGCGGTCCGCGCGGCGGCCTCCGGCGCGGGTGCGGGCGACGACTACAGCTACGGCCGTCCGGCGCGCCGCTCGACCTCGGTGCCCGGCGCCGTCCTGCCGAGTCTGCGGCGCAGGCCCCCTCGGGTCTGCGTGGTCGTCGACACGTCCGGGTCGGTCAGCGACGCCGAACTGGGCGGCGCGCTGCTGGAGGTCGCCGCGATCTCCCGTGCCGTGGGCGGCCGGCGCGACCTGGTCACCGTGGTGTCGTGCGACGCGGCGGCGCAGACCGTGCAGCCGCTGTGCGGTACCGAGGGGATCCCGCTGGTGGGCGGCGGGGGCACGGACCTGCGGACGGGTTTCGCCCGGGCGCTGCGGTCCCGGCCGGGGCCCGACGTCGTCGTGGTCCTGACGGACGGACAGACGCCCTGGCCGGACACCCGGCCACCGTGCCGGACGGTGGTGGGCCTGTTCCCGCGGCCGCGGGCGGGCCGGCCCTGGCGGGACCCACCGCCCGAGTGGGCGCGCGTGGTGACGATCGGGTCGGCGGGCCCGTGAGCCGGCCGGCGGGAGGGGCTCCGCCCGTCCGCGGGCGGCGCGCCGCTACTCCGGTACGGCGGCGGCTCAGACGCCGACCGCTTCCTCGACCTCTTCCTCGGCCTTCTCCTCGGCCTTCTCCTCGGCCTGCTTCCCGGCCGCCGCCCGGGCCTCCTGGCGCGCGCTCGGCGCGGGCTCGGGAAGAGCGGTCGCCTGCCGGGGCGCCCGGGTCCGCTCGTGGGCGGCTGCGAGCGCGGTCAGGGCGAGGCCGGCGAGGAGCCAGACCACGAGCGTCCACACGGTGCGCGCGAGCCCGTCGTCACCGAAGTAGAGCAGGCTGCGAACGCCCTCGACGAAGCCGGCGCCGTTCCAGAAGGCGTGCAGGGTGCCGAAGAAGCCGTTCTGCAGCTCGGGCCGGAACAGACCGCCGGAGCTGGTGAAGTTCAGCATCACGAAGAGCACCATCATGGTCAGCGTGGTCCAGCGCTTCAGGAAGGTGTGCAGTCCGACGCCGATGAAGAGGATGCCCGCGGAGTAGAGCCACGCCATGCCCCACAGGCTCGCCAGATCGTGGTGCGCGAGGTGGAACACCGGCCCGGCGAGCAGCGCGCCGATGCCGCTGACCACGGCGGAGACACCGAGCGCGAGCAGCGCCCGTACCCGCATCGGGAGTGCGGCGCCCGCGGCTCCGAGGGCGGCGACCGAGGCGTAGGAGCCGATGCTGAGCGCGATCAGCAGGAAGAACAGGCCCTGCCCGGTGGGGTCGTCCGCGACCGGTGCCGCCACGTCGGTGACCTTCAGCGGCGCGCCCGCCTCGGCGGCGACCGGGGTGAAGACCCTCTCGACGGCCGTGGCTCCCATGTCGGACGCGGCGGTGGCCACCAGCAGCTCGGGCGCCTTGGCGGTCGGTACGTAGGCGCCGGTGATCTCGCGGGACTTCAGGAGGCCGACCGCGTCGGCGCGGGTGGCGACGGTGCGGACGTCGAGCTTGTCCCCCGCGGTGTCCTTGACGGTCTGGGCGAACACCTTCGCCCGGGGCCCGGCGCCGACGACGGCGACGGGCAGGTGGTTCGGCTCCGGGGTCACGAAGGCCCCCATGTACGCGAGCCCCATGCCTACGCACATCAGCAGCGGGGTGATCAGGTGCGTGAGCACATGGCGCAGTGCCGGTGACCTCATCGGGCGCGACCTCCAAAGGTTGGCTTATACAACTTTCGCTTCAAGTTGTACTATACAACTACGACGGCGGAGGAGGCATTCCCCGTGGGTGACCAGGAGGTGATCCCGTGAAGGCGACGGAGACGGCCGTGGAGACGATCCAGCGCGAGATGACGATCTTCGCCCGCCGGGCCCGCGCCTCGGCGGGGCGCATGCATCCCGAGCTGTCCCTGGTGTCGTACACCCTGCTCGGCCACCTGGAGGAGAGCGGGGGCTGCCGGGCGACCGACCTGGCGGCGCACTACGCCCTGGACAAGTCGACGGTGAGCCGCCAGGTGGCCGCGCTGGAGCGGGCCCGGCTCATCGAGCGGCGGCTGGCCCCGGAGGACCACCGGGTGCAGGTGCTGCACCTGACCGGGGCCGGCCAGGAGATGCTCGCCCAGGTGACCCGCAGCCGCCGGGCCGCCTTCCGGGAGCGGCTCGCCGACTGGCCCGAGGAGGACCTGATCCGCTTCGCGGCCTACCTGGAGCGGTACAACGCCGGGGCGTCCGGCGCGGCGTCGGAGTGAGCGAGGGACCGGTCGCGGCGGCAGTGGAGCCGCGACCGGTCCGGCCCGGGACGGAGGGCGATCACGGCACCGGTACGGCCGCCCGCCCGTCCGCCAGACGTTCGGGTACCCGCGCCGCGAGGAAGGCCGTGCGGCGGCGGAGCCGGAAGCCCAGGGACTCGTAGAGCCGGATGGCGTTGGTGTTCTGGGCGCTGGTGTGCAGGAACGGGGTCTCGCCGCGCTCCCGGATGCCGTGCGCGACCGCGAGGATCAGCCGGGTGGCCAGTCCCTCGCCGCGATGGGCCGGGTCGGTGCACACCGCGCTGATCTCGGTCCAGCCCGGCGGGTGCAGTCGCTCCCCCGCCATGGCGATCAGGGTGCCCTCGCGGCGGATGCCGAGGTAGGTGCCGAGTTCGACGGTGCGCGGCAGGAAGGGGCCGGGCCGGGTGCGCGCCACCAGATCGAGCATCTCGGGCACGTCCGCCGGGCCGAGGCGGACCGCCTCGGCGTCCGGTGCGGCGGCGAGACCGTCGTCCACGAACTGGACGCCCTCGATCCGGAAGGTGATCTCCCAGCCGTCCGGCACCTCTCCGTGGTAGCCCGCCAGCGGCACCTCGGCGCCGGGTCCGGCCAGCGCGGCGACGTCCGCCCAGTCGTCCGCGTCCGGCTCGTCGGGCAGGGCCAGCCACGGGGACACGTCGAGCTGGTAGCGCAGCGCCCGGCCGCGCCGCTCGGCGAAGTGGGCGTGCGGACCGGTCAGGGAGGCGAGGGCGGGGTTGTCCAGGACGTGCCGTGCCCCGGCCGCCCTCGGCGCGCCCACAGGGGTCGGCTCGCTCATCCGGCCACCTCGATCACGATCTTGCCGCGGGCGTGGCCGTCCTCGACGGCGCGCAGGGCCTCCTCGGCCCGGTCGAGCGGGAAGGTGCCGGTGACGTGCGGGTTGAGGGCCCCGCGCAGGACGAGGTCCGCCACCGCGTCCAGGACGGCGGCGGTGCGGGCGCGGGCGACCCGGGAACCGCCCAGCTCGGCGACCGTCTCGGGCGGGGCACCGGCGGTGATCAGCTTCGTCCGGTCGGTGAGCAGGGTGGCCACCTCGGCGAGTGTCCCGTCGCCCACCAGGTCGTACACCGCGTGGACGCCCTCGGGCACGGCGGCGCGCACCCGCTCGGCCAGGTCCGGGCCGCTGGGCACGTGCACGGCGCCCAGCGACTCCACGAAGTCCTTCTTGCCCTCGCTCGCCACGCCCACGACCCGCACCCCGAAGGCGCGGGCGATCTGCACTGCCGCCGCGCCGACCCCGCCGCCGGCGCCGGTCACCAGCAGGGTCGCGCCCTCGGGCAGGGCGAGCTGGCGGACGCCGTCGTACGCGGTGGCCGCGGCGACCGGCAGGGTGGCGGCGTCGGCGAACGACAGGCCGGCGGGCCTGTGCGCCGTGACTCCGGCGTCCAGCAGGGCGTACTCGGCGTACGCGCCGTCCACGGCGTTGCCGAACACCGCGTCGCCCACGGCGAACCCGGTCACGCCCTCGCCGACCTCCTCGACGACACCGGCGGCCTCGTTGCCGAAGACCGCCGGAAAGACGCGCTCCCCGGTCTCGCCGGGGCGGCGGAAGCCGGAGCGCTGTTTCCAGTCGACGGGGTTGACTCCCGCCGCCCGCACGGCGATCAGAAGCCGGCCGGGACCGGGGCTCGGCCGTTCCACGTCGGTCAGCGCCTCGGTCTCCGGGCCGCCGTACCGCGTGAAGGCATACGCCTTGGGCATCCTCTTTCCTCGCTTCCGTCGTGCTCTCACCGGCGCACCGGCCGGCACTCAGCGTGCAAGGAGCGGTGGCGTGCGGCTATTCCCGGCCCTGACCGGAGTTCATACGACCGCAACGACCGGGGCACTGACCTGGGACGGAGCACCCGCACCGACAGCGTACGGTTGAAACATGAACGTCACCCGAGGCTTCACGGGTCGCCCGCGCGTCGCCAACCCGGGGCTGCCCCCGGGACAGTACGACGCGGGGGACGACTGGCCCGTCCTGTCCGCCGAGGTCACCCCGGACCTCGCTCCGGCCGACTGGTCCTTCCGCCTCGACGGACTGGTGGAGCGGCCGCACACCTGGGACTGGGAGGGGGCGCGCGCCCTGCCCGCCTCGTCGTACGAGGGCGACATCCACTGTGTGACCGGCTGGTCGAAGTTCGGCGTGCGCTTCGGCGGCGTCTCGCTGGACACGTTCTTCGATGTGGTCCGGCCCCATGGGTCGGCCACCCATGCGATCGCCTACTCGCACACGGGTTACACCGCGAACCTCCCGCTCGCGGACCTCACCGGCGGGCGGGCCTGGATCGCCTGGGAGTTCGACGGCGAGCCGCTCGCGCCCGAGCACGGCGGCCCGGCCCGGCTCCTGGTGCCGCACCTGTACTTCTGGAAGAGCGCCAAGTGGATCGCCGGGATCACGCTCCTCGACCAGGAGGAGCCGGGTTTCTGGGAGGGCAACGGATACCACGTGCGGGGCAACCCGTGGGAGGAGCAGCGGTACTCCGGTGACTGAGACGGCGACGGCCTTCACTCCCCCCTCGCGCTTCGCCGTGCCCGGGCGCATCGCCGTGAGCGACCAGGTGGCGGCGGTGTGGCAGACGGCGACGCTGACGGAGATCCGGCGCGAGACTCCGCACGCGGCCACCTTCCGGCTCGCGGTGCCCGACTGGGCCGGGCATCTGCCCGGGCAGCACCTGATGCTGCGGCTGACCGCGGAGGACGGCTACGTGGCTCAGCGCCACTACTCGATCGCCTCCGCGCCGGACGACTCCGGCCACATCGAGCTGACCCTGGACCATGTGCCGGACGGCGAGGTCTCGGGCTGGTTCCACACGCTGGCCCGGCCCGGTGACACGGTCGAGGTGCGCGGCCCGCTGAGCGGCTTCTTCGCCTGGCCGGGCGACCGGCCCGCCCTGCTCCTCGGGGCCGGTTCCGGGGTCGTACCGCTGATGTCGATGGTGCGGCACCACCGGGCGCGGGGTATCGCCGTACCGCTGCGGATGCTGGTGTCGGCGCGCAGCCCCGAGCAGCTGATCTACGCCCGGGAACTTGGCGGGGAGACGACGACAGTGTTCACGCGCAGCGCCCCCCAGGGTCTGGGGGTGGGGCGTATGGCGGCAGCACATGTGGCGCCCCTCCTGGCCGAGCAGCCTCCCGGTGGGTGGGAGGCCTATGTGTGCGGCTCCAACGGGTTCGCCGAGCACGCCTCGCGCCTGCTGGTCGAGGCGGGCCAGCCGGTCGACCGGATCCGCATCGAACGCTTCGGCTGAGCGCCCGGGCTGGGCGGGCGACCGCTCGACCGGCCGTGGGGCGCATGCGTCGTGCCGTGCCCGGTGCGCCCTGCTGCACGAGGCTTGAACTCGCGGCAGGTGGCGTGAGCGAGCTGCGCCGTACGGGGTACGAGACGGATGTGGCCGCTCGTGTACGGCGGCGGGGTCGGACGAACCGGTGCCAGGGTTCGCCCGGCTCTCCGGCTCCGGCGGCGAGGAGGTGGACATGCGTACCCGGGTGCGTGGCTGGCGCTGGCGGCGCAATCCGCTGCGGCGCCGCTCGGACGTCGTGGAGGCGTGGGCGGCGCTGGTGGTCTCCGTCCTGCTGTTCGTGGTCGCACCCCTGGTCGGGGTGGCGGCTGGCCTGCGCGGCTACGACGAGGCGCAGTCGCTCGCGGTGGCGCAGCGGGCCGAGCGGCACCATGTGCGGGCCGTGGTGATCGCCAACTCGCCCGAGCGGCTGCGCACCGTGCAGGGCGACCGCGATCACCCCTACCGGGCCCAGGTCCGCTGGACCGAGGCGGGCAAGGGGACGCGGACGGCACTGGCCCGCGTGCCGGCGGGGACCCGGGCCGGTGACGTGGTCACCGTGTGGTTCGACGCCCGGGGCCGCAGCGTGGCCCCGCCGCCGGACGACGTCGCGGTCTGGCAGCACACGGTCACCATCGGCGTGTGCGCGGCGGGCGGTGCGGCGGCCATGGTCCTGCTGGGGCACTCCGTGGAGCGCCGGATCGCGCTGCGCCACCGGCTGGCCGAGTGGGAACGGGAGTGGGCCCGCACGGGACCGAAGTGGAACCAGCCAAGGACCTGACCGGCAGTGACCCGATGACCGCAGGGCCGGTGTCCACCGCACCGGGCGTTCACAGCAAGCGATTTCCCCTCTTTCGCCTGCGCATCGACCGCGGGTGCGGGGCGACGAACGGGGCCCGCCCCCCGCACCGGCCTGGCGATTCATCCGATGACCGACGTACGGTGAGGTCCCGCAGCCTCCCTCACGCTCCCTCCGCAAAGGCGGTTGTCGATGGCCCTGTTCGACCTCCCGATCGACGAACTCCGCGCGTACCGCAGCGAGTCCGGCGCACCCGAGGACTTCGACGCCTTCTGGGGCAAGACACTCCAGGAGGCGCGCGAACACGACCTGGGCGCACGCTTCGAGCCGGTGGACACCGGGCTGGCCACGGTGCGGGTGTACGACGTGACGTTCGCCGGGTTCGGCGGTCACCCGGTGAAGGGCTGGCTGCGGCTGCCGGCGGGGGCCACCGAACCGCTGCCGCTGGTGGTGGAGTTCATCGGCTACGGCGGCGGGCGGGGGCTTCCGCACGAGAAGCTGCTGTGGGCGTCGACGGGCCGGGCGCACTTGGTGATGGACACGCGCGGACAGGGCAGCGTCTGGGGCGGTGGGGGCGGCACGGCGGACCCGGTGGGCGCCGCGCCCGCGTATCCCGGGTTCATGACGCGGGGCATCGACGCGCCCGAGAACTACTACTACCGCCGCGTGTTCACGGACGCCGTGCGCGCGGTGGAGGCTGCCCGCTCGCACCCGCTCACCGACGCGGCGCGGACCGCGGTGATCGGGGAGAGTCAGGGCGGCGGCATCGCCCTCGCCGTCGGCGCTCTGGTGCCCGATCTGGTCGCGGTGGCCCCGGACGTGCCGTTCCTGTGCGACTTCCCGCGCGCCGCGACGGTGACGGACCGTCATCCGTACCGGGAGATAGGCCTGTTCCTGAAGACGCACCGCGGTCGGGCCGCCGACGTGCTGCGCACCCTGTCCTACTTCGACGGTGTGCACTTCGCGGCGCGCGGCCGGGCCCCCGCCCTCTTCTCGGCGGCCCTGGAGGACCAGACCTGCCCGCCGTCCACGGTCTTCGCGGCGTTCAACGCCTGGGCGCACGAGGACAAGGCCATCGAGGTGTACGACTTCAACGACCACGAGGGCGGCGGGCCGTTCCAGGAGGCGCGCAAGCTGCGCTGGCTGCGGTCGTACGCCTGAGGGAGCGCGGTTCTCCACGCCCCCGACGGGGGTGTCCTTCTGCTGAATGCACCACGGCCCGAACACCACCTTCCCTCCAGTCCGACCAGTCGGTACGTTCGGTACTCCCCGGGTCGCGGCGTCGCGCCCCGGGTGTCCGGCGACGACGGAGGTGCGATGTCCGCGCACGAGGCACAGGTTCAGGGTCACTGCGACACGCGATTCGCGGCGGTACGGGAGGCGTTCGGGGAGAACTTCCGGGAGCGCGGGGAACTGGGTGCCGCGGTGACGGTGACCGTCGACGGCGAGCCGGTGGTCGACCTGTGGGGCGGCTGGGCCGACCCGGCCCGCACCCGGCGGTGGGAGCGGGACACCGTGGTCAACGTGTGGTCGACCACCAAGGGGCCGGTGGCCCTGTGCGCGCACATCCTCGCCGACCGGGACCTGCTCGACCTCGACCGGCCGGTGGCCGCGTACTGGCCGGAATTCGCGGCGGCGGGCAAGGAAGGGGTGCTCGTACGGCATCTGCTGTCGCACCGCGCCGGACTGCCCGGGCTGCGGGAGCCGCACTCCGTCGAGCAGCTCTACGACTGGGAGCTGACGACCGCGCGGCTGGCGGCGACCGAGCCGTGGTGGGAGCCCGGCACCCGGTCCGGCTACCACGCACTGACCTACGGCTTCCTGGTCGGCGAGGTGGTACGGCGGGTCTCGGGGCTGCTGCCGGGGGCGTTCCTGGAGCGTGAGGTGACCGGACCGCTCGGCCTCGACTTCACCATCGGCCTGCCGCCGAAGGAGTCCGGCCGGGCGGCGGAGATGACGCACGGACGTTCCGCGAAGGACGGGGAACGGGCCTCGGTTTTTGGTCAGTTGGCACCGGCCGCGATCGCCGCGCTGGCGAATCCGCTGGTGGGCGCGGCGCAGGCGAACACGCCCGAGTGGCGCGCGGCGGAGATCCCCGCGGCCAACGGGCACGGCACCGCGCGGGCGGTCGCCGCCCTGTACGGCGTCTTCGCCGGTCGCGGCTCTCTCGGCGGCCGGCGGATCCTGTCCCCGGAGGCGGCGGAGCGGGTGCGCGAGGGGCAGGGCAGTTGCCGCGATCTGGTGCTGGGGGCCGGCTTCGAGAACGAGACGGAGATCGGGCTCGGGGTGTGGCTCAGCGGACCGGGCGGCTCGTACGGACCGAATGCGCGGGCTTTCGGACACGACGGATTCGGAGGCTCCTGCGGGCTCGCCGATCCCGATGCAGGTGTGTCGCTGGGGTACGCGATGAACCGGATGGGGCCGCACATCGCCGATGATCCGCGCAAGACGGCACTGGTGGAGGCCGTGTACAGCGCCCTGTGACACCCCGGTCGCGCGGGTGGGTTTCGGCCGAACCGGCAGACCACTCTTCCCTCGTGGTTTAGACCAATGCTAGATGTGGTCGCGCAATGAGCCCGCACGGCTACTTCTTGTGACCATCAGGAGGCGCGGCATGGCCCGCACCACCCCGCACGAACCCCCGCAGACCGACGGCCGGCCCCTGTACTGGCGGATCGCGTCGCTGCTGCTCGACGAACTGCACGACGGCACCATTCCGCCCGGTGAGCGGCTGCCGGGCGAGCGGCATCTGGCCCGGCACTTCGGGGTCAGCCGGGAGACCGTCCGGCAGGCGCTGGAGGTGCTGCGCCGCGGCGGTCTGGTCGCCACCGACCGGCGGGGCAGCCACGCCACCCTGCCGGGCCGCCCGGTCGAGGACCCGGTCTCCCTCAGCTTCCCGGTCGGCGCCCGGCCGGCCGACCCGTGGGCGGTGGACCGGGCGACGGTGACCTGGGAGGAGCCGCCGCCGGAGCACGCGAAGGCGCTGGGCCTGGCCCCGCACCGGCCGACGCTGGTGCACCGCTACCGGTCGGCCACCCCCGACGGCCGCTCGCTGCGCACGGCGGTGACGTCGTTCTCGACCGTGGCGCTGGCCGAGGTCGCGGAGCTGGGCCGCTACCGCGACCGGGCCGACGGGGCCACCCCCGCACAGCTGCGCCGGGCCTACGACTGGATGCGCAAGGCCGGTCTGACCCTGCACCACCGGGACTCCATCACCCAGCTCGGCGACGCCTCCTCGGTACGGGTGACCCGCCGGGTGCACGACCAGTACGCGCGCCCGCTGGAGATCACCGAGCTGGTGGTGAACGCCGAACAGGACGCGCTGGTCTACGAGTTCACGATGCCTGCGGCGGGATAGCGCCGTCCCTGCGGCGCGCCACCACCAGCCGGGCGCGCGGGCTGCCGTCGTCGCGCCGGCCGAACTCGGGCAGAGCGCGCAGATCGACCGTGAAACCGGCGTGTGCCAGTTCCTCCAGCACGTCGCCGAGCCGGAAGGTCCGGTAGTACATGACGAACGGCGGTCGCCACAGGGCGTTGCGCACCCGCATCACGACGTCGAAGCCGAGCAGCATCCAGTAGGCGGGGCCGGAGGGCCGGGGCGGGGCGAGGACCGGGAATGCGAAGCGGCCGCCCGGCCGCAGCACCGAGTGGACCTGGGTGAACAGCCCGGGCAGCTCCCGGGGCAGGAAATGACCGAACGCCCCGAAGCTGACCACCAGGTCGAACGCGGCCGTGAACGGCAGGGCCCGGGCGTCGCCGCGCACCCAGGCGACGCCCGGCCCGCCGGACGGCACCCGGCGCCGGGCGACGTCGAGCATGCCCGCGCTGAAGTCGACTCCGGTGACGCCGTGACGGCACAGTCCGGCCAGGACGTCGGTCCCGGCACCGGTCCCGCAGCACAGGTCGAGCCCGTCGTCGAACGGGCCGAGCGGGGCCAGAGCCTTGGCCACCGAATCCAGCACCGACCCGGGGGTCCGGAAGGGGGTGTGGTCGAACTTCGGGGCCAGCAGGTCGTAGCCGTGCTCGACGGACGACAGCGCCTGCACGGCGAGTTCGCGGAGCGTGGGGCCTTCGGGGCTGAACATCCCGTCAGCCTAGGGGGATCCGCTGTCGCAGCACCTTCAGAACGCGCTCGCACCAGCGCAGGTTCTCCTCCTCGAAGGCGATCCCGGCCATGAGGGTGAGGTACGGGCCGATCCGGTCGGCCGTGCGCAGGTACTCCTCCTCGGTCCGCCCGTCCAGGAAGCGGTCCCGCACCCGCTGGTAACGGTCGAGTTTCCCGCGCGCCCAGCCCCGGCGCTCCTCGATCAGCGCCCGGGTCACCTCCGGGTCGCCGCCGTCCATGGCCTGGATCTTGATGAGGAGTTCGTCGCGGACGGCGGTCGGCCGCTTCGGCGGTTCATCGGCGAAGGACCGCAGTTGGGCCCGGCCGGCCTCGGTGAGGGTGAACATCCGCTTGTTGGGCCGGCGTTCCTGCTGCACCGTCCGGGCCTCGACGAGCCCGTCCTGCGCGAGGCGCTCCAGCTCCCGGTACAGCTGCTGGGGCGTGGCGGGCCAGAAGTTCGCGAGCGAGACGTCGAACACCTTCGACAGCTCGTAGCCCGAGGCCTCGCCCTCCAGCAGGGCGGCCAGGACGGCGTACTTGAGCGACATGTGGACACGCTAGCAGCCGGCGACTAATCTCATCCGCACCTATTCAATTAATTGACTATACGAGGTGATCCGATGCGCGCGTTCCGCGAGGCCGTCGAGGCGGGCGACCTGGACGCCGTCGAGGCGCTGCTGGCCGAGGACGTCGTCTTCACCAGCCCGGTGGTCTTCAAGCCCTACCGCGGCAAGGCGATCACCGCGGCGATCCTGCGCGCGGTCTCCCAGGTGTTCCAGGACTTCCGGTACGTCCGCGAGATCGGCGCGCCCGACGACGCCGACCACGCGCTGGTCTTCACGGCCCGGGTGGGCGACCGCGAACTGACCGGCTGCGACTTCCTGCGGGTGAACGAGGCCGGTCTGATCGACGACTTCATGGTCATGGTGCGTCCGCTGTCGGGCGCCCACGCCCTCGCAGAGGCCATGGGCGCGCGGTTCGAGCAGATCGCGAAGGAGGCGGAGGCGCGGACCGCCTGAATGGACCGTCAGTCCTTGAGTCGTGCCAGCGTCGCCCTGGTGTCCGTCTTCAGCCAGTCGGACACGTCGGTGAGGGCGGGCGGGTTCTTGTCCTGGTCGTACGAGCTGAGGTAGGCGCTGTAGCTCATCGTGTACGTCACCCAGCCGTCGCGCACGGCGAGCGTGGCGTAGCGGGAGCCGCTGGAGGAGCCGCTGGTGGTGTCCTGGCTGACGAGGTAGGCCTCGTCGCCGATCCCCTTGACCGGGTTCACGTCGTAACCCGTGTGGCTGTCGCCGTAGTTCTTCCAGGTGGCCGTGAACTCCGGCCCCGGGTCGGTGCTGCGGTGCAGGTCCACCTGGATGGACAGATAGGCGTCCGCGTACGTGGAGCCGGACTTCTTCAGGCTCAGGCTGCAGTAACTCTCGTCCAGCGCCTTGTCCTCGAGGGAGCTGTGCGTCGGCGAGGTGCCGTTCTCCGGGTACTCGTCCTTGAAGGATGAATAGTCCGCGCCCGAGCACATGTTGGAGGGCGCCGAGTAGCCGCGCAGGTCCGCGCTGTCGCCCCTGCCGCCGATCAGGAACACACCCGCCGCCCACGCGGCGGAGGCGACGACCGCGCCGACGGCGAGCCACAGCACCGTCCGCCCGGCCCCGCCGCCACCCGCCGGCGGAGTCGGCACCTGGCCGTACTGCGGCGGCTGCGTGTAGGGGTTCGCCGGCATCCCCGGCTGCGGCTGGGCGGGCTGTCCGACCAGCGTGGGCTGCGCGTAGAAGTTCCCGGGCGGCGGGGACTGCGGGTTCGGGTACGGGTAGGCCGTCGGCTGCGTCGGGATCGCGGGCTGCGGCGCGGGCTGCCCGGGCTGCGGCGCGGGCTGGCCGGCCGGCTGCGGGGGCTGCGGTGGCGTGGACATGTCGTGACGATAGTGCACGGTTGCGGGTCAAGTCCCTTGACGTCCGGGATCGTTACGGTGTGAGGACATCTGGCGCGGGTCGGTGACAAGCCGCCGGCTGCGGGAGTCGTCTCCACCGCGCTCTTCTGGGATCCGTCGGACGGGAACGGGCCCGATCGTAGGCGGCGTCGCTTCCCGCCACGGGAACAGTTCGGGCAACAGACGTGTTGATGTGGGCACAGCCGGACCGAGCCGTCGAGTGGTACCGTGCTGACAGCACTCGTGCACGCCCCCTTGTGGGCGCCGGTGCCGTTTTCTCCTTCCGCGCTGATCCGCCCGTCGTTTCCGACCCGGCGCATCAGCTTCTCGACACCACCTCGCCGTGAGGTGCCGTTCCCGCCGCCCAGAGGCACGTACGCCCTCCAGTCCTGCGGCTTCTCCCCCTCCTCGCCCTTCTTCCCGGCTTCCGTCCGTGAAAGGACCACCATGACCACCACACTCGAACCCCCGCACGTACAGCAGACCCCGGCCGCCCCGCTCGTCACCGGCGTCCTCGACATCGACGCACACGGGAAGGGGCATCTGCGGGCCGTGAACTGCCTGTCCTCCCCCGCCGACCCGCAGGTACCGCCCGCGCTGATCCGCCGTCACGGCCTGCGCCGGGGCGATCTCGTCGAGGGCGTGCGCGGCGCCCAGCGCGCCCTGACCGAGGTCGCGCAGGTCAACGGGCGCGCCCCGGGCGATCTGCGGGGCCGCCGCCACTTCCGGGACCTCACCCCGCTCCACCCGCACGAGCGGATCCGCCTGGAACACCCGGCGTCCGGCCTGGCCGGACGGGTCACGGACCTGTTCGCGCCGGTCGGCAAGGGCCAGCGCGGACTGATCGTCTCACCGCCGAAGAGCGGCAAGACCGTGCTGCTCCAGCAGCTGGCCGCGGCCGTGGCGGGCAACCACCCCGACTGCCGTCTGATGGTCGTCCTGCTGGACGAGCGGCCCGAGGAGGTCACCGAGATGCGCCGTTCGGTGCGCGGCGAGGTGTACGCCTCCACCTTCGACCGGGCGCCCAAGGAGCACATCGCCCTCGCCGACCTGGTCGTCGAGCGGGCCAAGCGGCTGGTCGAGGCCGGCGAGGACGTCGTCGTCCTGCTGGACTCCCTGACCCGGCTGTGCCGGGCCCACAACAACGCCTCCGCCGCCGGCGGACGCACGCTGAGCGGCGGTGTCGACGCCGGCGCGCTGCTCGGCCCCAAGCGGTTCTTCGGCGCCGCCCGGGCGGCCGAGGAGGGCGGCTCGCTCACCATCCTCGCCACCGTTCTGGTGGACACCGGCTCCCGGGCCGACGGCTACTTCTTCGAGGAGCTGAAGAGCACGGGCAACATGGAGCTGCGCCTGGACCGGGAGCTCGCCGCCCGCCGTGTCTTCCCGGCCGTGGACATCGACCCCACCGGCACCCGGCGCGAGGAACTGCTCCTCACCCCTGCGGAGTTGACGGCGACCCGGGGCCTGCGCCGCGCCCTGCGCTCCCGTGAGGGCGGTCCGGCCGCCCTGGAGACCCTCCTGGAGCGGATGCGGGACACCCCGGACAACGCGGCCTTCCTGCGCCGCGTCCAGCCGACCCTGCCCGCGGGCTGAGGGACGCCGGGGCGCTCCCGCGTGCGGCATCCGGGTTGCTCCGCTAGGCCGTCCGGCCCGGGCAGCGCGCCACCCCACCCAACCCTTCCTAGGTTGATCATATGATCACCGGATTCTCTCGTCGGACGGCCGTCTCAGCCTGTTCCCTGTGCGTGGCGGGCGTGCTGGCGCTCTCGCCGGCCGCTGCCGCCACCGCACACCGTGCGGGGGATCCCGCACCGCCGGCGCCGCGGGCGGCGGTTCCGCAACCGTCCCTGCTCTACCACTCCGGCACCCAGGTGCGGGCGCGCCGCGGTGCGCCCGAGGTGCCCGAGCTCTCCGCGCTCTCCTGGCTGGTGGCCGACGCCGGCAGCGGCGAGGTGCTGGCCGCGAGCGACGCGCACCGCAAGCTGCCGCCCGCGAGCACCCTGAAGACCCTGTTCGCCCTCACCGTGCTGCCGACCCTGCCCGCCGAGCGGCAGCACACCGTGCGGTACCAGGAACTGGCGGACGTGGGCGAGGGCAGCAGCCTGGTCGGCGTCGAGGAGGGCCACACCTACAAGGTGTCCGACCTGTGGCGCGGCGTCTTCCTCAGCTCCGGCAACGACGCCGTGCACGTGCTCGCCTCCCTGGACGGCGGCTGGCACGAGACCGCTGTCCGGATGCAGGCCAGGGCCCGCTCGCTGGGCGCCCTGGACACCCATGTCGTCTCCCCCGACGGCTACGACACCCCCGGCCAGGTCTCCTCGGCGTTCGACCTGGCGGTCTTCGGCCGGGAGGGGCTGCGCAACCCCGACTTCGCCCGGTACTGCTCCACCGCCAAGGCCCAGTTCCCCGGCGACGGATGGCCGTACGAGATCGAGAACACCAACCGCCTGCTGACCGGCGAGGACGGTGTGGCGCCCTACCCCGGGCTGATCGGCGTCAAGAACGGCTACACGACCAACGCGGGCAACACCCTCGTCGCCGCCGCGCGCCGGGGCGGGCGTACCCTCGTCGTGACGGTGATGAACCCTCAGGCGGGTGGCGGGTTCACCGTGTACGAGGAGGCCCGCGAGCTGCTCGACTGGGGTTTCGCGGCGGCCGGGCGGGTCGATCCGGTCGGCTCGCTGGACGCTCTGCGCACCGGTTCGCGCACCACGGCCTCCGCCGCTCCCGTGGCGGCGGCCGCCTCCCCGGCACCGGACGACGACTCCGACTGGTCGCGGACCGCGGCCGTCGCGGGTCTGGCCGGGCTCGGCGCATGGGCCGTGGCGCGGGCGCTGCGGTCCAAGGGCGGCCGGGACGCGGACGGCTGACCGACCGGCAGGCCGAGCAGGAGGCCGAGCGTGATCCAGGTGTAGGTGTTGCTGCCGACGAAGCCGTCGACACCCGAGGCGTCCTCGAACCAGAGCCACACCACGCTGGTGCACAGCACCGCGTACAGGCCGCCCGCGAGCCGCGGGTGCCCGGCGCGCGCCAGCACCGCGAGGGAAGGCAGCAGCCACACCAGGTGGTGCACCCAGGTGATCGGGCTGACCAGACAGGCCGCCGCGCCGGTGAGGGCGAAGGCCGCCGTCCAGTCCCCGGCCGCCACCGCCCGGCCGGCCCGCCACGCCCACGCGCACAGCACCAGCAGGACCGCCGCGGCCCACAGCGCCCGGTCCGGTTCGCCGAGCCGGGCCAGGACGCCCTGCAGCGACTGGTTCGAGACGTAGTCGAGGCGTCCGACGCGGCCGGTGTCCCACAGTGCCCGGGTCCAGTAGAAGCGTGACGCGGCCGGGTCCGCCCAGGCGGCGAGCCCGGTCGCCGCGAGGGCCACGGCCGTCGCCACCCCGGCCGCCCGCCACCGCCGGGCGAGCAGCAACAGGCCGATGAACAGGGCGGGCGTGAGCTTCACGGCGGCTGCGAGTCCGATCCCGACGCCCGCCCAGCGGCCCCGCCCGCTCGCCAGCAGCCAGGAGTCGCCGAGGACCAGCGCGAGCAGCACCAGGTTCACCTGGCCGAAGCTGAAGGTGTCCCGCAGCGGCTCGAACAGGGCCAGGCCGCACAGGACCAGCGACCAGCGGTACCAGCCGTGCCGCCGCCAGCGGGGCCCGGCCAGGATCCGCAGCACCACCGCCAGCGCGCCCAGGTTCGCCAGCAGGGAGGCCACGATCGCGGTGTGCCGGCCCATCGGCGCCAGGGGCAGCATGGCGAGCGCGGCGAACGGCGGATAGGTGAAGCCGTACGACGTCCCCGGCACCCGGTAGTCGTAGATCCGGCCGCCGTGGCGCAGCCATGTGTGCACGGTCCCGTAGTAGACGCGCAGGTCGAAGAAGTCGCGCAGCAGCGGCACGGTCGCCGTGAACGCGACGACCGCGACGGCGAGCGCGAGGACGAGCAGCAGTCGGCCCCGGTCGGTGCGCGGCAGCGGCCCGGTCATGCCGTCCGTCCCGGGGCCGGGATCCGGGCCGTCTGGTGGGCCTGCCACAGGACGACCACGCCGAGCAGCCCGCCGGAGACCGCGAGGACCAGTTGGCCGGCGTCCGCCGGGCCGCCGCTGGGCAGCACCGCGAGGGCCAGGACACCGGCGAGGGCGGCCACCCGGTGCCGTACCGGGGCGCTGGGCCCTGCGGCCGCTATCAGGAACAGGCCCCAGAGCACGTACCAGGGGCGGATCGCCGGGCCGAAGACGGCGACGGCCAGGAGGCTCAGGCCGAGGGCGTACACCGGTCGCGGGCGCAGCCGCAGCCATATCAGCAGCACGGCGCAGGCGGTGGCCGCGAGGCCGAGCAGGTGCCAGACCGGTACGGCCAGCGGGGCCAGGTCGCTGCCGAGGCGGTCGAGCAGCGCGCCGGTGGCACGGCCCAGCAGGCTGGTGAGCGCCCAGTTGTGCGGGGAGACGGGGGTGTCCAGGGCGCGGATCCAGCCGTACCCCGTTCCGGCCACGGCGGTCGCGGCGACCGTGGTCGCGGCGGCGGCGGCCACCGTCGTCAGGGTGGCCCACAGCGGGGTGCGGCGGGTGCGGATCTGCAGGGCCACCACCGCCAGCAGCCCGAGCGCGGCGGGCGCCTTGACCAGGGCGGCCAGCGTGACGAGCACCGCCCCGAGGACGGGCCACCGGCCGCGTGCGGCGACCAGGCCGAGGCCCAGCAGGCCGAGCATGATCGCATCGTTGTGGGCGCCCGCGACCAGGTGCAGCAGGACCAGCGGGTTGAGGGCGCCGAGCCACAGCGCGGCGGCGGGGTCGGCGCCGCTGTGCCGGGCCAGGCGGGGCAGCGCCACCGCCATGAGGGCCACCCCGAACAGGGCGACCAGGCGCATGCCGAGCAGGCCTTCGGGCAACTGGCCGCGGGTCAGTCCGGACAGCGCGGAGGCCAGCCACAGGAAGGCGGGTCCGTACGGGGCGGCCGTGTGCTGCCACACCGGGGCGACCTCGTCGGCCAGCGGGCCGCCGAGCTGCGCGGGCCCCTGGGCGTACACGTCCATGTGGGCGTCGACCATGGCGCCCTGGGCGAGATAGCTGTAGACGTCCCGGCTGAACAGCGGGGGCGCGAGCAGCAGCGGGGTCGCCCAGACGGCCAGGACCACCAAAAGGGACCGCTGGGTGGGGGGTTGCGGACCGCGCACCAGACGGCCGAGGAGCACCCAGGCCGCTATCAGCAGCACTACACCGAAGTAGACGCCGACCAGCCCGAGCGCGGCCTGCGCGGAGGCGGGGGCGAAGAGGTCCTGGACGGGCAGGGCACCGGCGGTCTCACCGCCCAGCGCGAGGAAGGCGGTACCGGCCAGACCGAGTACCTGGCAGCGGCGGAGATCGACGGGGAAAGCCATGGCCAACACTGGGTCAGCGTGTCAACGCGGGATGGCCGGAAGACGACAGTCCTCTCACCAGCGGGCGGCCTGCGTGTGACCAGCGTGTGAGCAGTGCCGCCTGAACCGGTGCGGGCCGGCCGGATGCTCGGAACACTCAGAACACGGACAGGCCGGTGAGAGTCGTGAACCGGTCCAGGGCCGCCACCCCGGCCACCGAGTTCCCGCGCTCGTCCAGCCCCGGGCTCCACACGCACAGCGTGCAGCGGCCGGGGACGACCGCGATGATGCCGCCGCCGACGCCGCTCTTGCCGGGCAGCCCGACGCGGTAGGCGAAGTCACCGGCCGCGTCGTAGGTGCCGCAGGTCAGCATCACGGCGTTGACCTGCTTGGCCTGGCTGCGGGTGAGCAGCCGGGTGCCGTCGGCGCGGATGCCGTGCCGGGCGAGGAACGTGGTGGCGAGGGCCAGGTCGGCGCAGGAGGCGGCGACGGAGCACTGCCGGAAGTACTGGTCGAGCAGCACCGGCACGTCGTTGTCGATGTTGCGGTACGACGCCATGAAGTGGGCGAGGGCCGCGTTCCGGTCGCCGTGCGCGTTCTCCGAGGCGGCGACCTCCTTGTCGAAGTCCAGCGAGGGATTGCCGCTCTCGGTGCGCAGGAAGGCCAGCAGTTCCCCGGCCGCGTCCCCGGTACGGGTCTGGAGGCGGTCGGTCACGACCAGCGCGCCCGCGTTGATGAAAGGATTCCGCGGGATGCCGTTCTCGTACTCCAGCTGCACCAGCGAGTTGAACGGGTTGCCGGAGGGCTCGCGGCCCACGTGCTCCCAGAGTTCGTCGCCCTCGCGGGCCAGGTCCAGGGCGAGCGTGAAGACCTTGGTGAGGGACTGCGTGGAGAAGGGCTGCCGCCAGTCCCCCACCCCGTACACCGTGCCGTCCAGCTCGGCGACGGCCATGCCGAAGCTGCGGGGATCGCGGGCCGCGAGGGCCGGGATGTAGTCGGCGGGGCGCCCGCGGCCGGGCGTGCGTTCTATCTCCTCGGCGATGCGCTCCAGGACCGGCAGGAAGGTGAGGGACGACGTCGTTGTCATGATCACCATTGTGCCTCCGGCCGTCCTGGGGCGTAACCGCAGCAACGTGTCCGCAGGTCAGGCGGCGGGTGCCCCGCTGCCCGCGACGATCTCGGGACGCAGCAGGTCGGCCAGCCGCTCGGCGGGCAACAGGCCCTTCTCCAGGACTAGTTCGGCCACGCCCCGGCCGGTGGCGAGGGCCTCCTTGGCGATGTCGGTGGCGGCCGTGTACCCGATGTGCGGGTTGAGCGCGGTGACCAGGCCGATGGAGTTCTCGACGGTCGCGCGCAGCACCTCGGTGTTGGCGGTGATGCCGTTCACGCAGCGCTCGGCGAGGGTGAGGCAGGCGTTCCGCAGGTGCGTGATCGACTCGGACAGGGAGTGCAGGATGATCGGCTCGAAGGCGTTGAGCTGGAGCTGTCCGGCCTCCGCCGCCATGGTGATGGCGACGTCGTTGCCGATCACCTCGAAGGCGACCTGGTTGACGACCTCGGGGACGACGGGGTTGACCTTGCCCGGCATGATCGACGAACCGGCCTGCACCGGCGGCAGGTTGATCTCGCCCAGGCCCGCGCGCGGCCCCGAGGACAGCAGACGCAGGTCGTTGCAGCTCTTGGAGAGCTTGACCGCGATCCGCTTGAGCACGCCGGACATCTGGACGAAGGCACCGCAGTCCTGGGTGGCCTCGACCAGGTTGGCCGCGGTGACCAGGGGCAGTCCGGTGATGGCGGCGAGGTGCCGGCGGGCTGCCTCGGCGTATCCGGCCGGGGCGTTGAGGCCCGTACCGATGGCCGTGGCCCCCAGGTTGATCTCGTGGATCAGCTCGACGGCCTCGGCGAGCCGGCTGCGGTCCTCGTCCAGCATCACGGCGAACGTCGAGAACTCCTGGCCGAGGGTCATCGGCACCGCGTCCTGCAGCTGGGTGCGGCCCATCTTCAGCACGTCGCGGAACTCGACGGCCTTGCGCGCGAAGGCGTCCTGCAGGACGGCCATCGCCTTCAGCAGGCCGCGCACCGCGAACACGGTCGCGATCTTGACGGCGGTCGGGTAGACGTCGTTCGTCGACTGGCCGAGGTTGACGTCCTCGTTGGGATGCAGGTGCGCGTACCGGCCCTTGTCGTGTCCGAGCAGTTCCAGCGCGCGGTTCGCCACGACCTCGTTGGCGTTCATGTTGGTGGACGTGCCCGCGCCGCCCTGGATGACGTCCACGACGAACTGGTCGTGCAGCCTGCCGTCCCGGATCTCCCGGCAGGCGGCGACGATCGCGGCCGCCTTCCGGGGCTCCAGCAGGCCCAGCTCCTCGTTCGCGAGGGCGGCGGCCTCCTTGACGGCGGCCAGGGCGTCGATCAGATGCGGGTAGGCGGAGATGGGGGTGCCGGTGATGGGGAAGTTCTCCGTCGCGCGCAGGGTGTGCACACCCCAGTACGCGTCGACGGGAACGTCACGGTCACCGAGCAGGTCGTGTTCGCTGCGGGTGGTGGCGGCGGTCATGAGGTGGGGTCCTCTTTCTGAGGTACGGAGGTGGGAGCAGGGGCCCGGGGAACTGCGCGATCGACCACGAAGGGCCCGCAGACCGGCGACGACCCGCGGTCCCCCGACGGCCTGCTGCGAGGCGCTACGCGCAAGCGGTGAGCGGCACCGGGTCCAGGGCGCGCACCGGCTGCACGCAGCCCACCGGCTCCCCACCACCCAGCAGCGGCTCACCCGCGAACTCCGTGAGCAGGTCCGGGTCGACGCCCGCGCGGGCGAGCGCAGCCGCCGCGACAGGGATCCGCGCCCGGTTCGCCCCGTCGGCGATCTTGACCGCGATCGCCCGGCCGTCGGGCAGCGCGGCCACCTGGACGCCCTCGAAGCCGTCCTTGGCGAGCAGGCCCGGGACGGCCCGCATCAGCGCGGCCACGTCGCGCCCCGAGCCGGAGGCCATCTCGGCGTGCTCGCGCATCGCGTCGGCGACGCGGGCCTCGGGCGTGCCCGGCGCGGCGGAGACGATCCGGGAGACCGCGCGGGCGAGGCCGTGCAGGGAGACGGAGAACAGGGGCGCGCCGCAGCCGTCCACCGTCACCCGGGCCACCCGCTGTCCGGTCAGGTCCTCGGCGATCTCGGCGACCGCCTGCTGGAGCGGGTGCGCCGGATCCAGGTAGTCCTCCAGGGACCAGCCGTTGAGCCTGGCGGTCCACAGCATCGCCGCGTGCTTGCCGGAGCAGTTCTGCGCGAGGCGGGAGGGCAGCCGGCCCTCCCGGACCCAGGCGTCCCGCACGACCGGGTCGAACGGCATGTCGGGCACGTTGCGCAGGTCGTCCTCGGTGAGCCCGGCGAGTTCGAGGATCCGCCGGGTGCCGGCGAGGTGGCGTTCCTCGCCGGAGTGGCTCGCGGCGGCCAGCGAGAGCAGCTCACCGTCGAGCGGCAGCCCGGCCCGCAGCATGGCCACGGCCTGGACGGGCTTGAGCGCCGAGCGTGGGTAGAACGCGGCCTCGATGTCGCCGAGCTGGAACCGGACCTGGCCGTCGGCGCCGAGGACGACGACGGAGCCGTAGTGGATGCCCTCGACGACCCCACCGCGGATGAGGTGGGCCACGGGGGCGTGGAGCGGTTCGCGGATCAGGGGTGCGTCCGCGGGGGAACTGCTGTACATCACTGCCTGCTTGTCGGGGAGTGCCGCGCGGGTCACGCGTCGGATCCGGTGGTGGACTTGCGCGATATGCGGCCGCGGATGCCGTACCAGCCCGCGACCAGCGCCGTGGCGATCAGCGGCAGGAACAGCACGGTGGTGCGTCCGGCGCCGCCGTCGGCGTACATGAGGACCAGGACGGAGGCGAGGAACGCCAGCGTCACGACTTCGGTCCAGGGGGAGCCCGGCAGCCGGTAGGACGGCCGGGTCAGTTCGCCCCTCTGGGTCTTCCGCCAGAAGAGCAGGTGACAGAGCATGATCATGCCCCAGGTGGCGAGGATGCCGATCGCCGCGAAGTTGAGGACGATCTCGAAGGCGTCCGCCGGGACGACGAAGTTCAGGCCGACGCCGAGGACACAGATACCGCTGGTGAGCAGGATTCCGCCGTACGGGACCTGGCTGCGGCTCATCCGCGCGGTGAACTTCGGGGCCGAGCCGCTCACCGCCATGGAGCGCAGGATGCGGCCGGTGGAGTACAGACCGGAGTTGAGCGAGGACATGGCCGCGGTGAGCACGACCAGGTTCATCACGCCGCCCGCCGCCGGGACACCGATGTTCGACAGGACCGTCACGAAGGGGCTCTCGCCGGCGCTGTACTTGTTCCAGGGCAGGAGCATCGAGAGCAGGACGACCGAGCCGACGTAGAACAGGCCCACGCGCCACATGATCGAGTTGATCGCCTTCGGCATGATCTTCTCGGGGCTCTCGGTCTCACCGGCGGCGACGCCGACCAGCTCGACGGAGGCGTAGGCGAAGACGACGCCCTGGATGATCAGCAGCATGGGCAGCAGGCCGTTGGGGAAGATGCCGCCGCTGTCGGTGATCAGGGACGGGCCGGGGGTGCGGCCGTCGACCGGGTGCTGCGTGACCAGCAGGAAGATGCCGATGCACATGAAGACCACCAGCGCGCTGACCTTCACGATCGCGAACCAGAACTCCAGTTCACCGAAGATCTTCACCGAGATCAGGTTCACCGTGAGGACCACGGCCAGGGCTGTCAGCGCGATCACCCACTGCGGGATGTCGGAGAACATGCCCCAGTAGTGGGTGTACGTGGCCACCGCCGTGATGTCGGCGATCCCGGTGGTCGCCCAGTTGAGGAAGTACATCCAGCCCGCGGTGTACGCGCCCTTCTCGCCCATGAACTCCCGGGCGTACGACACGAAGGCGCCGGAGGAGGGGCGGTACAGGACGAGTTCGCCGAGGGCACGGACGACGAGGAAGGCGAAGACGCCGCAGACGGCGTACGCGACGAACAGGGAGGGTCCGGCCTCGGCGAGCCTGCCGCCCGCGCCGAGGAAGAGGCCGGTGCCGATGGCTCCGCCGATGGCGATCATGTTGACGTGGCGGTGTTTGAGGCTCTTGCTGTAGCCCGCGTCCCCGGCGTCGACGTGGTCGGCGACATGGCCTGACGGGGGGCGCGTCTCGTCCTTGAGGTGCTGTTCGCTCACGCCTCGGGTCCGCCTTCCGTGGGGTGGTCCGTGCGCCCGGAGCGCACGATGTCGGTGAGGGTGGTCTCGACGCGGTCGAGGTGGTGGCTCATCGCCTCGACGGCGTCGTGCTCGGAACCGTCCGTCAGCGCCTCGACGATCGCCCGGTGCTCACGGTTGGACTGCTCGCGGCGCCCGCCCAGCTCGTTGAGGAAGGCCGACTGACGCGCCAGTGCGTCGCGGATCTCCTCGATGACCCGGCGGAAGACCGGGTTCTGGGCGGCCTCGGCCACGGCGAGGTGGAAGAGGGTGTCCATGGCGACCCACGCGGTGGTGTCCGTCTCCCGCTCCATGCGGTCCAGCAGGTGGGCCAGGTGGTCCAGGTTCTCCGGGGTCCGGCGCGCGGCCGCGTAGCCGGCGACCGGGACCTCGATGTGGCGGCGCACCTCGAGCAGGTCGCTGGCCGCGTAGTCGCCGAAGGTGGGGTCCTCGACGGCGCTCGCGACGACGAAGGTGCCCTTGCCGGTCCGGGAGACCGTCAGGCCCATCGTCTGCAGCGCGCGCAGCGCCTCGCGGAGCACGGGCCGGGAGACCTCGAGGGTGCGGCACAGCTCGGCCTCGGAGGGGAGCTTGTCGCCGATCGCGTACTCGCCGCGTTCGATGGCACCGCGGAGGTGGCCGAGAACCGCTTCCATGGCGCTGACGCGCCGCGGAGCCGGGCCACCTGTCTGGCTGTCTGACAGGTTCACGGAGCGATCCTGCGGGTTGCCGGTGGAAACTGTCAAGACAAGCCGGTAAGGAAACATTCACGGGGTGCGGCGCCTGAATGCAGGCATCCGCACCCCGTGGGTGATCAGCGAGTTCGCTCAGCCGGCGAGCGTGCCGGTGGCCAGCAGGCCGAGGAGCGCCACACCGATGACGATCCGGTAGATCACGAACGCGTTGAAGGAGTGCTTGGCGACGAACTTCAGCAGCCAGGCGATGGAGGCGTACGCGACCACGAAGGAGACGATCGTGCCGACCGCGAGCGGCGCGGCGCCGACGCCCGCCCCGAGGGCGTCCTTGAGCTCGTAGATGCCGGCGCCGGTCAGGGCCGGGATGCCGAGGAAGAACGACAGACGGGTGGCCGCGACCCGGTCCAGGTCCAGGATGAGCGCGGTGGACATGGTGGCGCCGGAGCGGGAGAAGCCGGGGAAGAGCAGGGCGAGGATCTGCGAGCAGCCGACCAGCATCGCGTCCTTGAACGAGGTGTCGTCCTCGCCGCGCTTGTGCCGGCCCATCTGGTCGGCCGCCCACATCACGCCGGAGCCGACGATCAGGGAGGCCGCGACCACCCAGAGCGAGGCGAGCGGGCCGTCGATCAGATCCTTGGCGGCCAGGCCCACCAGCACGATCGGGACCGTCGCGGCGATCACCCACCAGGCGAACTTGTAATCGTGGTGGTAGCGCTCCTCGCGGTTGGTCAGACCGCGGAACCAGGCGGAGACGATCCGCTTGATGTCCTTGAAGAAGTACACGAGCACGGCGGCGATGGCGCCGACCTGGATGACGGCGGAGAACCCGACGACGGACTTGTCGTCGACGGGGATGTCCATGAGCCCCTCGGCGATCTTGAGGTGGCCGGTGGAGGACACGGGGAGGAACTCGGTCACCCCCTCGACTACTCCGAGGACGACGGCTTGACCGACGGAGATGGCGCTCATGGGATCCAATACTGAGGATAGTTGGTCGACAGTGCTGTAGACAGTACTCACTATGCCCGGGCGTGCACGAAGCGCCTAGGCCCACAGCAGGCCGGCGAGTGAAACCCCGGCAAAGGCCGCCGCCAGACCCACTGCCACGCTCGCGACGACGTTGAGGGCAGCGTAGAGGCCGGCGCCGGCCTCGGTCAGCCGCAGGGTCTCGTAGGAGAAGGTGGAGTACGTCGTCAGGGCCCCGCACAGTCCCGTGCCGAGCAGCAGCTGCAGGTTCGGACCTGCGGCTCCGGCCAGGGCGGCACCGGTGATCAGGCCCAGGATCAGGCAGCCGGTGACGTTCACCACGAAGGTGCCCCAGGGGAAGAGCGAGTCGTGTCTGGCCTGGACGGCCCGGTCGGTGAGATAGCGCAGAGGCGCGCCGACCATGGCCCCCAGGACGACGAGCAGCCAGTTCACAACGACTTCTTACCCTTCGGATCCGCTTCGTCCGGAGCGGGCGTACGGCCCACGTACCGGATGACCTCGCAACTCTCCAGGGTCACCAGTCCCTCGCCGACCAGCTCGTCCAGCTGCGGCAGGAACGCCCGGACCCGCTCCTCGGTGTCCACCACGACGATCGCCACGGGCAGGTCCTCGCTCAGGGACAGCAGCCGGGAGGTGTGGATCAGGGAGGAGGCGCCGAAGCCCTCGATGCCCCGGAAGACGCTGGCCCCGGCGAGTCCGGCGGTGTGCGCGCGGTGCACGATCTCGGAGTACAGGGGCTTGTGGTGCCAGGTGTCGCTCTCGCCGATGTAGACGGTCAGTCTGAGGGCGCGGCCGCCGAGTGCCGTCATCGCTGCCTCCGGGTGAGCACCAGGCGGGCGGCCACCGAGGCCAGCCACACCGCCGCGAGGGCCGCGAGCAGGGTCGCGGCGAGGTAGGCAAGGCCGGTGCGGGGATGGCCCGTGCCGAACAGTCTGCGGATGTCGACGGCATAGGTGGAGAAGGTGGTGAAGCCGCCGAGCACGCCGGTCCCGAAGAAGGGCCGGACCAGGCGGTGGGCGGCCCACACGTCGGTGATCAGCACCATGAACACGCCGATGACGGCGCAGCCGGCGACGTTGGTCCAGAAGGTCGCCCAGGGGAAGCCGCCGGGCGGCGTGGGCAGGGCCAGTGTGAGCGAGTAGCGGGCCACGGCTCCGAGGGCACCGCCCACGGCGACCACCGCGACGACGGGGCCCTGAGCGCGCCACTCGAGCCGCCGCGGGCGTGCCGGGCGGGTGCGGAGGCTCTCTGCTTCCGGGGCTGTCATGGTCTTGCGTCTCCTGTCAGGCCTGCCCCGACGGGTGATCACGGCCGCCCACCAGCGTACCGCCCGGTCAGCGGGCCGAGGGCAGCACGCAGACCGCGACGCCGGGTTCCCAGAGACTGCCGAGGACCAGGTGCCCGTCGGCCCGGCAGACGCTGGTGACCATGCGGAAGCCCGAGCGGCGGCGGGTGAGGTGGTGGACGGTTCCGCCGTGGTCGTCGAGGGCCATCACGCCGATCGTGCCGCCCGGGCGGAAGGGGACGTGCACGGCCGCCCGGGCAGCGGCGCGCCGGACGGCGGGCGGGGTCCGGTGCAGCAGATCGAGCGGCGGGACGCGCGGCCCCGCGAGGGCCACCCAGATCGGACCGCCGGGCCGCTCGCGCCACAGGTTGTCGGGCATCCCGGGGAGATCCGCGAAGGGCTCGGCGTGTCCGGCGCGCGGGCCGGTGAGGTGGTAGCGGGTGAGGCGGCAGGCGCCGGTCTCGGCGATCACCAGGAAGGAGCCGTCGGCGCTGGGGGCGAGGCCGTTGGCGAACTGCAGCCCCTCCAGGAGGACTTCGGGGGTGCCGCTGCCGGGCGCGAGGCGGAGCAGCCGTCCGGTGCCGGTGTGCTCCACGATGTCGCCGATCCAGTGCTCCAGGGGATGGCGCCGGCTGGAGACGGTGAAGTACACGCTGCCGTCGTCCAGGGCGACGGCGTTGCTGCAGAACCGCAGCCGCTCCCCCGCCACCGAGTCGGCCAGGACCGTCACGCCGCCGCCGGGCTCCACGCGCAGCAGGCCGCGTTCCGCGTCGCACACCAACAGGGCGCCGTCCGGGAGGAGTTCCAGGCCGAGAGGACGGCCGCCGGTCTTCGCGAGCGTCTCGACCCGGGCCGTGTCGGGGTCCGCGAGATGGCGCAGGCGCAGGATGCGGCCGTCCTCCGTCCCGGTGAGGACGCTGCCGTCGGGGTCGGCCACCACGTCCTCGGGGCCGCGGCCGCCGAGCGCGACGTGGTGGAGGGGTACGAGTGCGGTCGTCACAGGTGTCTGCCCTTCGCCGTCCGAGCGGTCCGTCCTCGCGGCCGGCCGCATCCCGACGAGGCCGTATCGAAGCAGGCCGTGATCGCTTTCACCAGCCCTTCTCGAACATCCGGGCCACCTCGGCGATGCGGATCTCGTCGCGCCGATAGTAGGTCCGGCAGCGGATCCGGCGGGTGCGCAGCAGGCCCATGCGGGTGAGGAGGTCTAGGTGGACGAGTGCGGCCCGGCGTGACACACCGAGCTTGGCGGCGACGGCCCGCGCGGTGACACCGGTGTCGGCGGGGTCGCCGGGGCAGGGGCCGGGGAAGTGGGCCGCCGGGTCCTTCAGCCAGTGCAGGATGTCCTGCCGCGTGTGTCCCGAGGGAGTCCTCAACATCCGTCTCGCCTCCGTCCCGGCCTCCTGCGTGCGCCGTGTTCCCACTGTGTCGCAGCCGACGCCGTCGCGTCCGGGACTCGGCGACCCTTGTCCGGTACCGAACGGGAGTACGACCGGGGAAGGTTGTACCGCCCGGCCCGGAGGAGACCGGAAGAAGCCGGAAACCAGGGGAAGGGCCCGGCCGTCCCCTTACGGCCGGGCCCCGTCGGTGGTGGTTCAGCGGTGGCCGAACCACGTCATGGAGGAGAGCGCCCTGTCGTCGTAGCCGAACAGTGCCTGGTTCTCCCAGCCGTTGCCCGAGGTGGCGTCGGTGGGGTCCCAGCCGATGCCGGTGACGGTGGTCCAGGTCGCCTCCCGGGTGGGGGTTCCTCCGGAGGGGCCGGAGGAGACCCCTGCGCCCGCGGCTCTCGTGGCACGCGCGGACGGAGGGGAAGCCTGCTCAGCCGTCGAGCCGTACGACCCGTACGGCCCCCGCCGGGACCGGCAGGCGGCCCGCGCGGCGCGCTCGCCCGTCAGCAACTCGGTGCCGGGCGACACCAGCGGCACCCTGGCGTCGGTGGCGGTGTGGTTGATGGCGAAGAGGTCGCTGCCCGACTCCCCGCCGCGGCGCACCACCTCGACGTCGCGGGGCAGGTCGGCGCGCGGGGCGATCCCGGCGTCGTCGGCGGCCCGGCCGACGAGCGCGTCCAGGCCATGGGCGTCGAGCGCGTCCAGGCCATGGGCGTCGAGGCGGGTGGAGACGTACCAGGCGGTGCCCTCGCCGAGCCGGTGCCGGGTGACGGCGGGACGGCCCGCCGGGAGCCCGCCGGCGTAACCGCCGGTAGTCGAGCGCCTGGCCCGGGTTGCCGACGGTCGGGGTGGCACGGGGCGGGTTGATCTGCTCGAGGTCGGTGTAGTGCTGGCCCCAGAAGGCGGTGCCCCAGGCCTCGTTGACGGCTTCCACTGCGCCGTGGGTGCCGGAGAGCCGGCGGCGGAAGTGGGCGGCGCAGGAGTCGCAGTAGCAGGCCGAGACGGGGACGCCGTACTCGTTGTGCACGTGCCACATGGCCAGCGCCGGGTGGTCGCCGTAGCGCTCGGCGAGCCTGGTGGTGATGTTCGCTGCGGCCGCGCGGCCGCATCAGCAACGAGATGGTGCGGGTGCTGCTCGCCCAGATCGGCGGCGAGGACCCGGCCGCGGTGATCCTGCCGACGGAGCCGGTGCGCCGCGCCTCCACGTGAGCCGGGTCCTCGGTCGCCCGCGGCGCCGAGGTGGCGGTCGTGCGGCCCCGGCTCGGCGAGGATGCGGGCAGAGGGGCTGCGCGACGAGTGGCGGCAGCGCGGCGGAGCCCGCAACCGGTCAGGATCGGAGAAGCCACCGCGGGCTCCGCGGTCCTAGCGTGAGAGCACCGACGAGGAACCCTCGTCGGGCCACGCATCGAAGGAGTGAGTCCCATGACCGCCGGCCTGCAGACGATCATCTACCCCGTCAAGGACCTGGAGAAGGCCAAGCCGCTGTTCACCGCTCTGCTGGGCGTCGAGCCGTACGCCGACGAGCCCTACTACGTCGGTTTCAAGGCCGAGGGGCAGGACGTCGGTCTCGACCCGAACGGGCACGCACAGGGCATGACCGGACCGGTGCCGTTCTGGCACGTCACCGATCTCCGGGAGCGGCTGGCGGCCCTGCTCCAGGCCGGCGCCGAGCTGCTGCAGGACGTGCGGGACGTCGGCAACGGCCGGCTGATCGCCTCCGTGAAGGACCCCGACGGCAACCTGGTGGGGCTCCTCCAGGACCCGGCGGTCTGAGGCCCGTACGTCCCCTTGCATCCGCACTAGTTGCACACTCAACGATTGGCCGAATCGGTGCTACGGTGCGGGTATGGCAGTCAAGACGGCCGACGCCCGGCTCGAGGAACGCTGGCGGGACATCCTCTCGGTGCACGCGCGCACCATGTGCGAGATCGACCGCGCCCTGCACCCGCACGGGCTGGGCGCCAGCGACTTCGAGGTGCTGGACATCCTCGCCTCCGAGTCGCCCGGGCAGGGGGACCAGTGCCGGGTGCAGAACCTGGTCGGACGGGTCCATCTCAGCCAGAGCGCGCTGTCCCGGCTGATAGGCCGCCTGGAGAAGGAGGGCCTGGTCGAACGCTCGGTGTGCGCGGAGGACCGGCGCGGGGTCTGGGTCGCGCTCACCAGCAGGGGCCGCGACCTGTACGCCGAGGTACTGCCGCTGCAGCGGGCCGTGCTGGAGCGGATGCTGGCCGAGGGGGCCGGCTAGAGCGTCAGCTCCGCGCCGTCCGGCAGGACCTCCACCCCGTGCTCGGCCACGCGCGCGCGTGCCGGGGAGCCGGGGTCGAGCAGCGGGTTGGTGTTGTTGAGGTGGGTGTAGATCCGGCGCGGACCGGGATGGCGGGCCAGGGCCTCGAGTGAGCCGAGGGTACCGGTGACCGGCAGATGCCCCATGGTCGCCTGCCCGGCACCGGTGCGCACCGCCGTGCCCATCTCGTCGGCCGCGAAGAAGGTGCCGTCCAGCAGCACGCAGTCGGCCGACACGCACAGTTCGTCCAGCACCGGGGTCCAGGCGCCGACGCAGGGCGCGTACACCAGCACTCCCCCACTGGCCAGGTCCTCGACGCGGTACGCCGTCACCCACGGGCCGCCGGGCTCGGGTGCCTGGGCCGGCACGTACTTCGGGATCTTGGTGCCCACCCGGTGGGCCGTGACGACCAGCCCGCCGGCCAGTACGAACCCGCCGTCGGCCAGGCTGTCGGCCCACTCCCAGGGGGCGTAGCGGTCCAGGGCCGCGCGGGCGGGGGCGAGGACGGCACGCACCGGTGGGGCCGCGTAGACCTTCAGGCCGGCCGCCCCGCGCAGCTCGGACAGGCCGGTGACGTGGTCGGCCTCCGCGTCGGTGAGCAGCACCCCGCGCAGCGGGGTGTCCCGTGGCCCGGGACCTGGCCACAGGGCGGGGGTGGCGATGAGCTGGGTACGCAGGTCGGGCGAGGCGTTGAGCAGCCACCAGTCGCGGCCGTTGCCACTGACGGCGGCGCACTCCTGGGTGCGGGAGGGCAGTTCGCCCTTCCGGGCCGCCGCGCACAGCGCGCAGGCGCAGTTCCACTGCGGGAAGCCGCCACCGGCGGCGGTGCCCAGCAGGACGATCCTCACGGCCATCGGCTCCTTCACAGGCACGGGACCTCTCGCTGGGATCTTCCCAGCGGAGGGCGGGGTGACTACTCGGAGACGGGGGGCAGTTCCGGCCGACCTGAGACGGGCCGCCGGTCCGCCGGCCGCTGTGGCGGAATCGGTTCGCCGGGGAAGTCGCGGGGGCCGGTCCACAGCCCGGGTACGGCGTCGCAGCGGCGGCACAGCTCATAGGCGATCGCCTCGTAGTTGACCCGCCAGCCCCGAAAGTGCGGCCAGGCCTCCTGCGGGCTGCGTTCCGCCCGGAAGCCGGCGGCCCCCATCATGGCCACCGCCTCCTCGAACTCGGCGAAGGCGAGCTGGATCGGACTGCCCGGAGAGGGGTCGGGGTCGAAGGGGATGCGCAGCGCGCGGGCGATGTCGCGCAGTGCGCTGAATCCGGCGCGCAGCACCAGACGGGCCTCCGGCGGGGCGACGCGCGGGTCCAGCGCGAGCTGCAGGGCGGCCGCGTCCATGACGGAGACGAGCCCGACCAGCCAGCTGCGGTGCGCGCGCGGGGAGCGGAAGGTCAGCAGGATCGGGTACGTGGAGTGGCTCTCGCCCATGTCGGAGGCCAGGCGCTCCCAGGCCCGGTACAGCTGGGGCAGCGCGGTCTCTGTGTCGACCAGCCACTGCCGGGCGAGGATCTCCGGTCCCCAGGCGGGCTCGCCGGCCCGCGCCTGGAGCAGGGTGACCTCCAGTTCGCGGCGGTTGTAGGCGCCGTAGAGCGTGGGCAGGTAGGCGATCTGGAGGGCGATCAGGACGGGACCTGTGGCCGCGGCGAGGAAGTCGAGCACGGACAGTTTCAGCCGGGCGCCGCTCGCGAAGCCGAGCGTGAAGAGACTGGAGCCGGCCTCACGGAAGGCGGTCGCCCAGGACAGCGGGGACACCGCGTACAGCAGGAGGCCGAAGCCCAGCAGGGCCCCGCCGAGCCAGGTGGCGAGCATGCCGATCAGCATCAGCGGGGCGAGCCAGGTCTGGACCCGGTCGATGGCGTCGTAGCCGCCGCGCAGGGCGGTCACCCTGAGGAGCCTGCGCAGCAGCCACCACAGCCGGAACACCAGCGCCGAGTAGAGGCCTCTCGGCACCACCAGGGTGCGCAGGATGCTGCTGAGGACCAGTACGAGGACCAGTCCGCCGGCTACGCCGGAGATCCATTCCATGGGGGCATTTTGTCGCCTGCGGAGCCCGGATTCCGCTTGGTGCGCCTCACCGCGCCAGCAGGGTTCGCACCCCCTGTGAGGTCAGCGTCAGGCCGTGGTCCGAGCTGCCGTCTATCGCCAGGGAGAGATCGTCGTCGGGCCACTGGGAGGCCAGTGCGCCGAGCGGGATCAGGCGGTAGCGGGAGACGAATGGCAGCAGGTCGGCCATCGTCCCCTCGGAGGTGAACACCGGGACGACCGGATCGCCGCCGGCCTGTTCCAGGACGGGCAGGGCGACAGTCGAGGACTCGGCGCCGTCCCCGTCCAGCGCGTCGTCCGGCACCGGGACGAGCACGTCGCTGTGGGCGAGGGTGTCCAGGGCGGCCTGGTCCTCGGCGTTCACGGCCAGCGCGTCCAGCGCCTGCTGGGCCGGCGTCGGAAGTTCGTCGTGTGCGGGTGTCTCCATGGCAGATCCCCAGGTTGCGGCGGTCGTACGGCCACGCTCGGGCGGTCGCCCGGGCGTGCTCCCGCCTCGCGTACCCGGTGGAGCAGGGGGCATGCGTGAGGATTCCGGGGAGGGCCGGTGCTCCTGGCCCCGGTGTCGGAGCGGATCCGTCCGGGTGCCGAGCGTGCCCGGCGCGAGGACGCGTCGAGGGCGGCCGCGGCCGGTGCGGTGGCGGGGCCCGGCGCGCTCACGGCGCCGGACGGCGGCCTCGTCGTGGCTCCGAAGCGAGTCAGCCGAAGGTGAGGGTCAGCTGGAAGTGGTCGGGGTCGAGCAGGGTGTCGGCGTGCTCGACGAAGGCGCCGTCGGCCGCCCGGCTGGTGCGTCGTGTGTGCAGGAACCAGTCCCCCGGCGGCCTGCGCAGCGGCTTCGCCTCGTGGGCGTCGATCCGCCGGCCGCATACCCGCTGTTCGCCGTGGTCGGGCCGCAGCCCGGCCCGCCGCAGCGCCTCGGTGAGCGAGTCCTCGCCGAGCCCCCGTGCGGGCAGTTCCCGGATCCCCGGCACGGGCGGCAGGAAGCTGCGTTCGTACGCCACCACGATGCCGTCCGCCGCCAGCTCCCGGGTCCGCTCCACGCACACGAACGCGTCCTGTTCCAGGCCGAGTTCGCCGGCCAGCCCGCCGTCGCGCGTCTCGCGCACGGCGAGGGTGCGTACCCGGGTCCCGAGGCCCTGCCGGGCCACGGGGCGGGCCCAGCCGAGCCGGTCGTCCGGGGGGCGGCCGTCGAAGAGGACGTAGGAGCCCTTTCCGGTCCGGGTGGTGATCAGGCCCTCCTCGGACAGTTCGGCGAGTGCCGCACGAACGGTCGTACGGCTGACGCCGAACCGCTGGGCGAGGGCGTGTTCGCCGGGCAGCCGCTCTCCGGCGGGGCGGTGGCCGCCGCGGATCTCCCGGGCGAGGATCCGGCTGATCTTCTGGTGCTTGAGGGGAACCCCGGTCATGGCCGGGTCCGAGCGAGCACGTCGTCGACGGTGGTGACCCGGACGAGCGGCCGGTAGAGGTCCAGCACCTGCAGGGCCCGGACGTGGGAGTCGTCGTCCACGCCCGCGCAGGCGTCCGCCACCACCAGTACCTCGGTGCCGGCGTCGGCCGCGGCGAGGGCGGTGGACAGTACGCAGCAGTCGGTGCTGACGCCGGCCAGGACCAGAGGGCGGTCCGGGCCCACATGGCCGGCGAGTTCGGGGGTCCATTTGCCGAAGGTGGTGGTGTTCACGACGCGGGTGTCCCGGTCGGCGAACTCGTCGGTCAGCCGCCACAGTCCGGCGTCCGGGGGCTGGAGGGCGAACGGCCACCGGGCGTAGTAGGAACGCCAGGCCCCGGTGGGCTTCTCGGGTGCCAGGAAGCGGGTGAAGACGACGCGGTCGCCGAAGGCCGGCAGCAGGCGCCGTACGCCCGCGGCCGCGTCCGCGTACCGGGGGGTGGCCCAGGGACTCCCGGGGTCGGCGAAGACGCGCTGCATGTCGATGACGGCCAGCAGGCCGGGCACGGTGGTCGTGGGGGTCATGCGCTGTACACCCCCTCGTTCGGTGCGGGGCTCGGCGCCCGAGCCTCCTGCCGGCGCACCCGGCCCCGGCCCAGCAGCAGCGTGCCGAGGAAGGCGAGCGCGAGGGCGACGAGGACACCGAGGTTGGCGTACGCCCAGGCGCCGGACTTGCCGCCGAGCCCGAACGGCTCCAGGAGATAGCCCTGCCACGTCAGCCAGCTCGCCGCCGTGTTGGTGACCAGGCCCCAGCCGACGGCGGTGGCTCCGAGGGTGAGCAGCAGCGGCAGCAGTGGTACGTCGCCGTAGCGCCCGTGCGGGCGGTACAGGTCGCCCTCGTCGTAGTCGCGCCGGCGCAGCGCCAGGTCGGCGAGCATGACGCCGCACCAGGCGGCGATGGGCACGCCGAGCGTGGTGAGGAAGCCCATGAACTGGCCGAGGAAGGTGCCGGCGAAGAACACGATGTAGACGGCGCCGGCGATCATCAGAGCGCCGTCGAGGAGCGCGGCCAGGTAGCGGGGCACGCGCAGGCCGGCGGAGAGCAGGGCCAGTCCGGAGGAGTAGATGTCGAGGACGGCGCCGCCGACCAGGCCGAGGACCGCGACCACCGCGAAGGGCACCAGGAACCAGGTGGGCAGGATCGTGGTCAGCGCGCCGATCGGGTCGGCCGCGATCGCCCTGCTCAGCTGCTCGGAGGAGCCGGCCAGCAGCAGGCCGAAGACCAGCAGGAGCAGCGGGGCCGCGGAGGCGCCGAAGGTGGTCCAGCCGATCACGCCCCGGCTGGACGAGCCGCGGGGCAGATAGCGGGAGTAGTCGGCGGCGGCGTTGACCCAGCCGAGCCCGAAGCCGGTCATCATGAACACCAGCGCGCCGATGAACTCCTGGGCGGAGCCCGCCGGGATCGCGCCGACCGTGCTCCAGTGGATGTGGTCGGCGACCAGGCCGACGTAGACGACGGTGAGCACGCCCGTGATCACGGTGATCCAGGTCTGCAGGCGCATGATCAGGTCGAAGCCCATGACACCGCCGACCACGGTGAGCGCGGCGACCACCATCAGGGCGACCACTTTGGTGCCCGTGCCGCCGCCCCAGCCCAGCCGGCCGAAGACGGTGGCGGTGGCCATGGTGGCGAGTGCGGTGAGGACGGTCTCCCAGCCGACGGTGAGCATCCAGGAGATCACGGACGGCAGCCGGTTGCCCCGGACGCCGTACGCGGCGCGGCTGAGGACCATCGTGGGCGCCGAGCCGCGCTTGCCCGCGACCGCGATGAAGCCGCACAGCAGGAAGGAGACGACGATGCCGATCACTCCGGCGGCCAGGGCCTGCCGGAAGGAGATGCCGAAGCCGAGGGCGAAGGCGCCGTAACTCAGGCCCAGCACGGAGACGTTGGCCCCGAACCAGGGCCAGAACAGCATGCGCGGGGTGCCCTTGCGCTCCGCGTCCCCGATCACGTCGAGTCCGTGCGTCTCCAGCTGGATCCGGCGGCCGCCGGTTCTGCCGTCGAGGGGCTCCTGCGGATGCGTCATCGCCGACCTACCTGTCCAGACGTGTCCGGTCGTGGGGAAGCTAGGCCGGTGCCCGGGGAGCGTCAAGGGCGGGCGCCGCCCGGGGCACCGGCCGCCCGCCACCGCCTCAGCGGCCGAACTCCTCCTGGATCGGGGTCCTGGGCTCCTCGCGCAGATGCTGGGACAGCCCCGGCTTGCCGCCGTGCCGTGCCTGTTCCGCCCGCTGTGCGGCGGTGAGGTCGAGCTCGGAGTCGGGGTCCGCACGGACCGACCGGGCCACGTCCTCGCGGCCGGCGTACCGCTCGGCGGGGATGCCGCGCAGGGCCTTCACCACTTCTTCCGGCGCGCCCGCGTCCCGCGCCGCCGTGACCAGCCGCTCCTTGTCGGCCGGGTACGTGACGTCCTTGAGCGCGGCCAGCACCTCGGGGACGCTGGTGTGTGCCATGGGGGTCTCCTCCTCGGGTCCGCTCGCTCGTCGTCGGCGCGACCGGAGGCGGCCCCGTGGACGTCGCGCCGGTCGTCACCGGTTACCGCCGGGGGCGTCCTCGGAGTCGTCGCCCTCGGCCCGGGACGGGGTGTGCTCGCTCATCCGGGTGACTCCACGGCGGTCGCATGCCTGTGCCGGAGTCACCGAGTACCCGTCCGGGACGAGTCCCACCACAACGGGAAAGGGGTTGCATCCAAGCGCATCTCGCACCTTGGGAAGGAGGAGTTCCAGAACCCCGGGCCGGTGTCAGGCCGAGGTCCGCAGCGTCGCTCCGAGGCGTTCGAAGGCGGTGGGACGCGGCCGGTCCGCCAGGAAGTCACGGATGCGCAGGGCGCACTCCTGGGGGGACAGCAGGCTCGTGTCCACGTCGAGGTCGTGCAGTCCGTGGGAGTGCACGTGGTCGTACTGCAGGGCGGCCAGTCCCACCTGCCGGTCACCGCGCTCGCGCTCACGGCGTTCCAGCTCGGGCAGGGGGCAGCGGACCCCGATCAGGACCGTGTCCTCGGGCACGAGCAGGTCGAGGAGGTCCAGCAGGCGCCAGCGGCGGCTGAGCGGATGGTCCACGACCAGGTCGTTGCCGCCCGCGGCCATCCCCGCGACCGCGCGGTGGAAGCCCTTGGCGGTGCGGTCGATCTCGGCCTGGAGGTACTCGTCGGCGATGGGGTGGTCGCAGCGCATCGCGTGGAACGCGTCGACGGGCATGTGGAACCAGGTCCCGTCGAGCAGCTCCAGCAGGGCCCTGGCGATGCTGGACTTGCCCGAGCTGGACGTGCCGTTGAGCACGATGACCGTGCCCCCGGCCGGGGTGTCGGGGATGCGTGCGTGATCCGGGTCGGCCGTGGCCGGTGCCGCCTCGCTCGCCATGCTGTGGTCCTTCCGTCCGCACGCGTCCCGACCTGCCGTGGTTTCCGCGATCATCGCACAGGGTGGCGGCGCAACCCGTCGCATTTTCAGGGCGGTTGAGGAGTCACCCGACTGTTCCGCGCACCTTGGGCCGCACACAACTCCCGTGTCTCGTACGGCCCTTGACGCGATTGGTTCAGACCTCCTAGGTTCCAGTCGTCGTCCGGTCACCCCGCTCCCCCGTCGGCCCCGACCGGCGACCTCCACTGCTGACACGAGCTGCCCGGCAAGGAGCGGTCATGCGCAACCGGAAGTCCCTGGCCAAGGTCCTCCTCGGCGCGCTCGGCGCGATGACGTTCGTCGTGGCGGTCCCGGCCAGCGCCCACGCGAACGTCCTGCGGCTGCTGCCGCAGAACGCCGACGGGCTGGAGCAGACCTTCTCGCCCGCCTACGACTACGACGGCGACGGCTGCTACGCGACCGCGGCCATCGGAGCCGACGGCACCCTCAACCCCGGCCTGAAGCTGGGCGGCGACGTCAACGGCCACTGCCACGACTACGCCCAACTGGCCAACGCCAACACCTACTCGCGCGAGAAGTGCGACAACGGCTGGTGCGCATTGATGTACGCCAGCTACTTCGAGAAGGACCAGGCGACGCTCGGCCCGGCGGCCGTCGGCCACACCCACGACTGGGAGCACGTCGTGGTGTGGATCAACGACAACACGGTCCAGTACGTGTCGGTGTCCCAGCACAGCGGCTACGAGGTGGCCGCCCGCTCCGCGGTCCGCTTCGACGGCACGCACCCGAAGATCGTCTACCACAAGGACGGGGTGTCCACCCATGACTTCCGCTTCGCGGGCGCCAACGACGAGCCCCCGGAGAACGTGACCGGCGGCTGGTTCCACCCCCGCCTGGTGGGCTGGAACGGCTACCCCGCCGGCTACCGCGACAAGCTGCTGAGCGCCGACTTCGGTGCGGCCACCATCAAGATCAAGGACGGCGACTTCGCATACGCCCTGGCGCACTCCGTGCCGCCCGGCATCCCCTTCGATCCCAACGCGTGACGCGCGCCGGGGCGCGGCCTGCTGCACGAGCACGAGGTCGCCCCGTTCACCGCCGACGGCCCGCCGCGCACGTCCCCGGCGGCGCCCCGGCCTGTCGAAAGCGCCTCCCATCAGCGCGTACGCTGCTTTCCGTGCCACAGTCCCGCCTGCGCCGCGTCGCCGTTCTCGTGCTCGAGGGTGCGAAGCCGCTCGACGTCGGCATTCCCGCGCAGGTCTTCACGACCCGCGCGAGCATGCCGTACGAGGTACGGGTCTGCGGCGCCACGCCCGGTCTCGTCACCGGCGGCGACGGGCTGTCGTACCACGCCGCCCACGGCCTGGACGCGCTCGCGTGGGCGGACATCGTCTTCATCCCTGGCTACCGGTTCCCGGACCGCGACGACCCGCCGCCGGCCGTCGTGGACGCGCTGGTCGCCGCCCACCACCGCGGCGCGCGGCTCGCCGCGATCTCCACGGGCGCGTTCGCGCTCGCGGCCACGGGCCTGCTCGACGGCAGGCGCGCCACGACGCACTGGCACTACGCCCGGGCGCTGGCGGCGAAGCATCCGCTCGTCCGGGTCGACGAGAACGTGCTGTTCGTCGACGAGGGCAGCGTGCTGACGTCGGCCGGCGCCGCGTCGGGCATCGACCTGTGCCTGCACATCCTGCGCGGCGACCTCGGCGTGGCCGCCTCCAACCACGCGGCCCGGCGCCTGGTCGCCGCCCCGTACCGCAGCGGCGGCCAGGCGCAGTACGTGCCGCGCAGCGTGCCCGAGCCGCTCGGCGAGCGGTTCGCGGCCACCCGCGAGTGGGCGCTGCACCGGCTCGGCGAGCCGCTCGGCCTCGAGGCGCTCGCCCGGCACGCGGGGGTGTCGGCGCGGACGTTCTCACGGCGCTTCGCCGAGGACACCGGGTACACGCCCATGCAGTGGGTCATGCGCGCCCGCATCGACATGGCCCGTGAGCTGCTGGAACGTTCGGAGCGGAGCGTCGAGCAGATCGCCACGGACGTCGGTCTCGGCACCGGCGCCAATCTGCGGCTGCACTTCCAGCGCATCCTCGGCACCACACCGAGCGAGTACCGGCGCACCTTCGCCCAGGGCGAGTAGCCCGCGGGCCGGCGCGACGGGCGAGTGGCCCGCAAGGCTGGCGCGACGGGCGAGTGGCCCGCAAGGCTGGCGCGATCCTTTCGAACCATGGCGATCCCGCCGCTGTCCCGTACGGACGCGGCACGCGAACCTGGTGGCGAAACCGAAGGGACACCATTCATGACGCGTATCGCCATCAACGGATTCGGCCGCATCGGACGCAATGTGCTGCGCGCCCTGCTCGAACGCGACAGCGACCTCGAGGTCGTCGCCGTGAACGACCTCACCGAGCCCGCCACCCTCGCGCGGCTCCTCGCCTACGACACGACGGCCGGCCGGCTCGGCCGCCCGGTGACCGTCGACGGAGACGTCCTCGTCGTCGACGGCCGTCGCATCAAGGTGCTCGCCGAGCGCGAACCGGCACAGCTGCCGTGGGCCGAACTCGGCGTGGACATCGCTCTCGAGGCGACCGGCCGCTTCACCTCGGCCAAGGCCGCTCGCGCCCACCTCGACGCCGGTGCGAAGAAGGTGCTCGTCAGCGCGCCGTCGGACGGTGCCGACGTCACGCTGGCGTTCGGGGTCAACAGCGACACGTACGACCCGGCCCTGCACACGATCGTCTCGAACGCCTCGTGCACCACCAACGCGCTCGCCCCGCTGGCCGCGGTGCTCGACGAACTCGCCGGGATCGAGCACGGGTTCATGACGACGGTGCACGCCTACACGCAGGAGCAGAACCTGCAGGACGGTCCGCACCGCGACGCCCGTCGCGCCCGCGCCGCCGCGGTCAACATCGTGCCGACCACGACGGGTGCCGCGAAGGCGATCGGCCTGGTGCTGCCGAACCTCGACGGCAAGCTGTCGGGCGACTCGATCCGGGTGCCGGTTCCGGTGGGCTCGATCGTCGAGCTCAACACGACCGTCGCCCGCGACGTGACACGCGAGGACGTGCTGGCGGCGTACCGGGCCGCGGCCGAGGGGCCGCTCGCCGGTGTCCTGGAGTACTCGGACGACCCGCTGGTGTCGGCCGACATCACGGGCAACCCGGCCTCCTCGATCTTCGACTCGGCCCTCACCCGCGTCGACGGCCGCCACGTCAAGGTGGTCGCCTGGTACGACAACGAGTGGGGCTTCTCCAACCGCGTGATCGACACGCTGGAACTGCTCGGCAACCGCTGACCACGGCAGGGGGGCGGGGGGCCGGAGTCGGGGGAAGCCCCCGGACACGACCTTACCGTTTTTTCTCCCCGTTTTTTGGCGGCCTGGTTGCGGTATACGACGGGG